>JBKJTY010000020.1:0-25106 GCA_046590235.1 Candidatus Magasanikiibacteriota bacterium | reverse complement strand
AACAACTATTGTCGTATCCTTGTGCAGTTTTTCAAGAGTAGCCGCATCCTTTATCAAAATACCTTCTCGCGCTCCTTTGCCCACGCCGACGATAATAGCGGTTGGCGTAGCAAGACCCAGGGCGCAAGGACAGGCAATAACGAGAATACCAACAAACGAAACTAGTCCGTAGGACAGTGCTTGTGAGAAACCAAGATAGTGCGTCCCAACAGACAACCAGACGCCAAGCGTGAGAAACGAGAGAATAATAACGGTGGGTACAAACACAGCGGAGATTTTGTCGGCCAGCGCTTGTATCGGAGCTTTACTGCCTTGTGCATCTTCAACCATTGTAATTATATGTGACAAAAGTGTTTCAGAGCCAACTTTTGTTGCCCTGAATGTAAATGTTCCCGATGTGTTAAGGGTGCCCGCCACCACCGTATCGGATTTTTCTTTTTTGACGGGCATGGGTTCACCGGTAATCATTGCCTCATCAACAAATGATGAGCCGTCAAGAAGTATGCCGTCAACGGGTATTCTGGACGCGGGTTTTACAATTATGCTGTCTCCGCTCGCGACATCGCTTACCGGCACTTCAAGCTCTACACCTTCTCGAATAACAAAAGCAGTCTTGGCTTGAAGGTTAAGAAGTTTCTCAATAGCATCGCCGGTTTTCAGTTTTGATTTCGCTTCAAGATATTTACCGAGTGTCACGAACCCGATTACTACGATGGTGACATCAAAATAGGTATAGTCAGGTACATTTAACAAATTTTTTAATGGCGGCAGTAAAAGTATGAGGCTGCTGTATATAAAAGCTGTAAGCGTCCCAATGCCGACAAGCGTATCCATGTTAGCGGTTCTGTAAAAAATAAACTTGATCACTCCGTCAACAAATGGTTTGCCAATCCAAAACAGGGATATCGCCGCAAGGACAAACGTTATAGTGTTGAACAGTGGCATGGGAATCGGCAAGTTTGGTACGGAGGGGATAACCTGAGCGGCAATATCCCACAACATGAGGGCAAAAACCAGGAACGTCACCGGGAGTGCAAAATCAACCTTTTCTTTCATGGTGTCAAGTTCTTTAAGTTTGTATTCTTTCGTTTGGCCGCCACCGGTATGCTCGCTGTGGTCGCCGCTCATTGCATGTTTTGAGCGATCTTCCATATTCATTATGGAGTATCCGAGTTTACCAAGCTCCTCATTCATTGCGTCAATCGATATTTTGCCTGGATCATATGAAATAGTTGCTTTTTCGGTAGCGTAGTTGACAGTGCATGATTCAACACCGAATAAGGCCTTCAGTTTTTTGCTGATGTTAAATTCACAACTCGCGCAATGCATTCCGCGAACTTGAAAGTTTTTTTGCAGCATATGATTTTAATTATTTAACATCGTACCATGTTTCACGCAAATTTTTCAGCGTCACAATGCTTCCGGATAAAAATTGTTCAACCGCATCCGCATTGTCTAAAATTTCACTTCGGCTACTTTTAACCCGCGCTTCTTTAGTCATCTCAATCCCAGCCTCATGATGGCTGATAAGAGCATTTAAAAAACGTAAATCAACTTTGTCGTCTTGCGAACCGAGGTCGGCAACGATTGGATCAGGCGCTTCGCGAGAATCGTTATACCAGTCGTTCTTCCACTGATACAGTTCAGCAATTAGTTTTGGTTCACCTGTTTGGATATCGAGAGCTAATTTTTTCATCTCCTCGCGTTGTGTTTTGGTTTCGAGCTGCTTTGCGAGAAGGATCGCCCCCTTATGATGCGTGGCCATTTTATTTATATAACGCAAATCAAGGAGTCGGTCTGCTAATCCGAGTCCCATATCTTCTTTTGTATACATCGTTTGCTGGTAAGTAGGAGAGACGTAGTAGCCACCGGCCAACCCGACGACCCCTGTGACTGCCATAAGCGATATGGTAAGCGGCAGCGAAACTTTATGCATATGTTTTAAATTAAGATTTTTTAATAATACTCATGATTTCTTCGATCGCTTTTTGCTCCTTGCCTTCACGTATAGCCTTGGTGGCGCACGTATTTAAATGGTTCTCTAATATAAGGTTATCGGTTTCTTTAAGCGCTTTTTGCAAAGCCTTAGATTGATGGATAACATCAACACAGTATTCACTTTCTTCAACCATAGTAATAACCTTTTTCAGGTGACCTAAGGAAATTTTAAGGCGATGTAGAATGCGTTCCTGAGTATTTTTTGGTCGATACATAGTATAAAATTAAATATCCCCCTATAGGGGATATGATATACCTCAAAAAAAATCTCGTCAAATAAAAAACCAATTACGCTGTGTATAACTGGCTTGTGCTTTCCAGATGTCCTATTTTCCGAACTGGTGAGACTGTATTCCTTAATCAAGGTCGCAATGATTGTTATAAATAGTAAACCCCTCTTTACGTTGAAGAGGGGGTAAGCGCGGGTTTTTGCCTGACCGCGACAGGGTTAGTAGTAATGTTGCCGTTGTATTCCTCCTTACGTTGAGGAGGTGAGGATTGGCTATTCAGGCTCGATCTCATTGATGCAATCGATTGCATCGTTAATGCAGGCCGAGCACTCCCGAAAGTGCTCCATTACGGTACCGCTGAACAGCCTAAAATACTTTTTATATTTCGTGTTCAATATGCGGGTGAACAAATACCTACTACAAAAAATATTAAACAGGACGAAAATATAACTGAAATTAAATGGTTTACAAGAGAAGAAGTCGGTAAACTTACAAAAGAGGATTGTATGGCATCATATGTTTATGATTTGATCAAAGGCAGTCTAGAGCAAGGTACTCTAATTAGTAGAATTTAGAACATAAATAAAAAATGGCTATTTGGCCATTTTTTATTTATGTTCTAACCAGTCAGCTAAGTTATAAAACTAGAGATCGTTTGATCATTGGAAACGAAATTGGTGAAGTATTATCAAGGGTAAATTCTGAAACAGGTATAAAAATAGCACCATTTGAATCCTGTCCATCAGGCGTAGTTTTAAGATTGTTAATAAAAAGATCGACTTTATAGTAAATCCCTAAATGATGAAAATCCTTGATAGCACCATCTTCTTTGGTATATTGGCATTGATATTCGTTGATTCCCACCAAGACTTTATTCAGTACTCGTGCATTTGTCTCTTCCATTAATTCTCGTTCAAGACATTGATCTGTAGTTTCATCAAAGTTAAGCCTTCCGCCAGGTAAATCATATTTTCCAGTGTATGGACCGCGCGCCTTCTTAATAACGAGCACTTGATTGTTCTGTAGGTAAATGCCGTAAACTCCCAGGTAAATTTTCTTTTCTTTTTCCATATAATGTAAAGTTGTTGGTAAAATTTATTTGTGATAACTGAGATAAAGATTGTATTTTTTCTATAACATTTTTGCTGTAGTTGCTATAGATTTTAGCATATAATGAAATTGATTTGAGTAGTATTTTTTTGAGATCTGACTCATCTTTGAAAAAAAGTCCGTCTTGGTTACCGGTAATTAAATCGTGGTGGGCTGGAATATCTGAAATTATGGGAACAGCACCAGCATGCATCGATTCAATAACGGCAAAAGGCAACCCAGTTAAGGTATCAAGTTTTCGTTATCTTAGCACTTTACTGGTTAATTTGCCTATGCTCGCTATGGGTTCGAACGTCCCGTAGTGGGGCTACAAAAAAATGGCTTAATAGGCCATTTTTTTGATGTGCTCCGAGGGCGGGATTCGAACCCGCGACCAAGAGATTAACAGTCTCCTGCGCTACCGCTGCGCTACCTCGGAATAGTTATATTTGAGGCCTATTATAAGGTAAAAAAGTGGTAGTGTCAATATGTGCGTAGAAATAAGCATTATAGCCTTTACAAAAGGCATTTTTTGAGGTAGAATGTGGCATCATCCAATTCCGGATGGAGCCAGAGGAGGCTGCTGTGAGCGAGAGGGAAGCTGAGTACGAAACGATCGAACCCAGCAAGCGTACGGTGAGCTGCTTCAACAAGCTCAGCTGTAACCGTGTGGCGATCCAGCGCAAGCTGATCGGCAAGACCACGGTTCAGAAGGCGAAGCCGGGTCAGAAGGGCAAGAAGGTGTCCGACATGGAGATGGAGACGGTGGAGGTGCCGGTCTACCTCCACATCTGCGGCAAGCCCGACTGCATGGACAAGCGCCGCAGCCATGAGCGCCGCGAGCGCAAGCAGGCCAAGAAGGGCGCGAATCGTCCTCAGACGTCTTCGCAGCAGGCGTCGCTCTAGCGGATTAACATCCCCAACTCCTTCGGCAACCCCTCTCGACGTGCCACCACGAGGCGTCGAGAGGGGGTGTTCGTTCTTTATACTCGTGGTCATCTCAAAAACAATCCGATACTTCTCGGGTTGTTTTTGTTTTTAGCAATTACCTAGTCTGTAACCATCAGCATAACCTTGCGTCATGTACCTTGACTCTACCTCTCCTAGCCATGCTTCTGTGCTGCGTGAGGAAATTAATCCTTAAATAAACATTATGAAAAAAATTATCTCATTTTGGACCGGGCTCGCCGTGTTCACGAGTTCGCTCACAGGTTATGCAGCCTTCGCTGCAAACTCGCCTGTTACACCGGTGGTAAACCAGCCGATGTCAGTGCAAATCAGCTCAAATGGTTCAGCTCGTATCATTGGTACATATTTGGGACAAGATGTTGGAATCATGGAAACACCAACTTCAACTGATTCTAATACCACCTCCCCAAATTCATTACCGGCAACGATCACCGTGTTCACCGCAACATTAAATAGCGGGCAAGAAGTGCCAACCAATCCTTCACCTGCAATCGGTAGTGCAACAGTGCAGGTTGATGCAAACCAAACAAATGCTAATGTCTCACTTTCTTTCTCAGGTTTAACAAGTAACGAGACTGGTGCGCACATTCACGGTCCGGCAGCACTGGGCGAAAATGCAGGAATTCTGTTCCCGCTATCAAACGGACAAATCACTAATGAGCAAATTACCTTAACGCAGCAACAGTATAGTGATCTTGTAAATGGAAAATGGTATGTAAATGTCCATTCTGAAAACTACCCTAATGGTGAAATCCGCGGACAGCTCTTACCAATTTCATCAAATACTTCTACTGCTGTTACAGGAACAACTGATACTACCGATACAAATACTACAACGGATACAACCACTACAGATACCACCGTTGGCACAGGTGCTGGTACCTCAAATACATCAACTGATGTTACAAGTACGGCAAGTGGTTTAGAAGATGACGGTGAGATGCACACCACCGCCGCACCGATGAGAATCTTAGTTTCCGCATGGGGCGCAACATGGAGTGTGGAAGTGAATGAGCAAACCATGCTTATGCGTCGTGATGGTACAGAAGCAACGTTGGATGAAATGAGTATCGACGATCCAATTACTGTCGTTGGTATCATGTCTACATCAACACCAGCTCAAACTCCTACCACTACAACAACAGTGACAACAACAACCGATGATCAGTTGGATGGAGTGGGTGGGATGATCGATCCAACAATGTCAGCTAGTCCGGTTATTATCGCCACCTCGATTCGTGATAACGCAATTCAGGTCCGAAGAACAACAGGTATCATTCTCGATGCAACCGCCTTGGATATTGGTACGTTTGTAATGGCGAATACCGCCGGTCAAGAAATTATTGTACATCTCGATGAAAATACACTCGTTAGTTTCAACACACCTAATGGGTCAACAACTTCAACCGACAATCTCGATAGTACTATGCGAGTAGTCGTCACTGGATTGTTCAATAGTGCGCAAAACACTATACATGCAACTTCGGTGGTGGCGCGAAGAGTCAATCCGCCAGTAGTTACAGCTCCAGAAACAACAACTCCGACTACAACTTCAGAGATAACTGCTGAGCCAACAACGGGGCAGGGAAGTGATGACACTGTTACTTCTACTAATACAAACACAGGAGCAAATACTTCCACAGTAGGTGGGGATACAACAACAAATAACAGCTCTGATGGGTCAACAAATAGTGATCAGGCAACAACAAGTACGAACGCTGGGTCCGCTACAACCCCGTCAGATACAGAAAATTCATCCGAAACAATCTAATAAGTACGTAACAAAAGACAGTCCAGCCTGGACTGTCTTTTGTATGAGAAATAATTGATACTGTAATTCCGCTAAGGCCAGTGCGTCAGTAACTGGTGTAGTGCGCACTACATACATCATCTCGCACAAAGGTTTACGTCCTTGGCGGGTACTTCATTATTTAAGGAGGAAAATTATGTTATTCAAAAAAATTGTGGGTCTAGCAGCATCGCTGCCATTCTTGGCACTTGGAGTTATGGGTGGAACTGGAGTCTCTGCCGACAGCTTCAATCCATCAATCGCAAGCAATGTTGCTTTGGGCGGTGCCGATTCACCTATCAAGATTAGTGTTTCCCGCGAAGGTCACACTATCATTGAAGGTATTGTCGTTGCACAAGAATCTTCAGGGATCGTTGTTCGTTCCTGGGGTGGTGATTGGAAAGTTGGAGCAGGTTCAAGTGTAAAACTTAACCGCTACGACGGATCAATCGCATCAATGGGTGATTTCCATGTAGGCGATTCAGTCCGCGTTGAGGGCCGTTCCGCAGCTGGAGATTTGTTAGGGGTTAATGCAGCTCTTATCAAAAATCGAACAAAAGCAAATCGTTATACAGTAGTAGCTCCAGTCGCTGCTGCGCCATTGCAGTATTCAGGTACTGTATCTGACATCAATCCACGTGATAAATCATTTTGGTTGAACACACGTGAAGGTCATCGTATGCATGTTTTTGCAAACGACCAAACCACACTTGATGGTCAGAGTAACTTTTTCAGCCGCTTAACTCAAGGTATGAACCTTAGTTTAAACGGTAGAAATAGTGGTCAGCCAGGCAATGTTCTTGCTTTGACGCTTGCAGCGCAAGGTAACCTCAATGTCGTAAATGCACGCGGCAACGCAAATCTCGATAACTCTGTTACAGACAATAGTAACAGTAACAACCGCACCAATGTTGACGCGAGTGATCGCTCAGCTACGGACGCTAGTGACCGTTCTAACACGGATGCAAGTTCCCGTACCAACACTGATGCCAGTGATCGCAGTACAACTGATGCTAGTGATAACAGTCGAAACACTTCTGATAGTGGCAACACTGTTGATGCTAGTACAGATGACAGCGGTAACAGCGCACTTGGTAGTGGTATCTAAAATTCCGCACCACAAAAAACCAGCCAAAAAGGCTGGTTTTTTTGCTTATTACAGCGCTATTGCATAAGTTATCCACAGTATGTTATTGCCTTATCCAATACATGGGGTACAGTAGATATAGATATAGCTCAAGGCACTTAGAAATAAGTGTATAGCATAGGAGAAAACGTTCGCTTTCCAGGCTTCCTCGAGAGTTGTAACGGCAGATACTCGGTTTGCTTAGAACCCCGAATCCATTATCCTAGTTATGCATTGATTTCTGGTCTTGAGCTATTTTATTTCTCAAGAAAATTTATCGAGGTCTTCCGAAAATTTGCACCGCAATCCATTGGTCACGGTCTTCATAACTACGTTTTGCTATGGCAATACCAATTTCAGTGTAATTATCATTAAGCATATTCGCACGATGTCCCGGGCTATTCAACCAAGCGGTAACAATACCTTGGTTCGTTGAAAAGTCACCCAGGGCTAAGTTCTCACCTACACTGAAATAGCGGTAATCAACATCCTTGATAGTATCAACGAATGTTGTGCCGTCAGGTGCGTCATGGCTGAAGTATTGGTTTTTAAACATATCATTCACACGCACTGTCGCCACTTGATTTAAGGTTGTGTTATTTTTCAGTGGTGCCACTCCTACTGCTGCACGCTCAGCGTTGGTAGCCTCAAGAATGCCAGCCAAGGAGATCCCGGTCGGGGTTGGTTCTGGTGTAGGTGTAGGTGGTGCAGGAGTAATAGGTGGCGTAGGGGCAGGAACGACTATAATTGGCGGTTTAACAACTGGAGGTTTTGGTTTAGGCTTAACAGGTACTTGTATAACCTTTGTGGATGTAGGTGTTTTGATGATAATGATCGCTGTCGATGTAGGCGTGGTTTTTATAGTGCTAGTCTGTGCGGTTGATGTGGTAGTTGTGTTTGGTTGCGGTTCTACAAACAAGTTGCGCGGTACTGCCATGATGCCATAATACAATACGGCTACACCCGTTATAAAAGTGACAAATTTTACAAGTAGATAGTCCATATAATTAGTATAGAGGGAATAAGCTATTTAGGTAGTATACATAGGCTAAAATAACCTTCAAGCATCGCTTTGGCTGTTAGTAAGAAGCTGTTACTTTCGGCGTCGTATACTACATAAGACTGACTAATGTCTCTAACCTATGTACTATGGACAAGCCAAAACAACATTTTGTCTTTATTTCATTCAATCATCTGGACTTGTGGAAAGATGTTGACCCAAACACCGAACCAAATAGCGATATATTTAATTAATTAACATCTGTCATATGTTATTAATGATCGCGACCATATTATTTGTCCTATGGATTTTAGGTGTAGTTACTTCGTACACGATAGGCGGGTTAATCCATTTATTACTTATTCTGGCCATTGTCAGCATCCTCATACGTATCGTTCAAGGCAGGCAAGTTGTGTAAGACAAAAAACACTCCATTACGGAGTGTTTTTTTGTGGATGAAAGTAACCTTTCCGAGATAGTTTCAATGTGGTATACTAAGGCCACTTAGTTATTATCTTTTCTATGACATCTCTCCAAGAAATCTTTAACCGCATCGTTGAAACTAAAAAGAAACAAAAGGATATTCGCACTGCCTATGCTGACGCTCTCGCTGCATCGCTCGAATATAAAGAATTAAATGAAAAATTAAAAACATTGCGCGAAAAGAAAAAGCAGATTGAAGGCGCTATCAAGCAAGAATTTTCCAGTGAAATTACTAAACTTGAAGATTTTGCGATTGATCTCGCAGGTGATATGGAGCTCTTAAGTGATGCTGCCCTAAGCAAACTTATGAAAGGGGAGACTGTGGAAGTAACTGATCAGTACGAAAATAAATACGAGCCGGAATTCTCTGTAAAATTCAAAAAGAGTTAATACAATACATTCATAAAAATACTTGTCATGCGAGCGGAGCGAAGCAATCTCATTGTTAGTTATATAAGGAGATTGCTTCGGCGCTTCGCTTCTCGCAATGACAGGTAAAGCAAAAAAACATCCCACTGAGTAGTGGGATGTTTTTGAAATTATCTTACAAAACTCTCTTGAAACCCTTTGGTTTAGTCCAGTAGTTATTGCGGCGGAATTTCTTTGTTTTGCCAGCCAAAGAACGGCCTTTTGGAGTGTTTTTCTTCGCCTGTTTGAGGCGCGCCTTGAGTGCTGTGTTCATAGGTAAAACTGATGATAAGTTAGGTGATGGCAGTAGTATACATGAAAGTCGCTATAAAAGCAAGCCCCTCAGGGTAGTAAGGAACTACCATGCGGGACGTCTTCTATTATAGTAACTTATTAATTAGCTTCATCAGTATGAATGTTATTGTATGGATAATTTTTGGCGCATTAGTCGGGTGGATAACTTCCATGGTAATGGGGACTAGTAATCGCCAAGGGATCTTTGGTGACATCCTACTCGGTATTCTCGGTGCCTTAGTAGGGGGATTTATCATGAATCTTTTCAACCAGCCGGGAGTAACAGGGTTTAATATTTACAGCTTCATCGTAGCGATGGTGGGTGCGATCATCCTCGTTGCTATCGGTAAGTTGATACGCCGACAAGCATATTAAAATAGTATGAAACAGAGTAACCGCACAATGCGGTTTGAGCAAAAGCCACGACCGCTAGACCGTTAAAGAGAGCGATCTCTTTTTGACGAGGGATTGTGACGAGCATCACAGTCGTACTGATCTGTGCCCGGGTAGGTACTGCAACATCTCTCTCAAGATAGCATAACTGCCTTAGAGTCATAGTCCTTCGTGGGAAAGATAGCGAATGAAATTATAATAAACCTACTCTGTACAAGTAGGTTTATTTTTTTGGACTATTCAGGTATTATTTAGTGGTTACTTATAAAATCATGTATGACACTTACAATACATTCATCAGCACCTGCCTTTACCGCACTCGACCAGACAGGAAAAGAACATTCACTAAAAGATTACCAAGGTAAGTGGGTATTACTTTATTTTTATCCAAAGGATGATACACCGGGATGTACCAAGGAAGCTTGTGCGATCCGCGATACGTTTCCAGCCTTTAAAAAATTATCTGCCGTAGTTTTAGGAGTAAGCACTGACTCGGTAAAAAGCCATGGAAAATTTGTAACAAAATACGATTTACCATTTACACTGCTTGCCGACGAAGATAAAAAGATTGTAGAAGCGTATGGTGTTTGGGGAAAGAAAAAGTTTATGGGGCGAGAGTACTTAGGTACAATGCGTACATCATTTTTGATCAATCCTCAGGGTAAAATCGCAAAAATATACGAAGGTGTAAAGCCGGAAGAGCACGCTGCAGAAGTTCTGAATGATATTAAAGCAATGAGCTAAGAAAAGCTGTAGCCCTGCCTACCGGCAGGCAGGCTTGACAGGACGTTCCAAAACTCCTTACTGTTACTAGAGGGTCACACACCCGCTTAATACGTAAGGAGTTTTTTGTATGTCAGAACGTAACAAAAAATGGCTTAAAGGCTCAATTGCTGTAGTATTTGGCGGATTATTCGCAGTAGGTTCCGGCTGTACCACATATATACATCAGCTTGCGGAAGGACTGGCCACCACATCTACTATTGCTTCAAATATAAACACCAGCTCCACTGTAGTGTCTGTTTCCACCTCCACCACTGCCACAGTGACCACAACGCCTACAACCACACCCTCAAAGCCTAAACCAGTCGTAAAACCAGCTCCAACTCCAAAACCTAAGCCAAACCCAACCCCAGCTCCAGCCCCGGTGAGTACTACGGGCGTACCAAAAATCGGTAATTGCCAAATCTTCCCAGCATCGAGTGCGTATAATACCGACATTTCTAAATATCCCGTCCATCCAAAATCAAGCCAGTACATTCAGAGGATAAATGAAATGGGGACACGCACAGTTCTTCACCCGGACTTTGGTGGTGACAAAGGACAGTATGGTATGCCGATAAATATTGTTGGCAATGAGACACCACTCATTCCTGTTACTTTTACATACATAGATAGTGATTTAGGTTCATATCGAATACCGCCAAACGCTCGCGTGCAACCAAACGATGATAGACATGTTGTTGTTTTAGATAAAGCAAATTGTAAGCTGTATGAAATTTTCCATGGTTTCATTAATCCAGATAACAGCTGGAAGGCGATGGGTGGAGCAATATGGGATTTAACAAAATCCGATGGCCAACGACCGTTGTATCATACTTCTGCGGACGGTGCTGGTATGGCAATTTATCCTTTGGTAATTAAATATGACGAAGTTGCGGCCGGTGCAGTCAATCACGCAATTCGAATGACAGTTCCGAAGACAATGAATGGCTTTATTCCTCCTGCAAACCATTATGCGGGTATCGATGACACCACACTTCCGCCAATGGGTTTACGTTTCCGTCTAAAAGCAGACTATGATATTTCTTCGTTTCCTGTACAAGCACGAGTTATTCTTACAGCAATGAAGAAATATGGTATGATTGTGGCGCAAAACGGTTCATCATGGGCCTTTGGCGGGGAACAGGATCCGCGTTGGGATAACCAGCAAATCCGAACTCTAAAGACCGTGCCAAGTTCTGCCTTCGAAGTAATTTATACCGGTGAGCCGATTACTAAACCAAAAAGATAATATGAGCCAAGCTATTTTATTTGATTTTGACGGAGTAATCGTCGACAGTTATGACGCGACGTATAAAATTATGCACCACGAAGATCCTGGTCTAACTTCTGATACCTATAAACAATGGTTCAATGGCAATAGTACTAAAACTGTTAAGTCAACGTTATCTGCAGCTGCCGTAAAAGATTTTTTCAAACGTTATCTCAAACAAGCGGCGACATTGCCGTTGGTGCCAGGAATGCTTGAGCTGATTAAACAGCAAGCAGAAGAAAAGCAGCTCTTCATTGTTTCAGCAACCGACGCGCGTTCGATACACGCCTTCCTAGACGAAGCAGGTTTAAGCAAGTGTTTTACTGAAGTGTATGGTTATGAGTCGGGAGCTAATAAAACGGAAAAAATACTTGAAATCAGACAGGTGTACAATCTTGGAGAACAGGACTGCCTATTTATTACTGATACAGTAGGGGATATTCGCGAAGGATTGGCAGCTGGTGTCGCTACAGTTGGAGTGAGTTGGGGATACCATACATGCGATGAGCTCTCCGCTGCGGGACCGATTAATGTCGTGCATTCGCCGGCCGAATTGGCTCGAGAAATTGATTATCTAGGTAAGTAGCCTTGTAAGAATAGTAATAGCTAGACGTCTGTTATAGTAACAGTACAACATGTTATTCATATCTTTACTTATATGTATAAGAAGCTATTGTTAGGTAGTTCTCTCGTTACCTTGGTATTAGCTGGTGCAGGTTGTATGGGGGATACTACAGTGCCTACAAACACATCGACACCAAATACTACAACAACTGCGTTCGCAACAACAACAAATAATACAACTTCAACAAATGATGGAAGCGATTTTCTTGCAACGACAAGTATTGCAACAGATGGAATCACAGGCAGTATCTTACCTTCTGGAACAACTCGGCCAGCAAATGGAAATACACCAGTAGCGGGTAGTGCAAATGATCCATCGACTAAAGCCTATCTTGCAGCCTTGAAAATATATGATGCAAACGGCTATAGATATCAGTTTGCAAACTGCAGTGGTTTGCCTGGTACGTTCACCATTAAAAAGAATGTAAAGTTTATGTTAGATAATCGTGATGGTGAAAGACATGTTCTCGGGTTCAATGGTGCGCGGTATTCTGTACCAGCCTACAGCTATGTAATCGCAAGTATCAACAAAGCTGGTAATTTCTTCATAACATGTGACGGTGGCGGTGCCGCGCAGGTGAAAGTGCAAAACTAAAACATAGATACGAGAACCTCCAGCACTAGGCTGGAGGTTCTTTGTTATTGCTGTACAACGCGGAAAAGATGGGATATACTGCCACTATTATATAAATTGTTACCTTTTATGAAAAGCTCAAGACTCCTCGTAGTCCTTACCGCCGCAATTATGTTGGCAGGTTTTGGATGTAGTAAAGCAGAAAATAAGCAAAACGTAATACCCGATAGCGATACTTCGAAGGTCACAACGACACCTGAAGTCGCAACAAGCACTCCTAAAGCGCCAGTTAAACCAGTTGCAAAACCAGCAGTTAAAGCTATGACGTATGAAGAAGCGTTAGAAAAGTATCGTGAAAACGGTTTAATGCAATTTGTTGATTGTCATGCGACACCGGGTACTTTCACCTTTAAGAAAGGTCGTACCTTTATGATTGATAATCGTGATAATAAAACTCGTACTATTGTAGTGCAAGGCGTAACGTACCGCCTCGCTGCTTACAAATATGCCTTCGTAACACCAAATAAAGTTGGTGAAAGTTTCATTACTTGCGATGGTGGTGGTAGTGCTACGTTACGGATCCAGCCTTAATATGCCGGATTGGTTGATTATCTTCGGTGCAAAATATTTGATCGCGGTAGTTGTTATTATTACCGGTATTTTTTGGCTGCAGCGAAATAAGGAGGATAAAAAAATAATGGCGGTAAGAGGATTGATTACTATGCCACTCTCACTGCTTAGTGCTCGACTAATCAGTATGTTGTACTACAACCCGCGTCCCTTTGTGGTAGAAAATATTGCACCGTTGATACAGCATGCCTCTGACAATGGTTTTCCTTCCGACCATACCCTTCTCGCCGCTGCCTGTGCTGCGTTGATTGCTTCATATGATAAGAAGCTTGGTGGAGTGCTTTATCTCCTTACAATACTTATTGGTGCATCGCGTGTTGCTGCAAAAGTCCACCATCCTCTTGATATATTCGGCAGTATTGTAATCGCAAGCGCAGTCATTTGGTTAACGGTTTTGATTCAAAAGAAATTAGCAAAGAAGCATTTACAAACTCCGACTGATCACGTATAATCAGCCCATTAATCCTATTTATGCGATATTCCCAGCTCTTCGGTAAAACTAGTAAATCCGCACCTGCCGATGCGGAAAGCGTAAACGCCAAGCTCCTAACGCAAGGTGGTTTTATTAACAAACAAATGGCGGGTGTCTACAACTACTTACCGCTTGGTTTGCGTGTCCTCTCTAAAATCCAAAACATTGTCCGTGAAGAAATGAATGCTGCGGGTGGGCAAGAAATTTTAATGCCTGCTTTAACACAGGAAGAAAACTACAAAACAACCGGACGTGAAGCAATGGACATTTTGTTCCACTTAGAAGTTGAAGGTGGTTCGAAAGCTGTTTTAAATCCAACTCACGAAGAAATTGTTACGCCGCTCGTAAAGACGTATGCTTTTTCTTACAGAGATTTACCAGTTTCAGTTTACCAATTACAAAATAAATTCCGTAATGAAGGTCGTGCAAAATCAGGCTTACTCCGTGGTCGTGAATTTAGCATGAAGGATTTGTACTCCTTTCATACCAACGAAGCAGATCTTGATGCGTACTATGAAAAAATGAAGGAAACGTATTTCAAAGTATACAACCGCGTTGGTTTAGGAGAAATTACACACATCACATTTGCTTCAGGTGGTGCATTTAGTAAGTACTCCCATGAATTCCAAGCTCTTTGCCCAATCGGTGAAGACACTATTTATGTGTGTGAAAAATGCCGCACTGCAGTTAACAAAGAAATTATCAGCGAACAAAGTAGTTGTCCAACGTGTCTTAACGTAGATTTGGTAGAGAAAAAGGCGATCGAAGTTGGTAATATCTTCAAGCTCATGACTCGCTTTAGTGATGCATTTAAATTCATGTATAAAGATGCTGAAGGTAAAGACAATCCAGTGATTATGGGTTGCTACGGTTTAGGACCTTCACGTATCATGGGTACGCTTGTAGAAATTTTCCATGACGATAAAGGTATTATTTGGCCAGAATCCATTGCTCCATTTAAAGTGCATATCGTTGCGCTAGGTGCTGACGATGAAGTTCGCCAGGCTGCAAGTAAGCTCTACCAGGAATTACTCGAAAAACGTGTTGAAGTACTTTACGACGACCGTGAAAAAGCATCAAATGGTGAAAAATTAAGCGATGCAGATTTGATTGGTATCCCATATCGCATTATCGTTTCTAAAAAGACTTTGGCTGCAAATAGCTATGAGGTAAAGAAACGCAACGAAGCAGAAGCGAAAATGGTAAGCGCATCAGAAATTATAAGTCATCTCATCTAATATGTACTCTCGGGAGTTCGTCAGTAAAGTACAGCAAGAACTCCAACAGCTGCTCCCAACTTCAACAGTATTACTCGGGGGTAGCTATCAAAGATTCGAGGCCACTTCAACAAGTGACCTCGATTTGTATATAGTCGCACCCTCGTTAGAGGTAGGGGATATCAAGTATCGCTTATATTATCTCCGTTTAAAGTATCCTGATAAAAAAATTCGTCTTATGGTGGTACCAAAGTTGGCGTACCAGCTGGGTATATACTTTTGTTCGGGTATAACAGTACAGGGAGAGCACAAACAATCGCGTTTTGATAGAAAAACCTGTGTTAATAACGCGCTAAAATTAGCATTATATTATTTTTTACTTGCACGTGAGCGGGGAATAGAGGAGTATCTAAAAAAAGCCGGACAACAAGCGGCAATTGCGTACGTGTTAACTAATAATACGAATACACTTCCATTAACTAATAAAGAAATAGTAGAAAAAATGTGTAACCAAAAAAAGTTTCCAATAATTACATTAGTACTTACGGCGAAAGTGCACGATACCAAGCTTGGAACATCGCAGCCCTATATGAGTGCCTTAGCACAGGAATTAGTCAGTTTAATAGAAGTTTGTGGTGAATTCAGCGGTTATAACTGGAAACAATATTTGCTCTATAACATTAAGTTTATTGCTAAAGGAGAATGGTTGTTTTGTTTCAGAAATCCTGATACAATGGTCATCAATCGATTACGGAGGGCAATTATTCAACCGGAGACATGGGATAGCCAGCGAGCCTGGGCTAAGCGCTATGTTTTTCCAGTCATCATGCTATAACCTATGTCAGTAATTATTTATTCCACACCAACCTGTCCTTGGTGTCATAAAGCAAAAGATTACTTTAAAGAAAAAGGAATTGCCTTTACTGATATTGACGTATCAACTGACGAAGCTAAAGCGACTGAAATGGTTGAGAAAAGTGATCAAATGGGTGTGCCAGTCATTGATATCGATGGAACTATTATTGTTGGCTTTGATAAGACAGCTATCGATGAAGCGTTGCACCTATGACGAATGAAATAGTTTTCGATATTGAAACGCAAAATACCTTTGCTGACGTTAATAATGATTTTAGTAAATTTAAAATTTCGTGCATTTCAATTTATCAATACTCGAACGATACATATACCAGCTATGAAGAGCATGAGCTGGGTAAACTTTGGCCAATTTTAGAAAAAGCAGACCGTTTGATCGGGTATAATATTGAACATTTCGATTTGCCGATCATGAACAACTATTATCCTGGTGATTTGTTGCAATTTCCGTATTTAGATATTATTAAAGTTGTAAAAGACAGTCTTGGTATCCGCCTCAAACTTGATTCGATTGCTAAAGCAACATTAGATAATGTTCAGAAGAGTGCTGAGGGTCTTCAGGCTATCCGCTGGTGGAAAGAAGGTAAGATCAAAGAAATTAAAGAGTACTGTGAGCAAGATGTTCGTGTTACTAAAGAGATTTACGATTTCGGCAAGCAAAACAAACAGTTGTTTTATAATACTCTCACAGGCGAGGTTTTGCCGTTCCGTGTAAACTTTGAAGTAGAGAAAGCGGTGGAGTTTAAGAAGAATATTAACCTAACTTTGCCTTTCTAGTATGCTCAAACAATTCTTACCATTTTATCTTATCGGGTTTGTAATATTTTTTATTTTGGTTTTTATATTGACCGCAAAGTAAAATGAAAAAGAAAATTGTCTATCTCGATCATGCAGCTACTACGCCAGTCGACCCGGCGGTTCTTAAGGCAATGCAGCCATTCTTTAGTCAGCATTACGGTAATCCGTCTGCTCTATATAAGGAGGGGTTAACTGCTAATGGCGCACTTAACGACGCTCGTCGTTCCGTTGCTGAAATTTTGCGCACACAACCAGATTGCGTCACCTTTACCAGCGGGGGAACAGAATCTAACAACATGGCGATTTTAGGTATCGCTCGTGCGCACGCAAAGCAAGGCAAACACATTATTACGACTGCTACCGAGCATCATGCTGTTTTATATCCGCTCGAACAATTATATAAAGAAGGTTTCGAAATCACCGTTTTGCCTGTAGACAAAGATGGTTTTGTGCAGCCGCAAGAGGTCATGAAAGCTATACGCCATGACACTATTCTCATTTCCGTCATGTACGCCAATAACGAAATCGGCACCATTCAGCCAATTGCCGAAATTGGTCGCCAACTACTTCGCTTACGAAAAGAAAAGGGGAGAGCGTTTCCATTTTTCCACACTGACGCTGCCCAGGCAGCTGGTTATCTTGAGCTTGATGTAGAAAAACTCCATGTTGATCTCATGACAATTAACGGTGGCAAGATTTACGGACCTAAAGGCACTGGTTTGTTGTACGTGCGCCGCGGTGTTTCATTACAGCCGATAATGTTCGGTGGCAACCAAGAAAGAGGGCAGCGCGCGGGTACTGAAAACATTCCGGGAGTTGTGGGTTTAGCAAAAGCGCTTGAATTGGTCCAAAAAAATAAAAGTAAGGAAGTTAAGAAAGAGCAAACGTTACTAGACCTATTTTGGAAGTCTCTCCAAAAGAAAATAAAAGATGTTTCACTTAATGGTCCGGTAATCGGTGAAAATCGTCTGCCAAACAACTTGAATGTTACTTTTAATGATGTTGATGGTGAAGCTCTGGTTATTTATTTAGATAGTCTTGGTATCATGGCTGCAACTGGTTCCGCTTGCACAGCAGTATCTCGTGAACCATCACATGTATTAAAGGCGATAGGGAAGAGTGAATCAGAAATCCTCGCTAGTGTCCGGCTTACCATAGGACACAGCACTTCCAAGCAAGATGTCGCACAAACGATACAAGCAGTTGAAACTGCTATAAGACTTATCAGAAAATAAAAATACGCCCCGCGGGGCGTATTTTGTTTTAAAAGGTTTTTAGATCGCTGATAATTCTTTGGAAGACCACGTCCGTGTCGCCATATGACCTGATACCAGGTTTGTTAGATAATTCTTTCTTTTGCTCATATATATTGTTAACAAGTCGGAGCTGGCGTTCAAATATTTCTGCGATATCAATTTTTGACTGTGATCGTGCATATTCAGCAAATTTTGTAAGCTGAATGGCGATCTCGTCTAAAATCTGCATTTGCATAGGGTGATCAGCCAAGCCTTTACCTTTTTTTTCCATCCAGAGATGTGCCAGTTCGAGTACTGCTGGGCGATCTGCTCCAATAACCACGCGTGGAACTCGACTAAGCGTGCCTTTAACTCCACCGTCTGATGATTCAAAGTATTTAACCTCTGTTAGGGTGCCTTTATCAATTTGAGTTCGGATGGCATCCAATTTTTTCATTGGGTTGCTGTAGGTAATATCAAGAGCGAGTGCAAGATGGGACGTGCCGCCAGCATCATGTTCCAGCTCTGCGATTGTATCAACACCGTTCTTAATATCGTCATAGCGTGAAGCCTTACGTGTAGTGACTTTATCGCCAAGCCAATTATTGAGTTCAATCTGTTCGTGGATAATGGCTTCAAAGATGGTCGCTAATTTTTTAGCCTCAGCCTCAAAAGGGGTTTGTTGCGCTTCAAAAATCTTTTCCATTCGCGCGACATACTTCAAATCTTCAGAAACCATGCCACGACCGTAGTTTTTAAAGGTAGTTGGGTCAATTTCCCCTTCATCTTCAAAGTTTTCGATTGCTCGGTTATGAGCTTCTTCAATAAATGCATGTTCTGCACTTTGTTCTTTTTCAACACGTTTACGAGCAAACGAAGCGTCAAGCCGGCTCTCCATTCCAGCAAAAGAATTTTTCATAAAAAAAGTATTAATAATAGTCATAGTTTACGATAGTTCAAAGTAGTCGTCAACATTTGCTATTTTCATTGAAAATTGCTAAAGTATGCGCATTATGCCAGGAACTTTACACATTGTAGCTACGCCAATCGGTAACCTCGGAGACATGACTTTCCGGGCAGTTGAGACGCTTAAAACCGTCGATCTTATTTTATGCGAAGACACGCGTGTCACCAAGAATCTACTTGATCGCTATGAAATCAAGACGGCTACGATGAGTTACCATCAGCACAGTGATGCACGACGAACCAAAGAGATTGAGCAAATGCTACAAGATGGAAAAAATCTCGCGCTTGTTACCGATGCGGGTACGCCAGGTATCAGTGATCCAGGAAACATGTTAGTCATGGAATTGGTAAAGAGGGGGATACAGATTGTTCCTATTCCAGGTGCCTCAGCCATCATCGCAGCCCTTTCCGTTTCCGGTTTCCCAACAGATCGCTTCACTTTTCTTGGTTTTCCTCCACACAAAAATAAACGCCAAAAATATTTCTCCGAAGCTGCGGCCATAGAACATACCGTTGCTTTCTATGAGTCTGGCCACCGCATTACAAAATGTATAAATGATTTGGCTGCCGTATTGCCGCCAACTCGAGATGTGCTGATCGGGCGAGAACTAACCAAGAAATTCGAAACATTGTATAGAATAAAAGCGTCAGAGCTTTCAGAGCTCAAGATGGATGAACGGGGGGAATTTGTTGTCGTGATTAATGCTTTATAAGATATGCCAAAGAAAAACACCTTTTATCTCACCACTGCTATTGCTTATACCAACGCCAATCCACACATCGGCTTTGCTTTGGAGTTGCTCTATAGTGACGTAATGGCCCGCTACCAGCGTTTACTCGGCAATGATGTGTATTTCCTCACCGGCACCGACGAACACGGCCAGAAGATCCTTAAGACCGCCAAGGAGCAGGGGAAAGAGGTAGAAGCGTTTGTGACTGAAAAGTCCGCAGTTTTTGAAAGTCTTGCTGATCGATGGAATATTTCCAATGACGATTTTATCCGCACCACACAGGAGCGTCATTTAGTCGGCGCTGCAGCGTTCTGGAAGGAAGTACAGGAAAAGGACTTTATCTATAAAAAGAAATATACCGGTCTCTATTGCGTTGGTTGTGAAGCCTTCAAGACGGAAAAAGATTTAGTAGATGGAAAATGTCCGGAGCACAACAAAGCACCGGAAGAATTATCCGAAGAAAACTACTTCTTTAAATTGTCAGCGTTCCAGAAGCAAATCGAAACACTATTTGAAAAACAGCCGGATTTTGTCTACCCAAATATCCGTTTCAACGAAATGAAGGGTATCCTCAAGGATGGCTTGGAAGATATTAGTATTTCTCGTTCTGCCGATAAATTACCATGGGGTATTCCGGTGCCGGGGGACAGTACGCAGGTTATGTATGTTTGGTTTGATGCGCTCACGAACTATATTACCGCGCTTGGCTATGGTTCTAAAGATGATAAAAACTTCAAAAAATACTGGCCAGCAGTTCATGTTGTTGGTAAAGAAATCAATCGCTTCCATTCATTATTGTGGCCAGCAATGTTGATGGCTGCAGGAGTGGAATTACCAAAACAAATTGCAGTACACGGCTGGATTACTGTGGATGGACAAAAGATGAGCAAATCGCTCGGTAACGTTATCGACCCGATTGAATTAGTAGAGCAATACCCGCTTGAATCTGTGCGCTACTTCCTCACTCGAGAAATTCCTTTTGATAACGATGGTAATTTTTCACATAAACAATTCCAGGAACGCTATAATGGTGATCTGGCCAACGGCATTGGTAATCTCACCAACCGTATCCTGACCATGATTGAAAAGTATACTAATAATGTAGTACCGCAAGTTACGACAGAGGACACCTCCACCATCAAGCTACTTAACGAAACGATCTGGCCGGCGTATAATACAGCAATGAACCGCTGGCGCTTTGATTTGGCCCTTGAAGCAACTTGGAAATTTGTCACGTTCTGTGACCAGCAAATCTCTGATAAGCAACCATGGGCAATGGCTAAAGCTGGTAAAACAAAAGAAGTAGAAGATTTACTGTACTATCTCGCAGAATCACTTCGTCATATTGCAGTTATGATTTGGCCGGTGATGCCGGAAACATCTGAAAAGATATTTGCTCAGCTAGGGCTCGAAGTAGGGAAGGAGTTTGCAAAACCGCTAGATGAATTACAGCAATGGGTGGGGCTTACCGTAGGCAACACGATTAAAAAAACAGAGCCGTTATTTCCTCGTTTAGAAATAAAATAATGTATGGAGGACACAATACTTACCATTGGTATATTTAGTGCTGTAACAGCGGTATTACTTGGTGTGTGGGCATTCGTTTATTTCGTATTGATTAAAAAAGCTACATTTCTTACTAACCCTAAAGTGCAAAATTACAGTATTGGCTTGATGGGAACGCTTAGCACAGCACTTTCAATATTAGGTTACAATGTTTATGCGCGTAGAGGCAATCACGATTCTTGGTTCAGAGATTGGTGGATAAAATTGTTTGAGTCGTATCCTCAGCTAGAAAAATATTACTCCTATGCGGTCTTAATCTCATTCCTATTCTTCTTCATAACGATAATTATCAGAGTTTTACCAAGCAAAAAAGAGGCGGCAATTCCGTGGTCCAAGCAGTCTAAAATATTTATCGGCGCCCTTTTAGTATTTTTTTTCGGGTTTATGGTAATTATTATCGTGGGAAATACCTAAGCATAGATTATGAACATGTTCGACCTTATACTTATCGCCATTTTAGCCGGTTTCACCCTTTTTGGGTTCTGGTTCGGGCTAATGTCGAGTTTAGGGTCACTGGTAGGTACAGTGTTTGGTGTTTACCTCGCAAGTCGATGGTATGTTGCACCTTCAATTTGGCTTGCAGGTATAACTGGTTGGAATACCAACTTCACTAATGTTGTTTCGTTTATTATCGTCTTCCTTATTGTAAACCGCTTAATCGGTTTTATTTTTTATCTGCTGGATAAAGTATTTTCAATTATTACGCGCTTGCCTGTAATAAGTGGTTTGAATCGCTTACTTGGTGCTGTGCTAGGCTTCATTGAAGGTGTTGTTGCGTTAGGCATCACCATTTACTTTATCAGTCGTTTTCCACTCAGTCCTACCTTCATGGCACATGTTAACGCGTCACATGTGGCATCTTGGTGCAGTAAAGTCGCGTCACTGTTATGGCCGCTCGTCCCTGAAGCAATCCGTGTTTTACAAAACGCTTTGCAAAATATTATTCATTAATTTTTCTATGACACGTACTACCAAGGGTTGTTTATTTATCGCAGCGCCATTTATTATTATGATGGTGGTCTTAACAGTCTACGCCGTCAGCAGCTTTATCATCAGCGCCATGTTGGCGGGTCAGCCAGTAGACACCATGACTGGCTTAGCTACACCAACAACATTTGTTACCGCTATAAAAATAATCCGTATCGCCTTAGGTTTGACGGGTGTAGTTTGTTTAGTGCTTAGCCCGATTAGTGTCATTTACGGAATTTTTCTTCTTTCTAAAAAAGACGAAGTAGGGCCGTCAGTGCCTAAACAATAATTATTTTACTTATTTCATAAAAAGTATATGGACAAGAACAAAATCCTTTCCGGTGTATTCGCAATTTTAGGTTTGCTACCTATTGCTGGTGCACAATATTTACCCTCAGACCTTTCCATGCAATTTGCTTCTAACCCGTACATGCCATATGTCAGTATGGGAATTGGTTTTGTGATAAGTAGTTTCTTTGCATGGCGCGCTAAACAGCAATATGCTAAAGCTATGGAACAAGCGAATGCCCAGATGGCTCAATTCCAGCAGCAAGCTCAGGCGCAGGTGAAAAAATAATAGTATGATGGTTGATACGCACGCACACTGTCATTTTAATGCCTACAAAGATGACATGGATGAGGTAATCAAGCGCAGCCTTGATAAAGGAGTAATCATGAATTTGGTGGGCACACAAAGCGATACAAGCAAAAAGGGAGTTGAAGTCGCCGAAAAATATGAGGGCGCGTATGCGTCTATCGGTCTTCACCCTGAACACCTTTTCTCAAAATTTGTTGATGAAGCTGAATCTTCCTTTCGTTCTCGCGAGGAAGATTTTGATTACGCATATTACAGGAAGCTCGCCGAGAGCCCAAAGGTAATCGGAGTAGGGGAATGTGGTTTAGATCTCTACCGCATACCAGAGGGGATGACAGCTGAGCAGGTGCTACCGAAACAAACTGAGGTCTTCAAACAACATATTAAGCTTGCACTCGAATGTGATCTTCCATTGGTCGTACATTGTCGCGAAGCGCATCAGTACCTTACTACGATATTAAGCGACGTTAGAAGTAATGTAGGTGATAAAGTGCGCGGCACAATTCACTGCTATACCAGCAACTGGCAATACGCACAGGAGTACCTACGAATGGGCTTCTACATCGGATTCACTGGTGTTATCACTTTTCCGCCACAAAAGAAAAATCCCCAAGCCCAAGAAGACCTTCTCGAGGTAGTTAAGAAAATGCCGCTTGATAGAATTCTTCTTGAAACAGATTGTCCATATTTATCTCCAATCCCATACCGCGGCAAAAGAGGGGAGCCGTGGATGGTTGAAGCTACTGCAGTCAAGATTGCGGAACTTCGCGGTACTACTTTGGATGAAGTTTTAAAGGCCACTACCGAGAACGCAAGACGTCTTTTTAGCAAAATTCGCTAGTTGTACACACGCCAAATTGAAAAATGCTTGACTTTCAAGCATTTTTTGTTTATACTAATCCCGCCTTTTGTAAGGTAAAAAACGTCTTTAAAAAGCGTGCTATGAAGCAATCTAACGAGCCAAAAAGTGATCGTGAATACTACCTCTTCGCATCGAAGATCGTGGGTGACGTTACTGGCACCATTGCTGCTCCAGCGGTACTTTTTGCACTGCTTGGCAGATATTTAGATAATAAATTTGGTACAGGACCGCTTTTCCTCCTGCTTGGTCTAGTGCTAGCTTTTACAGCTTCGGCAATCTCCATTTATCGTAAGTCGAAGCGTTACGGTAAAGAATATCAAGCGATTACCAGTACGCCAAAAAAAGATACTACTCAGAAATAATAGCTTATGGCCGCAGAACTCCACATTCCAACACTTGCACCTGAAACACTTTTTCACGTAGGCAATTTCCCGATCACTAATACTTTGGTTAACACCTGGTTGGCATTAGTGATTTTTTTATTGGTAGGTATTGTGGTGAAAAGTACGGTTAAATTCCGCCCAGGTAAATTCCAGAACGCTTTAGAACACATTTTAGAGTTGATCATGGGTTACTTCGACCAAGTAACGGGTGATCGTAAAAAGACGATTCACTTTTTACCAATCATTGGCTCAGTTTTCTTTTTCATCCTTTTGTCGAACTGGTTAGGTTTGTTGCCGGGAACAGGTAGTATTATGGTAGGACACAATTTCTTGCTCCGCCCTGCTAACACCGATCTTAACCTCACGCTAGCTATGGCGTTGGTCGCCGTGTTGTCATCCCACATTTTTGCTTTCTTTAGCATTGGCTTCTTTACACAGATTAATAAATTTATTCAGATTGGTACAATTGTTAAAAGTATTAAAAAAGGTCCGATTGCTATTTTCAGCGCCCTCGTTGAATTTATTGTGGGTATTATTGAAGTTGCTGGTGAAGCTGCGAAAGTTGCCTCCTTATCATTACGTCTCTTTGGAAACATTTTTGCTGGTGAGGTGCTTATTACCGTTATCTCTAGCATCCTTAGTTTCCTCATGCCGACACCATTCATGTTGCTTGAGTTGATTGTTGGTCTAATCCAGGCGGGTGTTTTTGCAATTTTGACAACCGTTTACATGACCATAGCTTCGTCTGAGCCGCACGGCGAAGAAGAGGCTCATCACTAATTAATTAGTGAGTACAG
>JBKJTY010000009.1:0-27907 GCA_046590235.1 Candidatus Magasanikiibacteriota bacterium | reverse complement strand
ATGATGGCACAATTGTCCTGTCCGATTAATCCCGCAATCCGTTTTGCTACAGCACCTTTACCTGAACCTGTTCCGCCTGCGACACCGATCACTACGGTCATGTGTACTCCTTTGCGGTTTCCCGCGACAAAGTGAATTGGACGCTACTTTAGAGTGAAAGAAGTGTTTTGTCAATAAAAAACCGACCACTTGTAAGTGATCGGTTTGAAGTCTATTAAGGTTAGAATTTAACCTGTACGTTAGCGCGTTCACCTTCTGCCGCTGCAAAGAATTCATATTTAGTGAATTTGAGCATACCAGCGATAGTGTTGGTAGGGAAGGTTTGTACTTTAGTGTTGAAATCGCGGACGTTGCCATTGTAGAAACGGCGGGAAGCCTGGATTTTGTTTTCAGTGTCGCTGATTTCATCCTGGAGCTGCAAGAAGTTCTGGCTAGCTTTTAATTCAGGATAGTTTTCAGTTACTGCAAACAAACTTTTCAAGACACCGGAAAGCTGGTTTTCAGCAGCTTCTTTTTGTGCCAATGTTGCGTTCTTATTATCGTGAGTCGCCATTGCTGCGGTGCGTGCTTCAGTCAATTTAACCAAAGTGTCACGTTCGTGATTCATGTAGCCTTTTACCGTTTCAACCAAATTTGGGATAAGGTCGTAGCGGCGCTTGAGCTGCACATCGATATCACTCAATGCTTCGTCAACACGATTTTTCGAACGGACCAAGCCGTTGAAGGTGAAGATAACCCACAAAACGATGAGGGCTACAACTGCAAGTATAATCGCAGTAGTACTCATATTGTTACTTTTTAAGAATTAATGAGCGTCGGCAAAGGCTTAGCTCTTTATTTTTTACAATTCGTAGTATATACTACGTGAACTTAGTTGACAATAGAATGTATTATGTTCACCCTATTTATATTTATCGCAGTTTTAGCCACATTAGTCATTTCTCACGAATTCGGTCATTTTTTCGTTGCTCGTAAAAACGGCATTCGTGTGGAAGAATTTGGTTTTGGTTTTCCGCCACGTATTTGTGGTGTTCGCCGTATAACAGAAAATGGTAAAAAGCGCTGGCAGTGGGTTTGGGGTCACCCAAAAACCGAAGGCCAAGCTGAATTGCCGACATTATATTCATTTAACATTATTCCATTAGGCGGTTTTGTTAAAATTAAAGGAGAAAATGCTGCTGAAAACGGCGCTGATGCGCCTGATAGTTTTGCTACCAAAAAAGTCTGGCAGAAAGCGGCCGTGCTCGTAGCCGGTGTCGCAATGAATGTGCTAGTTGCTTGGGCGCTCTTATCCGCAGGTTATATTATTGGCTTACCAGAGTTGGCGGCAGAGGGTGCAAATAATTTACAAAATGTTTCATTACACGTTATTGATGTTTTACCTGGTAAACCGGCCGCAAATGCAGGTATTCTTGGTGGTGATGTCATTGAACGTGTAGATGGAATCACCAAACCAACGTTAACCCAATTTCAAGAATACGTACGAAGTCGCAAAGATGCTGAGATTACTGTGGAATTAAATCGCGATGGTCAAACAATAATCAAACAAATCAAACCTGCGCTCATGTCTGAAACAGGACAAGCTGGAATTGGTGTTGGTTTAGCACCGGTAGGACTATCAAAATATCCGTGGTATAAAGCCATTTACTATGGTATGCTGAGCACAGGACTTTACCTTAAGGCGATCATTATTTCCTTTGGCATGCTCATCGTCGGCCTCTTTACTGGAAACGGCGTAGGTGAAGCGGTTTCAGGTCCAGTTGGAGTAGCGGTTATGACTGGAGAAGTGGCGCGTCTCGGCATTATTTATTTAATGCAATTCACCGCGATGCTCTCCCTTAATTTGGCAGTGTTAAATATTTTACCAATCCCGGCACTTGATGGTGGACGTTTGTTCTTTATTCTTTTAAAGAAAATTATTCGTCGGCCAATCACACCGCGATTTGAACAGACTGCGCACTTTATTGGGTTCCTTTTACTTATGGTTTTGGTTATTACCGTCACCGTCAAAGACATTGGTACATTTGGTGGAATTATTGTGCAATGGTTTAGAAACCTTATATAAACATTGGATTTACAGTTAAAAAATAGGTATGCAATCCAAATTTGAACAATTAAAAACCGAAGCTCTTCTCGCTATTAAAAACGTGAAGGATAAACTACAGCTCGAAGAAGTTGAAAATAAAATTCTTGGTCGCAAGCAGGGTGAATTAACCAACCTCATGAAAGATTTAAAGAATGTCGGTGACGATGTTCGAAAATCTCTTGGGCAATTGGCTAATGAGGTTAAACAAGCTATCGAAAAAGAAATTGCGGAAAAACGTGCAACGTTTTCAAGTGCTGAATGGCAAGAAAAAATTGAACAAGAACGGATTGATATTTCAGAACCTGCTTTGCCAAAAAAACCAGTTGGTCATTTGCATCCAAACACATTAATCCAACGAGATCTTGAAGATTTATTTAGTTCCATGGGCTTCTCGGTTTTAGATGGTCCAGAACTCGAAAGTGATTATTATAACTTCTCGGCATTAAATATTCCAGAAACCCATCCCGCTCGCGACATGCAGGATACTTTTTATATTAAAGGCCATTCCAATTTTGTCATGCGCACCCACACCTCACCGATGCAGGTTCGCGCAATGCAAAAATACGGAGCGCCACTTCGCGTGATTGTTCCGGGAAAGTGTTATCGCAATGAAGCTACTGATGTCCGCCACGAACATACTTTTTACCAGATGGAAGGTTTAGTGGTTGATAAAAATATTAATTTTAGTCACTTAAAAGGTGTTCTTGAAGTTGTTGCAAAGCACCTTTATGGAGATGAAACAAAAGTTCGTTTACGTCCAAAGTTTTATCCGTTTGTTGAGCCTGGCGTAAATGGCGAAGTAACCTGTTTTACCTGTAAAGGTAAGGGTTGTAAGCTCTGTAAGAACACTGGCTGGCTTGAAGTGTTCGGTGCTGGTATGGTCCATCCGAATGTTCTCCAAGAAGGCGGTATTGATCCGAATGTTTACCAGGGTTTTGCCTTTGGTTTTGGTCTGACACGTCTTGTAATGCTTAAATATGGCATTGATGATATCCGTTTACTCGAGAGCGGATCGATGCAATTTTTAGAACAGTTTTAGTTTTCTATGCAGATTTCTTACAATTGGTTAAAAAAACACGCCACACTTCCGGGTGCAGTAACTGCGAAAGAAGTTGCGGAAAAATTAAAGCTGAGTACGGTTGAAGTGGAAGGTATAATTGAACAAGGGAAAGACCTTGAAAATGTTGTTGTTGGTAAAGTTTTGACAGCAGAAAAACATCCGAACGCTGACAAACTTAAAGTTTGCCAAGTTGATGTTGGTGAAACCATCACGATTGTTTGCGGCGGTAGCAATGTTGTTGCCGGAATGCTTGTTGCAGTTGCCAAAAATGGCGCGAAAGTTAAATGGCATGGAGAAGGGGATTTGATCGAACTCAAACCAACATCCATCCGCGGAGTAGAATCCAACGGCATGATCTGTGGCGCTGATGAAATCGGTCTTGTGGAACGCTTTCCAAAACATGATGAAAAAGAAATTGTTGACCTGACTTCTTTTAATTACAAAGCAGGTACTCCGCTCAGAGAAGCCCTTGGCTTGAGTGATGCCACACTAGAAATTGATAACAAATCATTATCTAATCGTCCTGATCTCTGGGGTCATTATGGTATTGCGCGTGAAGTAGCTGTGTTAACCGGTCGCGAAGTTTTGCCTTACAAAGTAAAGGATATAAAAAATGGAAGTGGTATTGATTTGAAAGTTTCTGTTGGAAATAAAACAGCTTGTCCAAAATATAATGCTGTCGCACTGAGTGGAATTAAAATTGGCCCATCACCTGCGTGGCTCGCTGAAGCACTCGCATCTGTCGGTGTTCGTTCTATTAACAACATCGTTGACGCAACTAATTTTGTCATGTTTGATCTCGGACAACCTTTACATGCCTTTGACGCTAAAGCAGCCGGCAATAGTATTATGGTACGAAATGCTCGCGCCGATGAGAAGATAGTGACATTAGATGGTAAAGAACGGTCATTAACTGATGACATGCTGGTTATCGCAAATCTTGATAATGCACTCGCAATTGCAGGTGTAATGGGTGGTAGTTCGAGTGCAGTGACTGATGCTACGACTGATATCATTATTGAATCAGCGAATTTTGATGCGGTCAGTATTCGTAAAACATCCACACGCTTAGGTTTGCGCACTGATGCTTCCGCTCGCTTTGAAAAAAGTCTTGACCCAAACCTAACCGACCTTGCACTTAAACGCATGGTAGAATTAGTACTCGAAGTAAGTCCTGGTGCTAAAGTTTCAAGCAAAGTTGTGGAAGTAGGGAAGCCGGTGTTGTTCACCGGACCACTCACAGTTCCAGTTGCAACGTTTGAACACAAAATTGGCTCAAGCATTTCCGCAAAAACAATTATTACTATTTTAACTCGTCTTGGTTTTGGTGTGAAAGAGAAAAAAGACACACTCATTATTACCATTCCAACATGGCGTGCTACCAAAGATATTAGTCGAGCTGAAGATTTGGTAGAAGAAGTAGTGCGTATTGTTGGGTACGATACGGTTAGTGCTAGTTTGCCAAATTTCTCAATTACTCCTCCGGAACATCATGAATTATTACGTCTTACTCGAACTTTGCAAGATGTTCTCGCGAATGAGTTCAGCTTTGCTGAAAGTTATAACTACTCTTTTATTAGTGCGCAGCAAATTGAGAAGATGGGTGATGGTGGTAGTAACTATGTTGAACTTGATAATCCGCTCTCCAAAGAAAGGCCATTTCTTCGACGCTCACTACTTCCCAATTTATTAGAAAACCTAGCTAAAAATGCCGATTACCCGCGTTTAAGTTTATTTGAAATAGGTAAAGTTTTTGTGGGTGAAGAAGGTGGTCAGCGTGCTGAAAAGCAAAGTGACCAGCTGTTACCTCGTCAGGACACATGGTTCACTGCCGTATTTTCTGAAAAGAAAAACCAAGAACCATTTAAAAATGTTCGTCAGGTAATGGAACGTTTATCTGAAATCACCAACATTGATTTCCAAGTAACGGCACCACAGCAGGTGCACAATTGGCAGCATCCATCTCGTGCCGCGGATATTCGTGCACGCGGTGTCACTATTGGCGCTATCTACGAAGTTCACCCGCAAGTGCTTGAAAAGTATGGTGTGGAAAATCGAGTTGGTGTGCTTGAGTTTAATCTAAACCAATTTGCCGCCTTCCCGCTATCTGGTAAAAAATATCAGATTTTCTCTCCATATCCGTCAATTATTCGGGATATTGCTTTTGTAGTCACGAGTGACGTTGAACACGGACGTATTGTGATCAAGCTATCTAATGTCAGCCCGCTCATCACTTCTGTTGAGCTTTTTGACATATACCGTGGTTCAAATTTGGGTGCAGGATTGAAGAGTATGGCTTATCATCTGACGTATAATAGCAAAGAACGAACCCTTACTGCGGAAGAAGTTGATCTCATCCAAAAAACGGTTGAAGAAACATTGATTAAAAACTTCAAAGCGGAAATCAGAAAGTAATAAAAATTAGTTTGACATTGTTGTGTCATCATAGATATGCTATACTTATGGTATAGCTATTTATTTTTTAAAAGGAGCGGTATGGAGTCTAAAGATATTTTATATTTGGTCATTTCGTTTTGTGTCGTGTGGGTCACCGTATTTGTATGCTGGACCTTTTATTACGTCATGCGTTTGCTTCGCAATGCTAACACCATTGTTGAAGAGTTTCGCATTCGTTTACAAGCACTCACCGATACTATTAACTACGTCCGCGGCAAGGTAGAGCACATTTCCGGACTCATGACACTCATGAGTGGTGGTGTTTCAGGCTTGGTAAAGCGAGTGGTAACAAAAAAAGCCAATGATTGGCTCGATGACAAAGCGGAGGATTTCAATGATGCTGCAAAAAACGCAGTAGACAAAGCGGTTGAAGCGACAGCAAAGAAGATGAAGCGGACGACGAGTAAAATTAGAAAATAAACTAATGAAAAAACTCTCAAAATTGAGAGTTTTTTTGTACCCATTCTTCCATTGATTTCTAAACCAACTTCAGGTACTATGAAGCCAGTAAGGGGCTCCCTTATTTTTTGTATTCTGGCATGTCTTTTGTCCACCTCCACGTTCATTCGCACTATTCGCTCCTCGACGGTTTGTCCCAAGTAGGGGATCTGATTAAGGCTGCCAAAGACAAGGGGCAAAATGCCCTCGCACTGACTGATCACGCCAATCTCTATGGTGCGATTGAGTTTTATGAAGCGTGTGTTAAAGAAGGCATTAAGCCGATCATTGGTTGTGAAATATATATAACACCAACCAACCTGGATGATAAGATGGTGACAGAACATAAATACTATCATCTAGTTTTGTTAGCGCAGCACTACGACGGCTATCGTAATCTCATCCAGTTAATATCTGCCGCTGGTCTTCGCCAAGGTACTGAAAAGCCAGTCATCGATAAAGAAACACTTCGTAAGTACGCCCCAGGACTGATCGCTTTATCCGGTTGTATGGAAGGGGAATTGCCGACAATTTTACATAAAGAAAAAAATTACGAGAAAGCTTCGAAAGTTGCCGAAGAGTATAAGGCTATTTTTGGCCAGGATAATTTTTATCTCGAGCTTAATGATTTGCCGGAATTAGAAGGACAAATTGAAGTAAACACTGAGTTGATAAAACTCGGGAAAGAATTAAATATTCCGTTAGTAGTTACACGCGACGTCCATTATCTTAAATATGATGATGCGGAAGCACAAGATGTTTTGACCTGTATTCGCGATGGGCGAAATATGGAGGAGCCAAACCGCCAAAGTTTTGCAAACGTTAATTTTTCGTTTGCTTCAGAAAAAGATATTGCCGGTCGCTTTCGTCATGTGCCAGAAGCGATTGAAAATACTCAGAAAATCGCTGATAAGATTGATTTAAAAATTGAACTCAACAAATGGCACTTTCCGCATGTCGATTTGCCGCCAGGTAAGGATGCTAACGAGCACTTAAAGGATGAAGTGTATCGCCGCTTAGCATTGCTGACAACGATTGATGAAAAAGTAACTGAGCGCGTAGAATATGAGCTTGGTATTATTTCCAAAAAAGGTTATTCACCTTACTTTTTGGTCGTGTCTGACTACGTTAGTTATGCTCGTAACAATGGTATCGTAGAAACCACCCGTGGCTCGGGTGCAGGCTCTATCGTCGCATATGCCATGGGTATCACCACTGTGAACCCCTTATCCTTTAAACTGCCGTTTGAGCGCTTTTTAAACCCCTTCCGCCCTAGTCCACCTGATATCGACGCCGACTTTGCCGACGACCGCCGTGATGACATGATTGCCTACGTTACGAAAAAATACGGCGCTGACAAGGTGGCTCAGATTATTACGTTTGGTACCATGGCTGCTCGCGGTAGTATTCGCGATGTTGGTCGTGCGCTTGGGTACAGTTATTCGTTATGTGACCAGGTATCAAAGATGATCCCATTTGGCGCGCAAGGTTTTAACATGACGATTGAAAAAGCGATTGAGCTGGAACCAGATCTTAAAGAGTTGTATAACAAAAATCCTCAAATTAAACGTCTGATCGATTTAGCACAAAAGATTGAAGGTTGTGGCCGCCACACTTCTATCCATGCTGCAGGTGTGGTTATCGCTCCATCTGCATTGACTGACTTTACCCCAATCCAACACGAAGTTGGTGGTGAGCGTACGGTTACACAATATGAAATGCACGCTGTGGAAGCTGCTGGTCTTTTAAAAATGGACTTCTTGGGTATCCGCAATTTGTCTATCCTTGGAAACGCGGTGAAAATCGTGCACGAAACAACTGGAAAATTAATTGATATTTATAACCTCCAACCATGGGATGATAAAAAAACATACGACATGTTGGCGCGTGGTGAAACCATCGGTGTGTTCCAGCTCTCTGGTTCTGGCATGACTCGTTATTTGAAAGAATTAAAACCGGTCAGTATTTTCGACATCATGGCGATGGTGGCCCTCTTCCGTCCGGGTCCAATGGAATCTATTCCGGAATATATCCAGCGTAAAAATGATCCAAGCAAAATCATTTATCTCGATCCGCGCATGAAGGATTTTCTTGACCAGTCCCTTGGCATTATCGTCTACCAAGATGATGTGCTTTTAACGGCGATTAATCTCGCTGGTTATAATTGGGAAGAAGCTGATAAGTTCCGCAAAGCGATGGGTAAGAAAATTCCAGAAGAAATGATGAAGCAGAAAGAAAAATTTTTTAAAGGTGCAAAAGAAGTCGGTCATCTCTCCGATTCCACTATTAACAAATTGTGGGAATATATCGAGCCATTTGCAGCCTACGGGTTCAACAAGGCGCATGCGGCGAGTTATGCTGTTGTAGCCTACCAAACCGGTTACATGAAAGCGAATTTCCCGCTTCAGTTCATGACATCCGTGCTCATTGCGGAAAGTGGCGATATTGAAAAGGTGCCATCTATTATCCATGAATGTAATCGCATGGGTATTAAGGTTATGCCGCCTGATATTAATGCGAGTGAGAAAACCTTTGCCATGGTGGAAACGCCTGATCACAAAGGCGACCATATCCGTTTCGGTTTGAGTGGTATCAAAAATCTCGGCGAACATATCGCTGAAGTTATTTATAACGAGCGTAAAGCGAACGGTAAGTTTACTGACTTAGAAAACCTCTTATCACGCGTACAAGATAAAGATTTAAATAAAAAATCACTTGACGCACTTATTAAATGTGGTGCGATGGATAGTTTTGGTTACGACCGAGGATTGCTTCGAGCTAATGTCGAGATGATGCTATCGTTTGTTCACGATCGCCAAGAAAAGAAAGTTACAAAGCAGAATTCACTTTTTAGTGGCAGCCAAATTGACGTATCTAGTCATGTTAAATTACTTCCAGCACCAAACGCCACTGCTGATGAAAAACTGACTTGGGAAAAAGAATTGCTGGGGTTGTACGTTACGTCACACCCCTTTGAATATTTCCAAAAAGTCATGGAGCGTGTCTTAACCCCAGTGACCGAGTTGCCAGCACAAGGCCGTAAACAGTGGGTCGTTGTAGGTGGTGTCATTGATAGTACCAAAAAGAAGATTACTAGAAGCGGTTCTGCCATGATGTTCGTCCATATCCAAGATATCAGTGGTAGTTTAGAGCTTTTAGTTTTTCCTAAAACATTTGAAACCACTAAAGATGTTTGGGTTGAAGGCAGGACAGTGTGTGTTATCGGGCGTACGGGTGATGAAGAAGGTGATGATAAGCTCTTTGTAGAAAAAGCCTATGTTTTAACCAAGGACAACGTTCAAAGTTTGATGTCACAAATGTCTTCGGCTAGCCATACCAAGCAGCGCTCAGCCACTGGCCCGATCACTGGTAGTGTGCAGCAACCTCAGCCAATTGCCTTCGACGGTTTGGAAATTGCCTTACCAGCTGAGGTGGTAAAAAACAAAGCTGAAATCTTAAAAGAAGTATTTAAAAAATACCCAGGCACTAAGACGGTATATCTCGCTGTAGGTGGTAAAAAAATCAAAACCAACTTCCAAGTTAACGAGTGTGAAGAATTATACGAAGATATTAAAAAAGTGCTGGAGTAACAGCACTTTTTTTATCGCTCATTTCATCCTATCTTTAAATAGCAAGCCTCCGACACAGAGTGTACTAATTTTTTAAAACGCATTATGCGAACGGGCCAACTTTCCAATTCGGGTTAACAGTAATATCTCGCCAGTCGGTAAACTCTTGTTTAAGGGCGTGGTAGTAGCCTGCAGCAGCAATCATCGCGCCGTTATCCATGCAGTATTGCGGTAAAGCCATATGGAACTTTGTTTCCGGTAGCAGTTTTTTAATAGTCTCTTCTAAAGTCGATCGTAATTTTCTATTTGCAGAAACACCACCGGCCAAAATAATACTTTTTGGGTTAAACTCGCGGGCAGCTTTAATAGTTTTTGAAACTAAGACATCAACAATCGCTTGTTCAAAACTGGCGCAGAAATCGTTCTTGGTAATCTCCCCAAAAGTATTGTTGTCACGTAACCAGTACATCGCGGATGTCTTTAAACCAGAAAAACTAAACGAGTAATTTGGTTCGTGCATCATCGGACGTGGGAAGGCGATAGCGTCAGTTCGGCCAGTCAAAGCAAGTTTAGAGACCTCTGGACCGCCTGGGTAGGGGAGCTCGAGTAGTTTAGCCACCTTATCGAAACATTCACCAGCAGCGTCATCTTTGGTCGCCCCCAGAATTAGGTACTCTCCATGATCTTTCATAAGCACCAACTCTGTATGTCCACCACTGACAACCAAGCAAAGTGCCGGAAAGCTGATAGTAGGGCGAGCTTCAGCGGTTGCCGCAACTTCTACCGAATGAATATGTCCCTCAATATGATTGGTAGAAACAATTGGAATATTTTTGGTGAACGATAAAGTTTTTGCTGCAGTAACACCTACTAATAATCCTGTAATCAAACCAGGTCCTGAGGTTACAGCGATAACATCCGGCATCGGTTGTTCTTTTAAAACTTCTTCAATAAGCGGAACTATTTTTTCTGCGTGTAAGCGACCGGCAATTTCCGGGACAACACCACCATACTTTTTGTGAATATCAATTTGTGATGCAGCTTTTTCAGAAATAACAAACTGACCCTTTTCAGAAGAGTCTAGGAGGGCGACTGAAGTGTCGTCGCATGAGCTTTCGATACCAAGAATGTACATATGTTTTAGCGAACTAATGTCCACACACCATTAACTGGTGCTAAGTACAGGTCTATTTCACCGGTGCCAATCTTTATTGGAGAGCGGCCAGACGTATCTGTAACTTTAATAATTCTTTTGTTTGCAATTAGTTCGAATTTGAGAGGGGAATTGGGAAGTGAGCGAAGCTCGTTATCAATAATTGGTTGAAGTGCTTCTTTCTTAAAATCATCAGCAGTATAAACTTGATCAAAGTTGTAGCGATTAATTTCATCAAATTGATATTTGAACAAAGCAAAGACAGTATCCATATGCTTACTGTTCAACTTTTGCCAAATTTTGTAGATCTCCCAAGTAACAATCACTTTAGTAAGCTTGTCAGTCTGCAACGTTTTAGCTTGAGGCCAAAAATCACTTGGCGGGGTAGTGGTTACTACAAATTCCCAAGTTTCCACTTGTGGCGATGTCTTAAGCTGTTTTGGTGGTGTGGCAATATACGTTAACACTTCACCCTCATTAGTTTTTTGTCCGGCAATAATGCGGGAAATGATAATTTGCGTCGTACTAGTTGGGATTTTTGCATTCGTATCCTTTTTGACTGTGTAGGATAATGTATTAGTACCAGGAGTAAGCCAAGCATTAATGTTATTCACGCTACTAAAAAAGGGTGTATACGAACCGTCTAGAATTTTAGTCACTACGACATCATTAACTTTTGCGGTAACCAAAACACCTGCTGGTTTCTGAAAATGAAAAAGATAATAAAATTGTTGGTTGGGGTCGGTGGACGCAATTGAGATTAGTGGGGTGCTAAGAATGCTAATCGAAGTAATTGCTATGACTAACCGGGAAAGAAGAAGTTTCATAAAGGGTCTGATAAAAATATAAGCAATTATAAGGTTTTTAGTGCTATATAGCAAGAATGACTATTAAACAGAAAACCTCCCGGCGGGAGGCTTCTAGACTGTGTGTCAAGGGCGGGGCTCGAACCCGCGACCTTAGCGTTATGAATGCTACGCTCTAACCAGCTGAGCTACCCTGACATGGTTCCACACCTTAGCTTCGAAGCGACGGCGGGCAGCGCCTAGTATAGTAAAAAAAAGCTTAAAAGTCAAGACAGTTAACGTAAGCACAGCTTTATCCCCTCGTCATATAGAATATATCTAATGTTACCCCTATGGACCAACGTGAAGACTATTTCAATAAATTAAAGGCAGAAGACGAAGCGCTCAGCGCGGAGCTTCGGGCTAAATATTACGCTAATAAAATTAGGGCAAAGAATGAATGGGAAGAATTAGAAACAAAACAGCGTACTTGGAAAAGTTCAGTAGAAAAAGCAAAAATGGCCAGTGAAGAAAAATGGGAAGATGTTAAAACAGGGCTGGAAAGAGGGTGGAGAGATATCCAGGAATCATTTGGGAATTTAAAAAGACGCTTATCGCAATAAAACAAAAGCAACCTGGTTTACAGGTTGCTTTTGTTATTGCCACGATAGAGATTTGTTCTCGATGCATCTCGTGGCGAAAATGCATCGGGACCTACTCAGGCCGCATTCTTGAGCTTTTCGGCGATCTGAGTGAGGTTTTGTGAGGTAAGGGGTTTCTGGTACTGGTGCATGCAACCCGCTGCGGTCAGCTTGGCCTGGTTATCAACTTCCCCCGAAATGGCAATGGTGGAAGCTGTCGGCTCGGCCTGGTTGAACTTCCTTACGAGTTCGTCGGTTGTTCCTCCGAGGACGTTTCGATCGAAAATTCCGGCCAAAAAGCTTTCTGATGACTGGGCGATAATGCTTTCCGCTTCGCTTGCACTCCTGACCCAGAGAACGCGTACCTGCAGTTCTTCCTCAAGGAACACCTTGAGCGCCTCGCCGCTTGCGAGATCGTCTTCCACGAGCAGAACCGTGGCCTGCATTGTTACTGTACTCCTTGAAGAACGGATAAATCCGTCTCCACGCTTGGCGCCCCGACGCCAAGTCTTTTTAGCCATTGAAGGCTAAGATAAAGGTTTAGAAAGCCCTTGTCTTAGCCCTAAAACAGCTTTTATTAAGCAACAGAGTATACTACACTATACAGTGGCTTTTGTCAAGATTTCCTAAGGTCTAGATAAAGATAAATTAAAGCCACCCAAGTAGGGTGGCTTTAGAAGGACTACGAGTAGAAAGGGTCTTCCGTCCGGCGCGCCTCGTAGTAGCGCGCGCCGGATCGGGTAGCTTAAGGCCTTGTGACGGTCCTGCTCATCTTGCCCCGGAGGTACACCGTGAGTGTTTCCGGAGCGAACGGCTTAGCGAACACTGTTGTGCACCCCGCCTCCTGCATCTTGGTGATGTAGGGAGGAGAAATGCCTGTAAATGCCGCCAGTTCTCCTTGGAACGTCTGCTTGATCTCGCGGATCAAGTCAATCGTATCCTCCTTGTTGAGAAGATAGTTCATGAAGATGACGTCAACATCGGGGTGTTCGGCGTATTGCTTACGCACCTCTTCACAGGTGGTGGCAACAAAGATGTTGTCTTGGGAAATTCCAGGCAACCGCTTAAGCCAAAGCAACATAGGTCGCATAACTGAAGGATTGTCTTCGGCGAACAAAATCTTGAACGGTTTTTCAGACATTTTTTTGCCTCCGTGAAAGGGTTTGATTCCGACGTTCTTAAAAAGGCCTCAGTAAAGCCGCTTAGAGAAAACCGCAATAGACGATTGTAGTATAAACTGTCCATCTTGTCAATCTATCTGTTGACATGGATTATAAAAGACTTATCCATCAGATGGGTAAGTCTTTTAAGAATATGATTACCAGCTACCGCCACCACCACCGCCATAACCACCACCGGAAGAACCGCTGCTAAAGCCACTACCGCCACTTGAAGCATGGTTGCTGCGACCCGCACTAGAGAACGAGCTATTTGTTGTGCTCTGGAAGGAGTGTAGGCTTGAGGCCATCGATACTGCATTAAACGTTTTTAACGACGGATCGTGATACCATGATGGAGGAGTTGTATAAATAGAAGCAAATTTGCCCGCCCATTGTTTTTCCACTCCGAGTACGATGGCATAAGGAAGTAACTTCTCAAACACTTTTGCATCTTTATCTGGAGCATTATGAAAGTCGAGGCGATCCTTTTCTGCAACGGATAAGTAGAGTTGTAAACCTTGAATGTGCTCTTTTGCTTCAACACCTTTAACAGTGCGTTTCACCATCGCAAAGCCTGAGAACATATATGTAAAGCCGCACAAAAGACCAACCAAAATCCACATCCAGCCTAATATGCTGCCAGGAAGTCCAATCGCAACACCAATAAGCGCGCCGCGGAAATAATATCTGAGATGACTGCTTAGCGGATTACCATCATAATATTTTTTATCTACCAAAGAATCAAAAATACTTTGGCCAACTCCCATCATTTGCATCGGCAAGTTTCTTCGTTCAGCGAGTGAAGAAACCGTTATTTTTTTCTTGCCGCTAAAAAATGTTTCAATCATTTCCTTCTGCCACCCGGTAAGACCCGTGGTGTCCTTGAGTAAGGCAAGCTCAAAATCCTCACTTGATAAAAAACCTTTTTTTGGAATGCGAGTAATGGAGATGTAGCCAAGCACAGCCAGTTGGATAATTTCAGCGGAGTAGTCGCGGTTGTTGGCTTTACTATCAATTAAGGTTCCAACCTGCGCTGGTGTAAGTGCGTCTGGAGCATCAAATTGTGCTACGACAACGCCGCGCCCTTTCGGATCTCTACCATTACGCCACCAAATAATAATGCGTGCAATCAGGAATAAAAACGGTATAACAAAAATGTAGGGTTGGTTAGTGTATGATTGGATTTTTCCAAAAAAACCAGGCTCATACTCTGCGTATACTTCAAAAACTTTATTTAAAACACTGACTGTATCTTTTGGAAAACCGTACACAATAGTAAGCCCCTTCCCGTCATCAAGTTTACTGGTAGAAAAAATGGTACTTGAAACTATCTTGTTTACAGTAGTGTGTCGAATAATAGAGTCACACGGGTCGGTGCTGCCACTATAGCCTTGGTAACAAGCTGTTTTAATACTGCTCGAAGCAAGCGGCTTTTCCATAAGAACGGTAGCCGACGCTTTGTTAATAGGCACTTCCCAACCATTCCCAGTAACATTCCAATACAATTCATCATGTTCTTCGAAGTAGTTAATGACACCTTGTATGGTATAGCTGATACGATATATTTTACGACCACTTACATACTCATCTGCTGAGCCAATTCTAATTTGTAAATCATAACCCCAATCTTCAAGCACATAGTTATAGGCGGTGCCGTTTTCATCAGTAACACTTTTTACCTCAAGTGGTGTGTGCAGGGTTCCTGAAGAAGTACCATAATAAATTGGAATAATACGGAAAATACCATGTTTCTTTTCGTCACCAAAATCATAGGTGATCTCTTCAGTAACATCAACCAGTGCATCTTCGCGGATAAGAATGGTGGCATCAAACGATTCAATTGTTTCTTTAGCAGATGCAAAACCTGGAGCAAAGAAAATAGCAGCTGCAAATAATATGACTAATAATTTTTTCATAAAAAGTATGTAATAGTGCGCGTATTGTAACATATAACAAAAAAACACCATAATAATGGTGTTTTTTAGAAACGAGATCGCTCTCCCTTTCGCTACAAAAAATTATAGAGAAGGGGAGTTGCGAGCGATCTAGTCTGATCGTCACAACCCTGTTTTTGTCGGGGCACCACCTTTCTCTCGGGGAGGAGAGTTAGCGACCGTCGGCGACGAGCGGTCCTGGTTGCACTATGATCGGGAACGGTTCTTTCGATTGCCGGGTGTAAAGATTGAAACGGTTCGTATCCGTCTCGTCACGCTCCAGTCGCTCAAAAGTCTTGGTGGTCAATACGCGCCAATTTTTACTTTTCTTGGGTTCGCGCTTGATGTAGCGAATCTGCCAGGTGGAACCGGCGAACTCTAGAATGCCAACGACCTCACCTCGATTATTTGAGATCAGAAGGGCATCTCGTTTCACCGTCGGAGTTGAGAATTCGTACCGTGTGGTGTCGGGGAGACTAACACGTTCGAACCATCGTCGCGTGTATCGGTAGACCTCGCGTTTCATCACCAGGTATGCCAGGTTGCCGTCGATGAAGGCAGCTCGCGGCATACAATCGGACATCGCCTTACAAGAAAGACCTCGCCTTTCTGGCTTGTCTTTGTTGTACAGCGTTACGTACGCACGGTCCCCAAATGGTGTGACGATGATGTAGGACAGCTCCTTGTCGGCTGGGTCGGCCTTCGCTGCGAAAGCTTCAAAGCCTTTCTCACTCCAGCGCGGTCGTTGGCCGCGCAAATCGTGAAACGGGCGCTGGTCGTCTTCGCCGGGCATGGGAGGGAGTTCATCGAATCCCTCAGTCGGAATAGCGGTGCGTGTCACCTCGTTTGATGCAATCTGCGGTGCTGGCGGGTTGAGTTTCTGTGTACAGCCAAGGATCAGGAAACAGAGGACAAGTGACGTTCTACGCATTGCGGTGGTACCCCCTTAAAAGGTGGTGAATTGTGAAGGGCGACAGGCCAAGAGTGTATCAAAAAAAACCTCAATTGTCAAGGCTAAAGTCGTAAGTCAGTAAGATGTTCTTCGCCTATGACGTCGGTATATCTGTTGTACCCTAATCATTATTATATGCCATTATTTAAAAATGCTATTGATATTCTTAAAAAAGACCACGAAGAGGTACGTGGGTTATTTAAAAAGCTAATGGAAGCAGATGTCGATGATCGTCCAGAGCTTTACGATAAGCTGATGGCTGAAATTGAGCGGCATGCACATGCCGAAGAAACTATTTTTTATCCAGCAGTACTCTTGGCTACACAAAATGAAACTGAGATTGATACTTCGTATGAAGATCATGAACGAGTACGGGATCTAATGGCAGATCTAGCCCTCGAAGATATTACGACGGATAAATGGTTAGCCAAGTTAAGTATTCTTCAAGATGAAATTGAAGAACATGTAAAAGAAGAAGAAACGGTAATGATGCCAGCAGCGGAAAAGGCACTAGGCAAAGATGCGCTTAAAGTACTAGGTGATGAGATCAAGGCCGCCAAAGACCAAAGCAGTATGCCAGGTGAGCTCGGTCCTATGCCAGCGTAAGCTTCGACGCTGTACCCCTACTATTCCCTTCACCATGTGAAGGGAATTTTTTATTACAAAAAAACAACCCATGAATGAGTTGCTTTAGATATGCGAGCGTTTTTTTGTGAGCTCGCCGCACACCTCCTTATTTGTATTACGACAACAGTGTCAGTCTCTAGGGACGCTTACGCCGCACTTCACCAGCGCGGAACGGCGGATCCCATTCACGGATGTTCATGCCAAGCGTCGCGCCATGCTTGGCAATTGCCACTTCGATCTCTTTGGCTGCCTTGCGGCCAAGACCTTTGTAATTGTCCAGAAAGTACTGCTTATTTTTCTGAACAATCTGGCCAACGAAGTACATCGGAAGGACATTGATCCTCCGGTGTATGGCAGTGGGCTGGAGCAGCATCTGCCGAACTCGATCTGACAGCTCGAGCTCTCCTACAACCACATCAAGACCGCGGTAGAGCTTTTCGCGGAACTTACGTTCAGCGAGCTGTTCGGGGGTTTGTTCAACCTTCTTTCCCGACCGGATTTGCTCGATCTGCCTTGTGGTGAAGCAACGCCCTCGCAAGATGCCTTCCGCCTCATCATCGAATGAGGACCCCATGTGGTGGGTGTGATCGGTTTTGCGGACGCGTACCCGCTTAAAAAGGTCCTTATCGCTTATTTCTCTCTTATTACTCATCTGTTTTCCTTTCGCCATTTGGCAGAAAATAGGGATAGAGCCCAGCGATTATGAGGTAAAAAAGGTATTTTGTCAAGATGGTGGTTGACAGAATTACCTTAAAAAAGCGTATACTATCTATTAGGGGGAGTAATCAATGCGTTGGCTTACTACGGGCTGTTTGGCAGTCATACTCGGGTGTGGGCAGGGGGGATTCCCGCCAGGCAATGACGGGGGTACTATGACAGATCAAGCGGAATGTATGCAAAACAGTGACTGCAAGCCTGAGGAGGCATGCTTTCACGAAGCGTGCAGTTTCTGTAAGATTAACTTCACTCAGACACTACTGGCTGAAGACCGGACAATAACTCATGCCAAGCCAATTATCTTGGAATGGAATGCAGAGGCGGCGAGCGAGAGCGATCAATGCTCGTTGTCGCTGGTAAGGCTGCGCTTTGAGTTTATCATCAAACGCGCCAGTAGAATTGTACCGCTCTTTGTACTAACTGATTTGGGAAAAGGTATGCACATGAAAGGGTTTATAGTTGACCCGTTCTCCGCGACCGGAGAGCAGTATATTGTGCATGCAGAATGGGAGGGACGGCTACCGGTTCCTGCCGTAGGAGTTCAACAGCTCGGAATTTTCTGCGACAATTGTCGTGGAAACGAGGCGGACGAACTCACCATAGCAGCTCGTCTGCAAACTGACTATTTCTGGAGCCGGGCAGACAACGCAATTCTGAGTGGCCAGCACGACTCAATTGTGCAGATCACTCGCTTCAGCGATAAGTAGTAATGGTTACTTTGTCCGACCATAAGTGGACAAACGCCCCGGCTGAGCGCGAAGACTCAGCCCTTACGATAAAATCATTTGCTGTGTGGTTTAATTGTAGGGAATAAAAAACTCCGCCATTAAGGCGGAGTTTTTGTTGATTGCAATGGATCTTACAAAACTGCTTCTTTTGCAGCTTTTGCAAGGCGGAATTTAGCAACTGTTTTTGCTTTGATTTTGATAGCTTCACCAGTAGCTGGGTTGCGGCCCATGCGTGCTGCGCGGTGAACTTTTACCATCTTACCAAAACCTGGCACAACGAACATGCCATTCTTTTTAACTTCCTTGTACGCTGTTGTAGCGAGGAGGTCGAAGAAAGCTCCAACATCTTTTTTACTGAGACCTGACTTTTCTGCCAACAAGGACAGTAAGGCTGACTTTGTCATACCTGCCATATGGTTATGGTTAAGAAATAAATAGTACTTATGGATAAAGTATTTGCTTAGTATAATCACATATGCAAAATAAATCAATAGGGGGTTGTGTTTTAAAGATGTAGAAACAATTTTTTACAACTAAAAAACCTCCCGAGTGGAAGGTTTTTGTGAGACTTTTTTTGGTTACGCTGCTACCAAATTAATTTTCATTAATTTCTTGCAGTGCTTACAACGGATGGTGATTTGTTCAGTGTTGCCAGCGCGCAATGAAAATTCCAATTCGTTCATTGCCCCGCAAGACGTACATTTTTGGGTTTTCATAGTATGTGGGGTTAGTGACTGATCTAGAGTAAGTATGCTCTTTTTTACAGTTTTGTCAATGGTTTGAGGGAAATAATAGCTAAGATTAGCTAAATTTATGCCAGTTACTTTATCCTACTTAAATGTGATCGTCCGAAAAATGGCGAGAGCAACGTCTTGTTGTGGCTTTGACAAATTCTTTCCATAAATGACCAAAGCATTGTTGCTGATTCCAGATATATACACCCCGGTTAAGCCTAGTTTGCCCGTTTTTGGTATGGCAATTTTTGCCTTGTGACCGTTAATAGTTTCGTAGGTTACTGTATGGTCTTTGTCATCGTCTTCCGCCAAAGAATTGGAGTAGTGACCGAAATCAAATACTAGGGTCATACCATCACCTGTAAATTCACCGATAAAAGAATCTATACCCTGTAGTTTTGTAAATTTCCATCCCTGAGGGGTAAAAATTGCAAAAGGCCCCGTATCAATGATCTGCCATTTTGCTTCTTCAGCACCGGTAATCTTTTTTGACGGTGCGACATTAGTAGATGTGGAGTTTAATGTAAATGAATTAAGAATCGCATCCAGTCGCGCTTGGACAACATTTTTATCAATTTCGGTTACGGTTCCTGATGGATAATTGGCAATGTTAGTAGTATGGATAGTTTCATTTAATTCAAGGCAGGTTTGGCCGCCCACAAGCGTTCTGTAGATGGTTGAATCATAGCGGTTACCCGCGCCAGCTCCAGCACCTTTGGTGAAGTAAAAAGTAGTCCCATTTATTTCGGCTTCTTTTTTAAATCCATCGCTATTTTGAGGGGTGTTCGCGGCAAGACAGGCGGATAGAGTTTTGGCATATGAAGCACTTACAGAGAATGCCGCATCACCAAAGTTAGTTTTCGGGTAACCAGTTTGTGGAATAGAGAGTTGAACAATTTTATCCTGTAATAGTGGATAGCTAGGAGTAACAAACTCCATAGTGGAAGGATAAGTAAACGTAAAACCGTACGTGCCGTTTCGATAGCTCTGTAAAGTTGAAGTCATGTCGCCGGAAGGCGTTGACGGTAATTGATTGCATCCAGCACCGACTAACATGAGAAGGGAAATGGCGGATAATATAGTTTTTTTCATAGGTTTGATTATTTGGTTATACTTTATAGTATACGCTTGTTAAGGATGTAAAGTAACAAAAATAAAACAAGCCACCCGTCACTAAACTTTCAGTGTTGAAAATCTAGTGACGTTGGGATGGCTTGTTTCTATACCCTCCACAACGGACGCGCAGTAGCGTCATGATGTGGAGGGGGAGACTTGCGGTGCTCTGGGTTCAGGTTTGACCGCTGCCGCTTCGTCGTTGCTGAAAGTGCGTTGTTGGGCCTCAATCTCGGGCGTTGGCTGGAGGTGAAAGGCCACCAACGATTTTGCCGGCCGAGATGGGACATCGTATGCTCGAGCCCATTCTACTTTGACGCGCCTTTCAGGCAGTGAATCTTTGTAAACGGTCATCACCAGCTGAACCCACCCACGTGCTGCAAAGATGTAGCAGATATTATCTGTTGCTGCGAGCTTGTCCTTATCAACGGTGAAGGGGAAAGTGTCGTACATAAACTGTACCAATTCTGCCATGTGTTCCTCCAAGGGTTAAGACGAAAGCAGCATACTATAAATGCATCGATAAATCAATAGTTACAATGCTTTTTCGTTACTAAATTTTATTGATCAAACCCGTAATGTAGTGTATGATAGGTTAAATTTAAACTTCATTATTAGCAATCTTCACCACTACTTATGCACTTCACACCACAAGAACCAGCAAGCGGGACAAACGAGCCGAGCACGAACGCCGAGACTACTATTACTTCGCCAAAAAGAGCTTTGTGGGCATTGGTCGCCATCGTGGTTGTTGCGGCAGCTGCCGGTTCAGCGTGGGCATACATGCATTTTTCTAAACCATCGAAAGATGAAATTTTTAATGCGGTATTTAAAAAATTTGAAAATGCGACTTCGTACGAGTTTGCTGGCGCCGCACACTTTGAAGCAAAATTGCAGGACAAGCTCGCTTTTCTAAGCGATGAAACACTTCCAGCTAAACCTGCTAACGCGGAACAAAAAACATTTATCGACTTTGATTTCACCGGCATAACCCGTACTGATCGCAAAGAAATGTCTTTGACCCTTAAAACAAAAATATACGCTTCCGGTGATGAGGATAATAAATTGGCCGTTGGGTTTGATGTTCGTCGTGTTGATGGTCTTTTGTACGCTCGCCTTAACCAGCTCCCAACGTTTGGAGTAATCGGTTTACTTGCTGGAAGTTTTAAAGACCAATGGGTATCAATCGATTTAGGTGAAATTGAAGATTTGCAGAAATCGTTATCATCTAATACTTCAACAACTGATCTTGATGCGGAAGCTGAAAAACTTAAAAAATTTGGCGAGCAGCTTGATGAACAATTTATCAATGTTTTAAAGCAATCCACGTTTACCGAATTGGCGTCTGAAAAAATTGATGGTTCGCCAACGTATCATTATCGATTTGAAATTAATAAACCGGCACTTGAAACATTTTTGGATAATGCACTAGCTGCAGAAGCTACACCCGAATCATTTAAATCTGAATTAAAAGAATTTCGTGAAAAATTACGTGGTATAACTTTTTCTCCTGGAGAAATTTGGGTAGATACAAACGACTTGTCATTACGAAAAATTACTTTTAACGGTGTAGTTGATATAAAAGAAGGGGAGCGCTCTGATAAGGCATCATATGCTCTTACTGGTATGTTTAAAAATTATAACAACGCACCCGCAGTTGAAAAGCCGGCTTCAAGCAAAACCATTATGGAGCTCTTGGGCGGTAGTATGTTTGGTGGTCAGGCAATGGAGTCTGATAGTAAAGCAGGCGGTTTGCTAGGGGGTGATCTCTATGTTGATACTGATGGTGATGGATTGCTCGATCAGGACGAAGCATTTTACAAAGCGGATCCGAAAAAGAAAGATACTGATGGTGATGGATATAACGATGGAGATGAGGTTAAGAACGGGTATAGTCCGATTGGTCCTGGTAAATTAACATTTTAATAAAGAATAGTATCAAAAAAACACCGCCTATACAGCGGTGTTTTTTCTTACGGGGTGGAAGTAGTATGCACTTTCTCATAGAAAATAAAACAAGCCACCCGTCACCAAACTTTCAATGTTGAAAGTCTAGTGACGTCGGGGTGGCTTGTTGCTCCACACGGACATCGTTTGCATGTAGTGAAGTTACAGGTTAAAGAGTTCGTTGCGGACGAGTTTGTACTCGCCGCTCATCGGGAGGGAGCCCTTACACCTCGGGTAGTGGGGGCAGCTCCAGAATTCCCCGCGCGTTCCATTCTGCTCCTTCATGACACTAGAACAGTTTGGACACTTAGGCACGAGTGAGCTCTTCTTTTCACGGAGTTCGTCAGTGCGCGCGATCTTGGCCAGAGCTTCTGGGGTGTCGAGCGGTGGTTTGCCAGCGGTGAGCTGGTTGTACCGCTCTTCGGTGATCTGCTTTTCCGAGGTGATGCTACCTCCTCCAGCGTTATGCTTTAGGAAATTAACGGTTCGAGACGTCTCGAGTTCGAACGGTTGGCCGTTAATTTTGCAGGCATAGGTCTTGGTTGTTGTTTCCACATGCCCACTAGCAGACTCGTCGGTCTCACTGCTGAGAAAAACGATGTTGGTTGCCTTTCGTCGAAGAAGAGTTTTCAACTCATCCATGTCGATTCCTTTCCGGGAAAGAGGGAATAGTGTTCTTGTTACAACCGGTACCAAAGTATGAGTAACACATTGCAAATCGAGACTGGAACCCAGAAGATGGTGTGGGTAAACCTCCAGCAAGTACGGAGAGGATCCCAGAATCGCTTCGGCGTAAACCGACAAATCAATTGATTGGCCAAGTCATCCATGTCTCGTTCTTTAGTTTTGTATATTCTGAAAATTGCCTCATGGACAACCGCACCCAAGATGGCATATGCGAACATGCTAACAACAATCAATGTAATGTTCATAATTCCTGCCTTGTAAGGGTTGGTTTCCAGGTGGAGTAAAAATCTGGTGCGCAGATGTTCGCTTCACCTAAAAACCGATGTAAAAGAACGATCGGTGAGTATAGCCCTCAATGGCCAGTTTGTCAATAACAAATGACCTCTGTTCTGGTTATATGGTAATGCTTGTCGTGTATGTCCATACTCATAAAAACCTTGACAAAAGGCGTTTTTTATGCTATACTAATCCCGGTTTAGTTCGTTCTATTTATCGCAATTTTCCGCTAGTTTCCGCTGGAAACTGGTAAAAAGCCTGAGGAGGCACACATGGAAAAGCTGAAGCTGAAGTGGTTCGAGTTCGTCAATGAATTTTCTCGGATCGAGTGGATCATAATGATCACCCTCTTCCTGGGAGTGGTCGTGATCGATCTGGTGTACAACCTGCTCGAAGCACCTACGCACGGAGTCTTTACGATGCTCTGCGGGGTGGCCTGTTTGATCTGGATGTCCGCCCGCACCAACAAGCTCGACCTCAACGACCCGAGCACGTTCCCCGAAAGCGGCGGCTTGGTGTATTACATGATGGAGATGAAAGAGCAAGAGGAGAAGGAGAAGACGCGCCTCGAGCGGATGCGCGCGCTCTATCCGCACTCGTACAACAAGGGCAACCCCCTGCACTGACAAAACAGATGCAAAGGCGAGAAGGGGTGAGCTAAACAGCAAGACCGCTCCAACTCGTTATACTCATCATATCTGGTGACTATAATGAGAGTGGTCTTCAAAAAACACCGCATATTTCTGCGGTGTTTTTTATAATGTAGACTGCACCATCGACTATATTACGGTGGTTAACAGAACCGCTGACTTAAAGATGGGTAAAGCTTAGATCTTCTTATTTACTACTATTGTGAAATAGTATCCCCATACGAAGAAAAAAACCACAAAAATAGCTAGTAAAATCCAGGCAAGGAATGCTTTAATATCCGCAAATGATAGTACTATGGCAATACTCACTGTACCGGACCAAAGCAATTTTAATTGGAGCATGGCCGAATACGCAGCCTCGTCTTTCTTGTGCATGATAAGCGATACTCCTCCAATTGCGAGAAGAGCGGACCCGACAAATCGAGCTAATATTAAATTCTCTTGTTCTAAACCAACAATGCTCAAAAACCAAGCTGGAAACAAAAGCAGCGGTATTGCGAACATCATATCAATGAAAAAATGAGCGACAAACCAACGACGAAGATTTTTGGTTACCATAGAAACATTTTAATTTAACCGAAAGTAAAGGCGTAAGCTTTAAGACCAGGACCTTCAATTATGAACTCAAGGACATGATCTCCTGAGGCATCATCACTGATAATAGTATAAAGTCTTTCCTCTTTGATTAGCAAGTAACTTTGGCCATTTTCAAACAGAATATCAGATCCAGCAAACGCTTGTTCAAGAGGTTTACCGTCGCGCAACACCCGCACCTTTACAGTACTCGTCGCGCTCGTCACCAAATACACACTATGCGCATCGTAATGGTAGATAATTTTTGCTTGCGCACTGGTATTTTGAGTATATTCCTTTTCAAAATTCCATTTTCCAACTAAATAGAGCTTGTTTAGTATTACTGAAACTGGAGCAGCAAAATTTTGCACACCGCTGATACCAGCTTTACCGTTGGCCAAGAGATCGTTCCGATCAGAGCCAAAATATGTTTCGGGACTATTTGCGCCAAAAATCATCGTGCCGGTTGGGCGAACGTATCCGCCAGAAACAGTCTGTGCTTGCGTATTTTCCTTCAAGGTTTTTTCTTTCAATAGCTCTTGAATTTTTGTTTCAGTTTGGTCGTATTTACCTTCTCCAATATGGTCGTAGACAATATAACCATCAATATCAATGAGATACTTACGCGGCCAATAGTTATTACCGTACGCATTCCACGTGGCATAATCGTTATCAAGTACCACGGGAAATGTAATTCCATAGCGCGTCATTGCCTTGCGAACGTTTTCAATTTTCTTCTCAAAGGCAAATTCAGGTGTGTGGATAGCCACAATTTCCAGGCCCTGATCTTTATATTTATCATACCAAGCGTTTAAATAGGGAAAGGTTCTGATACAGTTGATACAGCTGTAGGTCATGAAGTCTACGAGTATAACTTTTTTTCCAACCAAACTCTCGAGGGTTACACTGTTAGAGTTTACAAATCCCGATGGGTTTACAATTTCTTGGTAGCGCGGATAATTCTTACCTACTGTCGGTGCACTAGTAGTGGACGACGAAACGGTATTAGATTTGTTAATATTTTGTAGCAAGCTCTGCTCCACTTTGGTCACACTAAATGAGCTGTTTTCTATAATATATGTCTGCAAGCGCTTATCATTACCTGTGAGAATAACTATGCCCACTAGAATAAAGAGTACCCCGAGTCCGCGCTTGAACCAACCATTTGGATTGGCAGCCCAGCGAGCATTTTTTATAAAGCGCTGACCAAGGACGCTGATAAGAAGCAATACTAATGACAAACCCGCCGCGTACGCAATGAGGTATGCCATACCGACAGCAAAACTGCGCGGAAGAACGGTAGCCAAAATAAGAAAATAAGTTGGTGAACAGCTAGAAAAGACTGGGCCAAGTGATAGACCGATCAGGACGTCACCCCACCCGCTCTTTACTTTAACCGACTCAGCCAGGAGCTTGTCCGATTCAGCGCCAAAATGAAACGTAGCGTTTATCTTTCCCCACACCTGCGGAAATAAACTGGTTAGTCCAAACGCAATGATGATAGTACCTGAAATTAGACTCCATACAAATTCAGGAATATTGATAAACAATGTGCTGAACTTAAGCAGTAATGTAAACAGTACGATAGCAGCTGCCAAAGAGGCGGTAATGATGTATGGATTTCTTTTGCCGCCACCTTGAACTGAACCGCCAATAATGATAGGCAAGAGTGGTAGTACGCACGGCGCTAACGCCGTCAGCATGCCGGCGACAAACGAAACAACTAGAAGTACCATATATGTTTATTGAACCTCAGCAACGATAGCAGTGAGTGTAGGGCTGCCACTCCATTTTTTAATGAGTGTACCGTTGGCGTCCACCTGTACAAAGGTGTGCTGATAGGTCACACCATATTTTTTCTTCAGTTCTGTCGAGTTGTTGTAATCAATCTTGAATATGAACAGTTTACTAGGAATTTGTCCGAGGTGAGCTTGTATATCGCTATCAACTTCTTGACAAGTTGAGCACCACGAAGCTTTGAAAAACAAAATCACTTTGCCGTCTTTTGCCCAAGAAATTTTCTCCGGAAAAAAATCCTCATACACTCCTTTTACCATCATCTCGCCATTTGTTTTTTTTGTGGCATCTAGTCTTATCATTGCGCCTTGTTCTATTTTCATCATCACGCCTGTTTCTTTTTCAGTATTTGGTGATTGTTCCATGACGCCCGTCTCCTTTAGCGGCATAGCTTTATTTGAGGCAATATTTGACGTACAGCCGGCTCCGCCTAAAGCCAATCCAGCTAAGAGAATAAAGCTGGCTAGATAATTTTGTTTCATACACGTTGTTTAATAAATTATACTGCTAGTATATAAGAATAAAAAAAGAATGTAAAGTTTACTTTACATTCTTTTTGTGGATAACTTTTTAATTTTGCACCTGATTATACAAACGAGTGAGTAATTTGCTGAGAATCATACCGGAAAGTGCAATGAGTAGCCATTCATCAATATCGTGGTTGATTGTTTGAACAATAATTCCAATTACAAGCAACCCAGCCCCCACCAAAAAACCTGCTCGACTTGCGGCCAGTCGATGCTGGTCTTCTCGTTCATCTTCAGATTTTTCCCGCCAAATAAAAATGGCAAAAATCATAAAGGTCACGACGAGTCCGATGAGCACCATGCTTGAAAACATAGTGGGCATTAAGAGTTCCTGAAACGGATTAAAGCACAGAGCTATAAAAATAACGAGGAGGAGTGAGATAATAACTTGACCGATAAATGAACTATTTTTCATATGTAATAGAAAAAATATCTTCAACAGATTTCTTAAAAAATGTTGCAATTTTTAAGGCTAACAATACAGACGGTGTGTAGTTACCTTTTTCAATGGCAATCACCGTTTGCCGAGTAACGCCAATCGCGTTTGCAAAATCTTCTTGCGTTACACCTGCCTTGGAGCGCAACTGGTTAACTGAATTTTTGATCACTTCTTTCATACGTGCTCTATCATATTAAGGTGTACTAGTAGTGCTCGTGGCATCGGGAACAAATAATAGTGCTGCACCGTTCATACAATACCGTAAACCAGTCGGCGCTGGACCGTCGTTAAATACGTGCCCTAAATGACCGCCACATTTAGAAAGTATTTCCGTGCGATGAACACCCAAAAAAGTATCATCCTTCTCTATAACAGCATCCGGAGTAATCGGCTTCCAAAAACTAGGCCAGCCGGTACCGGAATCATACTTTTGTTCGGAGCGAAACAATGGCTCCTGGCAATCTGCGGAAAAATAGGTGCCGGCACGTTTTTCATTATTTAACGGGCTAGTAAATGGCACTTCTGTGCCCCGCTCGCGTAAAATATGATATTGCACAGGGGTTAATTTTTTCTTCCATTCAGCTTCTATTGTCGAATGTGTAGCATCTATAGAAACACGAGAATAATGGTTTTTCTGCAACAATATAACACCAAAAATTATCGACGCTGTAACGAGAATGACCATTAGTAATCTTAAATGATTCATAGTTTTGTAAATATAGAGTGAGTATAGTTGCAAGCGCAACGATTGTCAAGTTGGCTTTACAAATTAAAATGAACTAGCACTCACTTAATTAGGGTGTTTGAACGTGTTACCGAATTTATCAACCATAGTAAATGTCGAGTGTGTTGATATT
>JBKJTY010000013.1:0-13651 GCA_046590235.1 Candidatus Magasanikiibacteriota bacterium | reverse complement strand
CAGTTGGTTTACAAGCTGAGCGAGTTGACGAGCGATTAGAACATCGTGTCCAGCTCAAAGCAATGGCTGATTTGGAATTTTTTAAAGAGGGAAGTACTGACGAAGAAATTAATCACGGTTTTAAGTTGTGGAAAGACCATGGCTTTGCTGAACGTTTTAACCGTTTGTTTGCCACTTACTATATCCAAGGTTTGCGCGATGAAAGTGAATTGGTTGAGAAAATAACTGATAATCTAAAAATTATATAAAATAATTCTGGACTTATCCACACACGATGCATCTCAAAACCTTCAAAGTGTGGTATCCTGTAGATAGGGAAGGGGAAATAATCTCGATTAGAGATTGTTTTTATTTATAACTCATTGTATGCACAATCGAACTAAGATGTTTGTCGCCTGCGGGGCGATTTTTTTATTTATTGGGACTTTAGTTTTCCTTTATCAACGTAATGATACTGTGAAAACTGACTTCACAACACTGGTGCAAGAATCAAAACGTGCCGCTTATGAAATTGAGCGCGCAGATTATGAAGCAGCGCTTATAGATGTAAACGGTGGAATTTCACCTGAAGAGGTATTGCGTTTATATAGTGAGGCGGTGATAAGCGGTGATTACGAGTTGGCTAGTAAGTACTTTATTGCTGAAAAGCAATCAGTTGAACTGCTATCATTGCAGCAAGCTGAAAAACTGAAGTTGCATACCTATCTTGAATTTATTAAGCAGCGAACACAAAAAGTGTGCAACGATGAACAGTGTACATTATCAATTGAGCTTGAAGGTCCAGATTATTTTATGCGTTTTAAAAAGTATCCAAATCAACTTTGGAAAATAGTTGAGCTTTAAACATCACTAACAATCTATGAAAAGGAGGGGGCTATTCTTTGGTTTGTCTATTATTTTAATTTTTATTCCCATTGTTTTGTACTCATACGATGAGGAAACAACACACCCTGGATTAACATCTGAAATGGTTGATTTGTATAATTTGTCTTTTCCTAAACGACCTTTATCGGTTGAAGAGAAGCGGTGGGTTATACAGGGTAGTATCGATGAGGATACGTGGCCGCGTTGGGTTAATCATTTTTATGACCCTGTTTATAATCAAGGTTGGACAGCGGAATGGTTTGGCGCGATCAATTCTTCGACTGGTCGCTGGCTCAACGCTATCCTCCTTTCAGATCGTCCGCCGCTAGCGTCAAAGTATTGGTCGCAATCACCGAGTACGCAATCTGAGTATAAAAATTTCGGTGGTAATCGGACTTGGCAGCGTGCTTTGTTCGAGTATTCAGCAGGTAATCGACAGGAAGCGTTTTATACATTAGGGCATATTTTGCATTTATTAGAAGACGCCACTGTGCCGGAGCATACACGCGGCGATACTCATGCGCACCCACTCCATTTATTTACGGGTGATTTTGGCAGTCCATATGAAAAGTTCTCTGAGCGATATCATTTGGTTGGTGAAAAAACTAATCTACCAGTTACGGCTCTCAATTTGTTTACAATTGGGATTCGTCCAGCAATCCGTCCAACCTTAACCGCATATTTTAATTTTTTAGCAACATATTCAAATAACTATTTCTTTAGCAAAGACACGGTTTTAATTCCTAAATATTCTCTCCCTATTATCTTTCGTTCTGACAATAATTTTGGTTATGGAAAGGATATTGATGGTACCTTTTTTCCATTAGCTAGAAAAGTTACACAACGTAAGGCAGATTTTTCTTGGGTAACTGCTTTTGTACTTAATGATGTTGTAGTCGATAAAACTATTTTAGAAGGTTACTTTAGTAGGTTGTCTCGATCTGCTATTCAAAACGGGGCGGGAGTAATTAAGCTTTTCTTTGAGCAAACAAGCGGCTTACTGCCTGTTGTACAGCCGGCTGAGACTTCTGGCGTGCATTCGGTTTTAGCGGGTCTTACGGAAATAAAAAACGGTTATACATCCATGGTTAATTCAGTTCAAAAAGTGATACCAAAGGTTGCTGCAGTAACAGAGATTGTTAATACGCTTCCGTTAACAAGTACTCTGCCACAGGTATTGGGTGAAAAGATTTTTCCGGAAGCACCTGAGCAAGTCGAATCAACTCCGGTTGTTGCGCCTGTAGTAGCGTTACCGTTATTTGGCGGTACAGGGGGTGGAGCAACGCAGTCGGTTCCGTCAGTTGTTACTTCGCCTGTTGTTGATACTTTGCTGCCCGTAGTTATTTTGTTGCCCACTAGCACTACTGAAAGTGTGGTTACAACAACTATCGACAGTACAACTATTTTGGAGATTGGTATAGTCACAACAACACCAGATGTTGTTTCTACAACTCTGGAGATCGTTACTACTACACCTCAAATTATTGTGGTGACTACTACGCCGTCAGTTGTACCTACAAGCACCCCTTCTGTTGTTATTGCGTCGTCTACGCCTGCTGTGCCGTGTGTCCCTACAACCCTAAATGGTCGGCAAGTAGCTATAGAGCGTATTCTTGTTAAAGTAAATTGCCCGTATTTGCTTGGATACTATGAAATTCCTGTTGGTACAACACTTAAAGTTGAATCAGGGGTGGTTGTGAAAGCAATGTATGCGGACGCAAAGATTGATATCTTTGGTTCGTTGGTGGTAAGTGGTGATATCAATGAAGCTGTAGTCCTAACTTCTGGTCGTGACAAGCAAACTTTTGATGGGGCGGTGTTTGGAAATTTGTCTGGAGTGAATCCGCAACCTAAAGATTGGCAAGGGCTTTGGTTTCATCCCCGCTCAACAGGTGTGCTTAATAATCTGACCATGCGTTATGCTGGCAAATCATTCCGTGTAAATAACTTTCTTTACACCGGTTTTGTCTCACAAGCAATACGTATTGAAAATGCGGAGGTGCAATTTAATGGCGGTAGTTTCGACTATAATGGTGATGTTGTGGTGCGAGCTGAAAACAGTTCATTGGCTATTGCTAATAGCGCTTTTAATTCTGGTCTGCGAGCAGTTGAATCACTACTTAGTTATACAATAATGCACAATGCTTCATTTACTCATTTTACAGATCCGCGCGGGCCCTTATTATTTCGTGATAATTGGCCATCATTGCAGAGGTTGGATTTAATCGAGAATGTTGCAGATGTGGTATATATTGAGGCAGCGTTAGTAAGTTCTACGGCGGCAGTAGCGAGTGATATAGCATACTATTTAAATAACATTGCTGTGGCTAATAATGCAACCCTGACGATTGAGCCAGGTAGTTTGATATACATGGCTGATAATAGTTCTTTGCAAATCAGTGGAACGATTGTGGCTGTCGGGTCAAATGATCGGCGTATACATTTTAGATCGTTTAAGGATAAAACTTTTTGGGGTGCGCTGCAGTTTAATGGGGGTCATGGGCGAATTAGTCATGTTGTTTTCGAGGATGGTAATTATAATTTTCCACGGCCAGCTGAGCGTAGTGGCATGTTCATACTCTTAAATGGTAGTGATGTTGTTATTAACGATACGGTGATTAGTGAGCGCCGCAGTCCAGGTAATTCAATTTATATCGAATCTTCTATTCTGGTCATGAACAATAGTTCTATTGCGCAAGATGAGAAAAGTTCATTTTCAAATAACGGCATTACTGTCGACCAAGGTACGATTAATTTAACTAATGTTTTGTTTGCCAATCTTACTACAGGTATTAAGGTTATTAGTTTGCCAATACCAGTAGTTGCTATTAGCAATCTTACTACTGAGAATGTAGATAACCTTTTCGATCCACCAGGAGTTCTATCGCTCTAATGACAAATTCCATAAGCAATGGTATACTCCAAACCACTATAAAACCCTATGCTTAATTGGAACGAAGTCATTACTAAACTACTCAAAAAAGCCGGTGTTAAGGGGCAAATCATGCTTTCTACCCCGCCAAAGCCAGAAATGGGCGATTTTGCCTTTCCGTGCTTTAATTTGGCTAAGGAAGCCAAGATTAACCCTGCAGAAGCAGCTAAGGAACTGGCTGCCCAGATCGCTCCTGCAAATGGTATCGTGAAGATTGCTGCTTTTGGCCCATACGTGAACTTCTTTGTTGATTCAAATGCTTTGATCGAACAGGTTGTGGGTGGTGTTCTCCATGAGAAAGAGAAATATGGTCTTGGAACAGCTGGAAAGGGACGTCAGATTTTGATTGAATATCCATCTAATAACACGCATAAAGAATTCCACATCGGACATTTCCGCAATGTTTGTATTGGTAACACGCTTGTTGGTTTATACAAAACGAGTGGATACAAAGTGCATGTGGTGAATTACTTGAATGACTTTGGTTCACACGTTGCAAAATGTTTGTGGGGTTTGATGAAGTTTCATTCTGATGAAGAGGCACCAGAAAATAAGCAGAAATGGCTTGGTGGTATTTACGCTGAGGCAAGTCAATATTTAGCTGAGCACCCAGAAGCAGCGGATGAAGTTGCGGCTATCCAACAACAGCTTGAAGCAAAAGACCGTGGTATTTGGCAGCTCTTTATGACCACTCGCGAGTGGAGTATGAAGAAGTTTGATTCGTTATTTAAAGAACTCAGCGTTGAACACGATGCTGTTTTCTATGAAAAAGATATTAAGGAGAAGGGGCAGAACATGGTTGATACGCTTTTAGAAAAAGGAATCGCGACGGTAGGTGAGGGTGGAGCTATTATCATTGATTTAACACAATACGGTTTGGATATTGCGTTGGTTCGTAAATCTAACGGTGTTGGTTTGTACCTCACTAGTGATTTGCCGCTTGCGCAGGAGAAGTTTAACAAGTTTAAGGTTGATGAAAGTATTGTTATTACTGGTCAAGAACAGAATTTTTATTTCCGTCAGCTTTATAAGATTCTTGAGCTCATGGGTGTGAAGAAAAAGATGACACATATCAGTTACGGTCTTGTTACGTTGCCGGAAGGTAAAATGTCTTCACGTACAGGTAATGTTATTTTGTATGAAGATTTGCGCGACACCGTTCTTGAAAAATTAATTGCGACTACCAAAGAACATCACGCTGATTGGCCAGATAAAAAAATTCACGCAACTGCAAAGACTTTGGCGTTAGCTGCCTTGAAGTTTGATATGCAGAAGCATGAGGCTGGCAAGAATATCGTATTTGATGCAAAGGAAGCTACATCAGTAGAAGGTTTCAGCGGTCCGTATGTACTGTACGCGGTTGCTCGTATTCAAAGTATGCTTCGCAAGGTGGAGAAGCTGAACACGCATGTTGATTTTTCTCTTCTTACTACTCCGGAAGAAAAAGAGTTGGCGAAATTCATGGGGGAGTACGGTGCAATGGTGAAGAAGGGTCTTGAAAATTATAACCCGTCAGTCGTTGCTCGCTACGCCTTTGATCTCGCAAAGCTTTTTAATGACTTCTATAACAAATCTAGTATTTTAAATGCAGAATCTAAGCCGTTAATGGAAGCGCGCCTTGCGCTTGCGGCTGCGACGCGATTGGTGTTGATTAATGCGTTGAACCTGCTTTCGATCGAAACGGTAGAAGAAATGTAGAATTAGTTTATAAAACCAGCCTGCTCAGGCTGGTTTTTTGTTGGGAAAGCATTGACTATTGGCTTGTTTTGTGGTATTATTTTCAATCTGTCCACAGAGTACACCTTATAAGTACACCTCAAAAGGTGTACAATAGCCACAGTATGTCTAAAAAGACTGAAAATAAAGAAGGAATTGAACGAGTAACCCTCAAATTGCCAAAGCGTGTGGCGGAGTATTTTCGTAAAGCTTTTCCACATGGGAAACGGAGTGATTTTGTTGCTACCTGCATTTTGCATTTTAAAAAAGAACAAGAAATTGCCGCACTTGAAGATGAGTTGCGTGATATTGGGAAAGAGCGAAACGTATGACAGCGCTTGAGCTCGATTTAATGTATTGTGGAGCTATCAAACGTGGTGATATCTTTTTGTGTTCATTTACTGGTGAAGAAAAACCAGTAGTAGTTTTACAGGATAGCATTTTGAATGAACGATTGTCGACAGTGTTGGTTGTGCCAATTGAACAGAGTAAAAAAGGGGATCGTGTTTTTAAAAATGAAGTACTTTTAGAAAAAGATCTTACAGGTTTTGGCAGTGTTGGCATTTGTATGTTGCACCGTTTACAAATGGTACGACGTGAACAAATGATTGCTAAAAAAGGTGAATTGGAAAAAAGTAAGTTGCACGAGCTCTATCAGGCGCTTGATGTAAATCTTGGTCGGTTTCGCGATGCTCGTTGATAGGAAAATGAACAAAGGAGGTCATTTTCTTGTCCATGGGGGCAAGTTTACAATTCACACCGCCACTGGCGGAGGAGCGGACACATGTTCGCATTTTGCATGTTCGTGTCCACCATCCTCGTCATGATGATGGTGCCGTACGTTACTCGTTCACGGACGTCGAATTTTCGTCCTCCGGTTGTGTTCTTGGCGCATTGGGTTGAGACGTACACCTGTCTTCTCAAGTTCAAGCGTTGGCAGCACATGCATCGTGATCCGCATGATGTGGAACTTTCTCTGGGCACACGTTTTTTGTGTGTGATCTACTCGTTCTGCAGTTTGGTTAGTCCTATGTCGCATGAAGTCGTCGACGTCTTTGACTTCGGCGGCAAGCAAGTGGGCACGGTGCTCGTTAATACTTTCGCGTGGCATTTCGCTATACCAAAGTGGCTTGGTGGGACAACGATCTGGCCACTGTACATTCGCTGGAAGATGAAGCGGGCAACGATGGTTGCTCATGCAATGGGCGTGCGCCTACAAGGGCTTGGTGCCGCTACGAAGGATCACCAGTTGACGAACGATGGTATGTGGTATGCGGATCAGCTTAAAGATAATCGTCCGAAGCTGACGCATGGTGACACGCTCACAGCCGCTACGGTTTTTCGTCAGACTCTCGTGCTTTTGCAGCACACGGAGACGAACCGGGTCTATCTGACCGGCGCGACCAGTAAGATTGGTCGCGCTGTGGCTGTCCGACTCGCTCGTGCCGGTATCACCGTGCAGATGTATACGGTGGGTAAGGGTTCGAAAGAGAGGTTTGATGAGATTGTAAAAGAAGCAGGTGAAGCGGGAAGTTTTCTCATGCATTCGACTAAGTTCGACGATCTCGCAAGCTGTCGAGTGTGTGTGACTGGTAAAAGTAAGGATAAGCGGGCGCTCATCCGTCACGCTCGGCTAGGAACGATTTTCCTGAATTTCGCGGTTCCTGATCCGTTTCTCCCTCTGGATTTGGAGGGTATGCCGTACTACCATTACGACGGCGGCTTGCTCGATTATTCTGCGATCGATAATAGCCTAAAGTTCGCCATGCGTTTGAAGCAGGGGCATTACACGTATGCCTGTCACGCTTGGTTTCTGACGGCGGTCGTGGCTGGGATCACCGAAGATGAACTTGGTCCGGTCGATGTCGACAAGATGGACATGTACTGGAAAGCGGCTTGTGATGTCGGTTTTAAGTTGCCGCCACTCACGAGTTTTCTCTACCCAGCATCGTTGCCGGTGAAGGAAGGGGAAGTTGTTCCCAGGCATACGACACCGCGTCCGGCGGTGCGTCCCCGAAAAGCTGCATAATTGTTGTAAAAACATTTTTAACGTAATGCGGAGGTGGTAACACCAAAAACATTCAACTTTTAACCGAGGCGCTCCGAAAGGAAGCGCCTCGAACTTTGTTTACGCGAAAAAAAATGGTATACTATTTGTGTATGATTCAAATTATTTCAACTTATTCACTGCTTCCGTTTGTTGGAAGTGTGCTCGTATTCTCGCTCGGGTTGTTCGTGTGGTTGAAGAAGTCTAAAGACTGGCTTCATATTTTGTTTTTTTTGTATTCATTTACCATCTCCTTGTGGTTACTTGGAACATTCTTAATGTTTAATGCCAGCGGTGATTATTATAAATTGTTTTGGGATCGGTTTGTTTATATTGGGGTAGTTTTTGTTCCGGTTTTCTTGTATCACTTCGGTTTAATTTATTGTAATATTTTACCGCGACAAAAGTGGGTGTTGGCGATGGGGTATGTGAGTGCTTTTATTTTCTTGCCACTATCTCAATATTCAGATAAGTTTGTTTCAGGGCTATATACGTATTCATGGGGTGTTCATGCTATCGCACAGGAGTACCATCATTTTTTCTTAGCATACTTTTTTTTATATTTTGCTCTGTTCTTTGTTAATTTAGGTATTCATTATTATCGTTCAACGGGTAAGCACAAAGAGCAAGTTCGTTTTGTTTTGATTGGATACGCCATTCTTGATGTTGTTGGTCCGTTAGCTTTTTTGCCGGCGTACGGTATTCCAGTTACACCGATTATTTTTCTTTCGGCAGTTCCATTTGCTGTTTTGCTTGGTTACGCCATCATTAATTACCAGGTGCTCGATGTAAAAACTATTACTACAGAAGTTGTTTTGACTACGCTTAATGTCATTGTTATTTCGCAAATCTTTTTTGCTAGAACTACTAATGAGACGATTATGCGCACGCTTATTGCGGTGTTTATTTTTGTCTTCTCGATCATTTTGATTCGTTCGGTCAAAAAGGAAGTGCAACGGCGAGAAGAGACAAGTCGTTTGGCAGAATCGCTTGAGCAGGCAAATTTTCGTTTACAAGAACTTGATCGCCAAAAGACTGATTTCTTATCCATTGCCGCTCATCAACTTCGTACGCCGCTTTCAATTATCAATGGTTACATCGAGCTTATTCGTGATGGCGGTTATGGCCGAGTAGGTAAGAAGGTGGTTGGGGTTTTGGATAGCATGGATGAAAGTAATACGCGGTTGGTAAAATTGGTTGATGATTTTTTGAATATTACTCGTATTGAACAGGGTCGTACTAAATTTGATTTTGCAAAAGTAAGTATCCGTCCGACTATTGAAAGTGTTGTGCGTGAGCTAAAAGATCGTGCTGAGCAACATGGTTTGAAATTGTCGATTGTATTACCTAAGCAATTACCGCTGGTAAAGATGGACGAGGAAAAGATTCGTCATGTTATATTTAACTTTGTTGATAACGCTATTAAATATAGCACTAAGGGAACTATCGTGATCATGGCTCATGAAGAAGAAGGTCGTTTGGTGCTGAAGGTTACAGATCGCGGGTTTGGTTTTGATAAGGTTGATGAGGCTAATTTTTTCCAAAAATTTTATCGCGGAAACAACGTCAAGGGCACTAATGTAAATGGTACTGGTTTAGGTCTTTATGTCTGCCGTAAGTTTATTGAAGCGCACGGTGGTCGCATCGCGGCTCACAGTCCAGGGCTTGGTAAAGGGAGTGAATTTAGCTTCGCATTACCACTTTCTAAGTAGGTGAACATAAAATGTATTCAAGCATTTATTGTCAATTTTTACGTCTCCGTGTATACTATCTATACTTATTTAAACCTTTACTTTCACCTTCTAAATTTTATTTCATATGATTTTCCAGAAACCAAGCTCAAAGTCGTCGTATGACCTCGATGGAATGGATACTATGGCGAGTGATTCTGGCGCTCACGATGAAGTAGAAACAGTGGTTGGTCCGTCGGTAAATGTGGAAGGTGATTTTGCTTCTGAGGGTAATATTATTGTTAAAGGTACTGTGGCTGGCAGTGTGAACACAAGCCGTCATTTGTCAGTTGAGCCTGGTGCTAAAATTATGGCAAATGTAAAAGCTGGTTCTGCTCGAATTGCTGGCGAGGTAAAAGGTAATATGAAGGTAAAGGAGACTTTGGAAATTACAAGTACTGCTCGTGTGATGGGCGATATTGAAGTTAAAACATTAGTGGTTGAAGCGGGTGCGCTCATCTACGGTAAAGTGATTATGCCAGGTTTGGAAGGTACTGAAATTAAAACTCGAACATCAAAATTGTCTTCCAAGAAGGTTGAAGAAACCCAGTCGGAAATATAATCTTCACTTTTTTCTCCGGCCGGTATGTATGTGTATTTGTACGACAATTTTTTGCGTGAGAAAAAATATGCTTCTATCATCAAAGCCATTGAAATTAGCTTGACCGATTACGGAATTGCAGGGAAGATTCTTCGTCTAACTAATTTTACCGATGCAAAGCCGATTGTAGATGATGAGATTAAGCGTGGTGCTAAAACGATCGTAGTGGTCGGCAATGACAGCACGTTTGGTCACGTTCTTTCTCGTGCGGCAACCGCAGATTGCACGTTTGCTTTTTTGCCGGTTGGCCCAAATAATACTATCGCTGAGGTTTTGGGTATCCCTGTTGGGGTTGAAGCCTGCGATGTTTTGTCTAGGCGTCGTAAAGAAAAATTAGATGTGGGTTGGGTTAACAATCGTTTTTTTGTGGCGCAACTTCATGTCCATCCAGCCAAGCTGGAGGTCGTTTATGACGAACGTTTTAAGGTTACCGCGGGTGATAAAATGGAAGTCGTGGTCTGTAATTTACAGCCATTCTATTGGAAAAAGGACAAAAAAGATCGCGAAACACATATCGTCCATCCACAAGACGGAAAGCTGGAGGCCTTCCTTCGACCCTTGACAAAGAAGGGCTGGTGGGGGTATACATATGAGGATCCTAGCGTGTTTCCATTTGAAGAAATGGAGATTACGGGGCCTGAGCCGTTTACGGTTGAGGCAGATGGACGTACAACTAAGGAAATTCGTTTGAAGATCAAATTGGCGCATGGCAAAGTGCAGATGGTCATTGGTCGGAATCGAAAGTTCTAGCAATAGGCCCAGGTGGCGAAATTGGTAGACGCACTACCTTGAGGTGGTAGCTCCCGCAAGGGAATGGAAGTTCGAATCTTCTCTTGGGCACAGATAAAAATAGCGGCTTAACGCCGTTGTTTTTTTATACCGCAAGGGTGTCGTTCACAATAAAATGTCATCCAGAGCGAAGCGTGGGATCTTCCTATTATTCAACTCACGGTTTTTACTACACTATCGTTTTCTTACTTTTTACTATTACATAGTTCGCTTGTCACTTTCTTTGTAACCAAAGGAAAGTAACCAAAGAAAGTTTCGGGGGCTGCTCAAACTCGCCTGCGGGCTCAAACAGTGAGCAGCCCCCGACCCCCCCCCTTTGGCCGCCGAAGCACAAGTGAGGTAGGAGGCCGTAGATAATTATTTGCTGGTGGGATGTAATTGTGTTACAATTTGAGCAATTAATATTGTTGTATGAATATAATTATTGGGATCATTATCGTTTTGGTGGGGGTGGGGATGGTTATTAAGACGGAATGGATTGTGCAGAATTTTGGGACGAATGCTTGGGCCGAGGCTAAGCTTGGATATAATGGTGGCAGTCGTTTGCTTTATAAAATTATTGGGATTTGCGCGATTTTTATTGGATTTTTATTGATTACAAATTTAATTGGAGGATTTTTAGCTGGCACGGTTGGAAAGGTGTTGGTCCCACAGTCTGCTCCACAACAATAGAATGCTTCATTCAATTATTTAGTTTATACCTTCGGTATAAATTTCATTCGTTCGGAAATAATTATGTTAACATAATTATTTCGCTCACTCATTTATTTTATGGAAACCGGTTCAGTCTCAATTGATCCACAAGTTATTTTCAAAAAAATTAAACTATTACCCGGACAACGGGTAGCGGATTTGGGTGTTGGTAGAACTGGCCATGTTTTGTTTCAAGCATCCAAAGCGGTGGGTGACAAAGGGATTGTGTATGCTGTTGATATTATTAAAAATATTTTAGAAGGTTTGGAAAGTCGAGTGAGAAGCGAGGGGTATGCGAATGTCCAAACTATTTGGTCGGATATCGAGCGCCTTGGAAAAACGCCGATTCCTCCGGCTAGTGTTAATGCGGCTTTGTTGATCAATATTTTATATTTAGTTAAAGAAAAAGTTACCACGCTACAAGAGGCGGCGCGCCTTACTGCAAGCGGTGGTTACGTGGTTGTTGTTGATTGGCTGAGGAAGCTGGGACCGCTTGGTCCTGATGATGGGATGCTTGTTCGTCCGCAGTCGGTTATTGACAATAGTAAGGTTGCTGGTTTAACATTGGTGGAAAATTTCCCGTTGGGAGATTGTCACTATTGTTTAATCTTTAGAAAATAGTATGAACTTGAAGAACCTGTTTTATTTCTCGTATTGGTTTAGTCAGCCGAACTTGACATCAAAGAGTGTCGAAACATTATATTTAGTTATTTTGTTGGCGTTGGTGTTAGCTGGTATTGTTGCTTTGATTGTTCGTCGTAAGTCAGTTATGCCTGCGATGCAAAATCTTTTAAGCCGTTACGCTTCCTGTGGTATCACTATGGGCTTGGTAGGTTTGATGTTATTTTATTTCCGTCAGCAGCATGTTCACTTCCTTGGTTGGAGATTTTGGTTTTTACTTTGGTTTGTTCTCCTTGCTATTTGGTTGTACCGCTTGATCTCGTACCACGTTAGACGTATCCCACTTATTAAAGCTGCTCACGAACAACGTGTGGCAAAGGAAAAGTATCTTCCAAAAGCTTAAGTAAGCTATGACAATCTCAAGGAGGGGGATCGGGCAATGGGGTGAAACCCAAGCCTGCGCTTTTTTAACACGACAAGGTTTTAGTGTTATTGAGCGAAATTTTTTTACAACAGCCGGTGAAATAGATATTATCGCCAGGAAAGGTGATGATGTTTACTTTGTTGAGGTAAAAACGCGTCAAACGGGGGCTATGGCCTACGATCTGGCATTAACATATGAAAAGAAGCGTCGCATGAGGAAGGCAATGGCTAGCTACTGCTATAAGCGTCGGGTTGCTGAGGTGGGTATTATCCCCGCGAGTCTCATGGTTGTGATAGACAAAGCTACTTTAAAGGTGCGTTTCCGTCTGGCGATGCTATTGTAGCCATTGACTTTTAAGCTAATCTTAGGTAGAATAGACCCAATAAAAAATTAACCTTCTAAAACTTTATGAATATTCAGCATCCGAAAAAAGAACGAACCTTTGTCATCATCAAGCCAGATGGCGTGCAGCGTGCGCTTATCGGCGAAATCATCAAGCGTTTTGAACGCACAGGTTTAAAAATTGCTGCAATGAAACTATTCATGGCAGACGAAAAACGTTTGTGGACTCACTACAACAAAGATGATGCTTGGTACGAATTAAAAGGTAATAACACTATTAAAAACCGCCAGGCAGCTGGTATGGTTGCGGATAAGCCGGCGATCGAATACGGCAAAGACATCGTTCGCGCCCTCGTTTCTTTTATGTCCTGTGGTCCAGTTGTGGCTTTGGTTTTGGAAGGTAACGAAGCAGTTGGTGTCGTGAAGAAAATCGTTGGCGCAACTGAGCCTCTCAGTTCTGATGTTGGCACTATCCGCGGTGATTTGACTCTCGATTCCTATAACTTATCAAATATCGACGGTCGCGCAGTGCGCAATTTGATCCATTGTTCTGATAAGCCAGAAGAAGCTCAGCGTGAAATTGGAATTTGGTTTAAAGATGAAGAAATTCTTAACTACCGCTTAGTACAGGATGAAACTTTATACGATGTAAATTTAGACGGCATTCTCGAATAATTGACTCTAAAAGCAATTTAATAACACCCCTAATTACTAGGGGTGTTTTTTTGTGTGGATAACTATCCCTTTTTATTCTAATTTCAATCGAAAAAACCCTTTTTTTGTGCTATACTATAAGCACATTAGCCTGCATCCACGTATCCTCTAACATACGTTCCTACAGTGCTTGTCATGTATGGTACAACAAAGGAAAATAAAACGTCTCATTAGAAAT
>JBKJTY010000016.1:0-6068 GCA_046590235.1 Candidatus Magasanikiibacteriota bacterium | reverse complement strand
CGGTTCACGCCGGCGTCCTTGTTGAAGACCATCTCCTCCGTCAGGCGCACGCCCGGGTTCTTCGCCTGGATCTGCGCGATCTGGATCTCGAGGGGCAGCTCGGCGAAATCGTTGAGCTTGCCGGGGTTCTCGAGGACCATGAACGGCCGGGTGGCGCTCGCGTAGGCGGCGACACCGTGGACGTAGTCGTGGAACTGGACCTCGCCGCCCTTCTTCATGCCGGCGGCGAACTTGCTGATCATGATGAAGCCCTGCGACTTGCCGAGGCTGTTGCTCTCGGGGTTGATGCCCTGCATGGCGCAGACCATCTCCGCGGCCTTGATGGTGCCGTCGACGATGGCCGCGCCCTTGGCCATGATGCTCGCGTCGGCGTCGCCGGACTTGAGCTTCTTCTTCTCGTCGGAGGAGAAGCGCGGGGTGCGGTCGTAGGTCTTGCGGTTCTCGTCGATGACAGCGATGCCGGCGACCACAGCGAGGAAGATGCCGTTCTGGCCGAAAATGCCCGAGCGGTAGTTGCGGGAAGCGTTCATGGAAGACTCCTTGGAACCCCTGGTGAGGGGTACCCCTTTGGCCGAAATGGCCGAGTCGCCTTGAGCAATGCTCGAAGACTTGGGGAGTAAAACCGCTTATCTAAGCGACCTTACTCCCCAAGTCTTATGTGTGATGTGAAATGTCAATGAAAGTGTTTTTTATATGTCTTTGGCCAAATTAAGCCAAATAAGCAATAACAAAAACGACAATCCAGAGTATACGTCTTTTTACCTGAATTGTCAAGGTGATAGCACAGAAAATAAAAAACCGCCCCAAGACGGCTTTTACAATTAACAAATAGTTGTTCCGGCAAATTTAGTTTCTGCCAACGCTTTAGACACCTCGCCAAGACTATCACCTTTAAGAAAACCTACCCGCAAACCAATTTTCTCCGCCATTTTGGAAGCAATTGGATCAAATGGCACATTTGCACCAGGATCCCATGTGTCTCCCACAATTTTCCGAAAATCTTTCCAAGTGATTTGCTCAATACGCTCTGCCTGAGGATTAGTACGTGGATCACTATCGTACACGTAATCTACATTTGATAAATTAAAAATTGTTTTTGCACCATACGTACGCGCCATAAGAACAGCATCCGTATCAGTCGAACAACCCGGCTTCCACCCCGCCGCAACAATAATAGGCTTAGTGGTTTTAATTTTTTTAGTCGGATTAGTGATTACTTCATGATGCGCATAATTCTTAAATAATTGTTTAAGAAAATTTGCATTAAGTACGGTCACTGCAATTCCCAAACCATCTAAATCATCTTTCTCCATAACGCCCATCTCCTTTGCAGCTGCTTGATAATTACGACACGTGGATCCCCCACCCGCTACCAAAATAAACTTTTTACCACGCTTAATTTCCTTGAGAATAAGCTTGCGGAATTCAGTCAAAAATGGAATATTAAAACCAGTTTTTGGAATAATAATCGAACCACCGACAGACAAAATCGTATAACCTGTTTTCATCATAACTAATTTACCAAGGTTTCTTAAAAAATTTAGGTTGTTTTCTAGTTAACTTTGTATTTGCCTTTCGCTTGAACGCCTCTGGACGTTCAGCAATCCAACGATGCGGTGTATTATATGCAGTCTTTCCCTTCTGCGCTCTAGCGGAAGAATGGTTCTTCATATAAATAATTAAGTTAGTCCTTCTTTAAAATACTAGCAATAAACCAATTAAACAACCACATAAGTAACGCACCAAAGAATGCTGGCCAAAAACCAGCCACGTTGAAACCTTTTACCAGTGTGGAAGCAAACCAGAACATGAATGCGTTAATAACCAAAGTAAACAGGCCAAGTGTAATAACATTGAATGGTAGGGTCAAAACCACTATGATCGGACGGATAAGCGCATTTACTAAACCAAGCACCAAAGCCGCTACAAGCGCTGCATAAAAATTATTCACCGAAATCCCCTTCACAAAATAGGTAATGGCAAGCAAAGACAAAGCAGAAACTAGCCAACGTAGTAGTAGTCGCATATTATTCGCTTAATTGTTTAAGTTCTTTAATTTTAACTTCCATGGTCGACAAGTACGCTTTCAGCTCTTTCACCAACTGCATACCTTCTTCAAACTTTTTAATCCCCTCTTCTAAATCAACATCTTCACGCTCAAACCATTCCACAACCTTCTGAAGGTTAGCGTAATCTTTGGCAAAATCAATTTTCTTAACTTCTTTAGTCATACGTTTCTTCTACATTAGTACGGGCACTTCCGCTCGCGAATTCTACCATTAAATCCTGACCAACGTCCAGGTCTTTAGCCTTGCTGATAATAGCACCTTCTTTAGTTCGAGCAATACTAAACCCTCTCTTTAATACTCTGTGATGGTCAACATTCTTAAGCAATCGTTCACTGCTTACAACAAACTCCTTTTGTCGAACAACCTTTTGGGTCAACTTATCATAGCAATTGGTAAACTGGTTAACTAAACCACTCATTCTGACGAGTGGCGCTTCCAACTTGGTAGCCATCCGATAAAACATAGTTTGAGTTTGTTGCCGCTTCATAACAATACTATGACGCAACTGATTTTCCATATGTTCAAGCTCAAACGTGAGTCCAGCAATAAAATCACGTTTTTCCGGAACAACCAATTCAGCCGCATTAGACGGTGTCGACGCACGAACATCTGCAACATAATCAGCCAAACTTTCATCACGCTCATGACCAACACCACACACCACTGGAATACGACTACCGTAGACCGCTCGAGCAACAAGCTCAGAATTAAACGCAGCCAAATCCTCAAGTGATCCACCGCCACGAATCATAACAAGCACATCAAATCTATCGTGCACAGCATTAAATTCTTGAAACGCCGTAACAATATCTTGTATTGCTGATTCCCCTTGCACAGCAACATGTCGAAGCACCACTTCAACTCCAGCCCAGCGATTGGTGAGAATGCGTTTAAAGTCACCGAAAGCAGCACTATCCCCTGACGCAATTACGCCAATACGATTAGGGATTTTTGGAATAGCACGTTTACGAGCTGTATCGAATAAACCTTCTTCTTGTAATTTCTTTTTTAATAATTCATATGCACGCTTCAGAGCACCATCACCAACAAGCTCAACTTGCTCGACACTAAACCCAAACCGTCCGGTCTGTTCACGTACACGCGGATAGCCGGTAATACGAATTTTCATCCCATCTTCTAGCGGTACTTTGAGTTTAAAGAGCATGACAAAACAAGAAAGTAGACCGGTAGCGTCTTTTAAATCAAAAAAGACAAATTTACCTTGGCTAATTTTAAACTGCGACACCTCACCTTCAACAGTAAATTGACCAACGATTATCTGGTTAACATTCGTAATAAATTCAGTAACAGTATAGACCGATAACATAGATTAGAATGACCCAACAAGAAGTAACGAAGTAATACCCGTAATAACAGGTGCTAAGAATCTAAATAAGAAAAAAACAAAAAACATGACGATAATAAAACCGTAACGCTCCAAAAAAATACGGAGCTGGTACCATGATGGCGGCATGACAGCAAACAATATTTTAGAACCGTCGAGTGGCGGTAGTGGTACGAGATTAAAAACAGTTAAAAGAACATTTGCATACACAATAATAGCGACAAATTCCGCAATTGGTAAATGAGCAACAATACGAAACACCAACGCGAACGCGGTAGCCAAAAGTAAATTAGCGAGCGGCCCTGCTACACCGACAATCGCCGGCCCCCATTTCTGGCTTTTTAAATTGAATGGGTTAAACGGTACCGGCTTGGCATAGGCGAATAAAAAATTACCACCGGAGAGGAAGAAAAGCCCAAGCGGCATAAGCAAAGTTCCAACAGGATCAATGTGTGTTCGAGGATCAAGCGTTAAGCGGCCGGCATACCGAGCGGTTGGATCCCCAAGCCGATCAGCGGCCCAACCATGCGCATATTCATGAATAATTGCCGACGGGATGATGATCAAAAAGTAGAAGATTAAGCTAAGAAAGTCCATATTCTCGGTTAAGGATTGACAAAAGGCTAACAATAAGCTATACTAAGCCCACTTACAACATTATAAACCAAGTCTCTAATCAATACAAACATATGAGCATGTCATGCGTCCTCTGTGCTAAAAAAGCCGCACGCGCTAACCACGTTAGTCACTCTAACGTTAAAGTGCCACGCCGCCAGAAACCAAACCTACAATTGCTCCGCCTCGGTTCTCAAAGTATCCGCATTTGCTCTAGCTGCCGCCGCACGCTCAGCAAGAAAATGACAACCGTTGCAGCTTAATAAGCATAGCAAATAAAAAACCAACCGATCTCGGTTGGTTTTTTTATTGTTTGGCCAAAGGTGCAGAAACCTATCCCATAGAGGTAATTTGGTAAGCCGCACGTACCACCCACGAGCGGTACAAATATTGGCGAACCGATAGGTTTATTTACAGAATAGTTTTTGCAAACCTCGTACCAAACTATACTTAGAATACACCCCGAGTTATCCACTGTCAACTGAAGCAATAGTAGCTTCACTTTATAATTTTACTTGGTTTGTCCAACCAAAGACAGATTGGAAATTCTTACCAATAATATCAATGATTGTTTCTTTTTGAATCGGAGTTAACATGGTGAAAATAGCAGATTTTGAAGCATTGCCAGATGGGTCAACAGACTCGGTCCAATATTTATAAACAGTTCCTGGTTTAAAGTTTGTAAGCACCATCAAATGATCAGTGGTAAATGCTACATCCAACGTTGTTGAAGCAACAGTACCATTTGCCTGAACACCTTCTTGGAAATAAACACGTGATGTTGATGGCTCATCTGTTTTCCAGGTTAAGATAGATTGCACTTTAGAATTTTTACCTGGATACAAAGTGGAATTCGCTGAGACATTAGAAATAATAGGCGCGCCGTTATCGATAGTAGTAGTGAAGGTAACCGGATTTGAAGAAATGATATCCTTAGCTTCATTTTCACCTTTGATTATAACAGAATATCGAGTACCAGGCTCAAGATTTGGAACAGTAAAGGTATGATTGACTAACAAAGTTTGATCACCAATGACAGAAGTTTTCTTTGTCGCTAAGTTGGTATAAACGATCGTAGAAACAGTTGGAATATTTGTTTTCCAACTAAGATCAACTGAACTTGCTTTGATTTCAACAATTTTAACATTCTCAATTACTGGCAAGACAGATTCTGTAGTAAAGACAAAATCTGCGCTCTTTGTTTCACTACCAATTTCTCCTTTTGAAACAACTTGGAAGTGGTATTGGGTGGCAGGCTCAAGATTAGTTAGGTCAACAATGTGAACGGTTGAAATAGGTGCCGTATCAGCAGCGCTTGAAGTATACGGTTTATCTGCAGCTGGTTGATAATCACTATGTTTTGCAAACGAAACATAACCATCCGTCTTCTTATCAGTATACCAACCAATAATAGCCGAGTTACCGCGCACCTGCACTTCAGGCCGCAAACCAACAATAGTTGGAGCACCAACAACACGCTGCGTAATATCGGCAATAGTAGCGACGATACTATCTTCAGGAATTTCTTTAATAGCAGGATTAACAGTAAAGGAACGAAGCATTTTTTCGAGAAGCTTTACAGATGCAGTTTTAATCTTCGTTAACAAAAAGTCGTCGGATGAAGATTCCGTATCGTCATTTGTTGTATTATTTTCCGGGGTTGATGTAACAACTTCACCGGCAGCATTCAATGTAGTAAAGGTAAGATCATCAGATATGCCCAGATTCTTAACATCAGAAAAAGATATTGCTTTGAAGTGATATGTCGTAGCTGGATCAAGATTAAATAAGGAAACGCTGTGAGTTAGTGCCTGACTTATGACATCGCCAGCTATCTTACTATAAATAACATTCTTTCCATACTCAACGATAGAATTACCTTCTTTATCAGTTACCCATGAAATAATTGCACTAAATGGATCTTGGTTCTTCACCACAATATTACTAATCACCGGCGCCACAACAGAAGTAGTATCCCCAAACGCATTCGTACTTCCCCCACTCACAATCGTCCGTGTTGTTTCACCAAACGCCACCGT
>JBKJTY010000035.1:0-93062 GCA_046590235.1 Candidatus Magasanikiibacteriota bacterium | reverse complement strand
TTGTCATTCCCGCGAAGGCGGGAATCTAGGATACCAACGTACCGTGTCCTGGATTCCCGCCTTCGCGGGAATGACACCGTTAATAGTATCCTTATAATACTCGTTACCTTGGTATTTGTAAACGCTCCTTCCCTAGACTTTTTTGGCTATGCGGTATAGTATGAATGCCAACCTATTACTACTATGCAACTTACTAAGAAACCATCTCCTATCATCAAAGGCAACGCGCTTAAAGTCGGTATTGCGGTCGCTCAGTTTAACGACGATGTTACTCTTCAGCTTCTCGCTAGCGCACGCTACGAGCTAGCTCGTGCCGGAGTACTTGATGAAAACATTACCGTCTACCAGGTTCCTGGCTGTGCTGAATTACCATTTGCCCTCCAAAAGTTAGCCCTCACCCGGAAATACAACTGCTTGGTCGCTCTTGGCTGTGTTATCCGCGGCGAGACACCCCATTTTGAATATGTTTGTAAAATGGTCCAAGAAGGCACTCTGCGCGTCTCCCTCGATGAGAAAATTCCGGTTGGGTTTGGCATTATCACCGTTAACACCCCAGAACAAGCGCATGCGCGTTACCACCTCGGAGCTGAGGCTACGAGCGCCGCAATGCAACTTGCACTATTGTAGGAATAAAAAAACTACCCGAGTACTGGGTAGTTTTTTATTTTATGCAGTAGCAGTTTTTGTAGCCTGTACCACTTCTTGACTACTCACCGCGTAGGCAAAGTCAGTCTTTACATATTCCGCCAAAGCTTCTTGCCATGGGCGTTGTAAATTTAGATGTTCTTTAGTTAAGCGTTCATTGACCAGACATTCTGATGCTGAACGTGCTGTAGTGAATGTTTGTGCGAAGAAACTAGAATCAACACCGTTAACCACAACGTCTTTATAATTAAGAAGACGAACGATTTCCTGCGCCACTTCATGGCGAGTCGGCATACCACTACAAACCATATTGTATGTACCGGTAACATTTTTTTGTAACAAAAGTTCAAGATTCTTCGCGACGTCACGAGCATAAGAAACTGAACCTGCTTTATCAGTCAGGGCATGCAATTCTTTTTTACCAGCGACAATCTGCTCAATAATCTTGGCAACAAACTTTTTATCTTTTGTCGGACCGCCACCCATGAGCCAACCTAAACGTAAAGTTAAGTAATCACGCGCGTAGTATTCTGCCATGAGCGCACCCATTTGTTTAGTTAAACCGTAAACATTGATTGGGTTTGGCTCTTCATTGTCAGCATAATATTTCTTACTGCCATCAAAGACATTGCTTGAACTAATGTAGACAAGCTTTGCACCGTACTTTGTTGCGGCTTGCGCAGCATATTTAACGGAAAGCGTATTAATAGCATAGGCAGTCGGCAAACTCTTTTCACACTGTTCCAAATTTGTCATTGCAGGCAAATGGAAGATATAGTCAGGACGGAACTCAGCAACTGTTTTTTCGTAAGCAACTTGATCGCGTACATCAAGAGTAGTCATCCAAGCTTCATTTGGGTGAGCGCTTGTAGCTAATACAACGTAATTAGAAGCAAAGTATTCACACATCGCACTGCCAAGCATGCCGCCCGCACCAGTGATAAGCACTCGTTTTTTACCAGAAGAAACTTTTGTCGCAGCAATCGTTTCGGCAAGAGCATGTTTACGTTCTGCGACTTTTTTAATAACTTTAAAATATTCAAAAGCAATCGTATCCCAACTGTATAATACCATTGCGCGTTGAGCAGCTTTTTTACCAAGCTCAATACCACGTTCCGGGTGTTCAGTTAACTGTTTAAAATGATATGCTAGTTCGGCCACATTGAGTTTGTAGAATAAACCAGCGTCAGCCAATGGCTCGCGGTTTTCTGGTTTGTCGTTAGCAATAACACAAGCGGCACGGCCCATAGCCTCAATCACAGCTGGAGATAAACCACCCACTTCCGCTGCGCGGACATAGGCCAAGGAATTTTTAACGAGTTGTTTATAACGGCTACCGAAAACGTATCCTAAGAAAATAACATTTTTATTTGCCGCCGCTTTAATTTCATTAACATACACCTGATCATAACGATTATCACCGATCATAACGAGCGGGAACGTACTACCAGAAGCAACGTAGGCTTTTACAACCAGGAGCGGATTATTTTCCGGCTCAAAGCGTGCGACATACGTAAAGTATTTTTTGTATTCTAAATTATATTCACTGAGCACATCAGTGTCTGGAAGAATGTCAGTTTCAATTTCTGTGCCGTACGGGATCAAAACACTTTCAGTTTTACGGGCGCTCTTATAATAATCCTGGACACTTTGGGCGTCAGTAACTACAGCATGGGAAACAAGCTTCGCAAAATAGGAACAGGTGCGTAAATACCAGCGAGCAAACTTGCCCCACTTTTTACGCTGCCAATCTAAACCATCAACACAGAAGATGACTTTTTTACCGAAGAGTTTGGCAAGCAAGGCAAATGGCGCATTACCGACATTAACCATAATAACCACATCGGCGGTACGTTTAAAAATGACGTGGAGCACGCTCAAGAAGGAATGGGATGGCGTGTCCAAGAACTTGTTGCGGATACTTGGCAAATAGACCAAATCAGCGCCCTTATGCTTTGGGGGCTGCATTTTAAAGTAGTTCTGGCGGCAATAGACCACCACTTTGGAGCCAAAGCCAACTAAACGATCGGAGATTTCCTCAGCGAGCGTCTCAAAACCACCATAGCTATTTGGAATACCACGATGTCCTAGAATCGCAATTCTTGGCTTTTGTTCGTTGTTTTTTGGCTTAAACATAAGGTTAAAGCTACTTTTTACTAACTGGAGAGTATACCACAAAATAGTGGTTTTGTCAAGGCTGCGACGATATGCCTTGAGATAAAAAAAGCCCTCCTTATCTATTCGTAGCAGGGTTGTTTGGGGACGTCAAGCAGTAACCATCGTTTTTATGCCTTAAAATGGCTAATTCATGCCAATACCTTGACAAAAGGCCTGTTTTGTGCTATACTGTGTTGTTATCTTCGCTGGCCCATGTCGGGTCTGTTGGAGTGACACCAACGTTCTAGTTACAACTGAAAGAAGGCACCGCATGACCGCAGTCCGCGAAGGCGCACTCCGACTCCTCCAGATCGAAGACCTCGAACCCGGCAAGCTCAACGCCGGCGGCAAGCCCCTCGTCGGCTGGCGCTCGACCTCGGAAGGGGTCGGGCACATCAACCCCAACGGCTGGGCCATCTTCCGCGGCGTCATCCAGAAGCTCGTCGACGGGCAACTCCGCGACCTCTACGACCAGTTCTTCATGATCGAGAACCCCGGCTCGGTGGTGATCTGCATCGCCGGCAAGGGCGAATCGGCGAAGGTCGGGCTGATCCAGAACTACCGCATGGTCGGCGAGCGCCTGTCGGTCGAGAACCCGAGCAAGTACGTGGCAGGTCTCGACGAAGGCAGGCGCTGGAGCGAGGCGCTCGAGATGCTCGGCCAGAAGTGCTGGGAAGCTCCGCGCGGCCTCATCCCGCCGTCCGACAACGTCGAGGAGCTCAACGCGTTCGTCCTCAAGACGGCGAAGCTCGAGGCGGCACAGGAGGCGGGCTTCATCATCGGGAACGCCAAAGTGGTCGGGCGCTCCAACCCCAACAGCACTTTCTTCGCCAACGCGCAGTACGTCGTGGTGGCAGAGATCGTCGGCCAGGGCGAGAACAAGCCCGAGGAGTTCGAGTTCATCGGCAACGTCCGCCTCTTCTCCAAGCCGGAGATCCGCAAGATGATCTCCAACGGCGAGTTCACCGACGGCATGGCCCTCGCGGCGATGTCGGTCGCGGGCTTTCACTTCTAGAACTAGAACGGCAACAAAAAAGGCCGGCGGGACTATCGGATTTATCCGAGATGTCCCGCCGGCCTTCTGTAATTTTAGACGTTTTTTATTTCAAATAGTCGGCCAACGCCTCTTCCCAACTCCGCTGCTTCTTTACTTTCGTATTAATCAACTCTGAAAACATTGGACGTTTCGCTGGGCGCGGGTAATCACTACTTTTAATCGCAATCAAATTTGGCTTCAAACCTTTTAGTTCAAAAACTTTCTTGGCCATTTCATACCAGGTACACACACCACTGTTCGCACCGTGATAGATACCGAATGGTCTGCCGTTATGGACGAGATCAAAAACAAATTCGGCCAGGTCATTGCTATATGTTGGGGAACTGCGCTCTTCATCAACTACTTTAATTTCTGGTTTGTTTTGCAAAGCGAGGTTGAGCATGATGTCGACAAAACTTTTCTTAGACATGGCGCTTAGACCAGGATTCCCAAACATGCGAGACAATCTGATCAAATAAAATTGATCGGTATTTTTTTGTAACAATGTTTCGCCAAGGAGTTTAGTTTCGGCGTATTTGTTGATCGGGGCAGTGGCAGAAGTTTCATCATAACCCGCCATGTCAGTCCCACTAAAAACATATTCTGAAGAAAAGTGGACGAGTGGAATGTTTAATTGTTTCGTAATCGCGGCAAGACCGCCAACAGCTTCACCATTTATCTTTTTTGCCAAGGCGAAAGCGTCTTCATTTTTTTCAGCTTCATCAACACTGTTAAAGGCGGTAGCATTAATAACAGCAGCTGGAGAGATCGCCTGCAACTTTGTTAAGACGCTTTTTGGGTCAGTAACATCAATGTCTTTACGATCAAGGCCGATTACTTCGTACTCACCAGCAAACTGTTTCATCAGCGCTGAGCCAAGCATGCCTTCTGAACCTAAAATAACAATTTTATTCATACAACAATTGTCATCCTGAGACCAAGCCGAAGGACCTCCCCATTATGCCAATCGTAAACGACATAAGCAGAAGATTCCACGCTTCGCTCTGAATGACATTTAAGATTTTAATTTTTCGTCTCGAAAACCTAAATATGCTTGGTAATCTTCGATATAGTCACTGCGATCTGGATTGTAGTTGGTAGAAGAAAGCGCAATGAGGACAGCATCAGCAGAAGCGTCTTTAAAGCCATGCCAAACATAGTTTGGACAATACAGTCCTTCACCGGCTTTAACAGGAATTTCCTCTAACCCATTTCCCTGATCGATTACAGCAATTGAAGTACCTTTGGCCTGGATGAAAAATTCTTCTTCTATCTTATGGCAATGCGCACCAGTTTTATCTTCTGGCTTCATGTTTTCAAAAAAATACATGCGCTTTACTTCGAATGGCACAATATCTTTGAACTCAACCGGTGTTAAATTGAAACCACGGTTGTTAAATGTTTTGAGGGTTATTTTTTTGAACTCTTTCATAAGTGAGTATCCTGGATTCCCGCCTTCGCGGGAATGACAAGTGATTAAGTAGCGGATTGCATTTTGTTTTTAGAACGCTCCAAATTATCTTGGAATTTATTCATTTCATTTTTCTTTTTTTCACGAAGCTGCTCAACCCATTCAGTGTTAGCTTGGTACCATGCAACTGTTTCAAGCAAACCTTGCTCGAACTTTTCACGAGGGTACTCCGGCTTCCAACCGAGTTTCATTATTTTTGAAGCATCAACTGCGTAGCGGCGGTCATGGCCAGGGCGATCGGTGACGTATTCGATCATATCTTCGCCTTTGCCCATAGCTTTGAGCATCATTTTGGTTAGATCAAGATTGCTACGTTCGTTATCTGCGCCAATGTTATAAACTTCGCCAGGAACACCCTTGTGGAGCAAGAGGTCGAGTGCTTTTGCGTGATCGACAACATGAATCCAATCGCGAATATTTAAACCATCACCGTAAACAGGCACCTTCTCCCCTTTTAGGAGTTTGAAAACGAAAAATGGGATCAATTTTTCTGGGAATTGGAACGGGCCATAGTTGTTGGAACAATGCGTTACAATAACTGGTGACTTATGAGTCACAAAATAGGCATTACACATAAGATCACCGCCAGCTTTTGCGGCAGCGTATGGCATGTTTGGCCAAATTGGAGTTTTTTCAGTAAAGAGACGCTCTTCATCTAGCTCGAGTGAGCCGTAAACTTCGTCAGTGGAAACATTTACGAACTTTTCTACTTTGTTAAATTTGACAGCGTCGAGAATCATTTGCACCCCAAGCGTGTTGGTTAACACAAATTCCTTTGCACCACCATGGATGGATCGGTCGACATGTGTTTCTGCGGCAAAGTTAATAACATGAGTAATACCATGGTCTGCCATTACTTTGTTTAATAGTTCGAGATCAGTGATGTCTCCTTGTACAAAGGTGTAGTTCGGATTTGTACTTACATCTTTTAAATTTTCGAGATTACCCGCGTATGTTAATTTATCAAGATTAACAATTTTGTAATCAGGATGTGCTGCGAGCATGTGGCGAATAAAATTCGAACCAATAAACCCCGCGCCTCCGCAAACAAGTAATTTCATAACACTATAAATTACGTCAATTTACTAAATTTAGAAATATTAGTGACTAGCCCAAAGGCAGCAAGCTCCATCATGAGCGCCGTGCCACCATGACTGACAAACGGTAATGGGACGCCAGTAAGGGGCAAAGCTCCCACCATTGCGCCAATATTGAGGAACGATTGCCATGCAAACCATATCATAATTCCACTTGCCAGTAAACCCCCAAATGCATCAGGCGAACCCTTGGCAATTTTCAGCCCGCGGAAGGTGATAAGTAGGATGAGCACGATAAGACCAGCCGACCAAATAAACCCAACCTCCTCGGCAATAACGGCAAAAATTGAGTCAGCGTTGACTTCTGGTAAATACTGAAATTTTTGGCGTGAATGCCCGAATCCAAGCCCCCAAAACCCACCTGAACCCACCGCCAAGAACGCTTGATTCATCTGATACCCGACCCCCTGCGGATCAAGCTCAGGATGTAGGAAGGTGGTAAGCCGCTGCGCACGGTATGGAGCGGCCATCACCAAAGCAACCAAGGACAAAACTCCGGCAAGGATTAAGACGGTTAAATATTTAAAAGGCACACCAGCCACGTACAGCATGGCAAAAACAGACATTGCCATAATCGATAATGTTCCAACATCAGGCTGCGCTAAAACTAATAAAATAGCCGGTGCTATCACGCCTATTACCGGCAATATACTGCTTTGCCAATCTTCCCAATCATATTGCTTGCTGGTTAAGACATGCGCCAGCATAATAATGAGAACTAACTTTGCACATTCTGCCGGCTGGAAACTAAATGGTCCAAAACCAACCCAACTCCGGGAATGGTTGATAGCAATACCAATTCCTGGTATAAAGACGAGACCTAATAAAATGAGCGCGCCAGCATAGAGCACCCAAGACCATTTTTGCCACCGGTGATAATCAATTTTTGCAAAAGCTAAGAACAGGATAGCTCCCGGGATCAATCCAAACAGCACTTGTTTTTTAACGTAAAAATAGGCATCGCTAAATTTGGCGACGCCTAATGGTCCGCTGGCTGACATGAGACATGCCAAGCCGAATAGGATCATAGTACTCAGGTAGATCAGGAAAACACGGTCTGCACGACGATTTTCTGTCCCCAACATAGGCTTTATGCGTTTAAGTTAACCAAAAGTACTTGACCGACGAGAAGTGCTGCTTCGATTAAGACCATGAAGACCAATAAAACACGGCTCATGACCCGGTAGTTGCCATACAGCAACCAACCTACAAAGAGATTAATTAAAAGGAGGACTAAACCAACAAAAGATGGGGTGTAAACCTTCCACCATTCACCAATTAAATCGATACTAAAAATGATGTTATAATGGAGGAAAAGAGAGTCTTCTGTCGGTCTGATTTTACTGGCAACATACCACCAGGACACGGCTTGGATAGCCGAGGATAGGCCTACTATGACCATAACGAGGCGTTCCTTGAGGTATAATTTTGGTGAGTACAGCATACCAGTTGACAAAGTGAGTACGGTGTAGTATACTATGGGCACTCCAATAAATCAATTAATAAGTCCCTATGTCACATAAAAAAGCCGGTGGCTCGACGCGGTTGGGTCGCGATTCGCAAGCGCAACGCTTGGGTGTCAAAATCCACGATGGTCAAGTTATCCGAAAAGGTGGTATTATTATCCGCCAACGCGGTACACGTGTTCACGCTGGTACCAATGTTAAAAAAGGCGGCGACGATACACTCTTTGCACTCGCAGATGGTAAGGTCAAATTCAGCCAGCACAAACGTATTCGTTTTGATGGCACAATGAAAATGTCCAAATTCGTTTCTGTAGTGGAAGCAAAATAATTGTTACTCCAACATTAAAAAAATCCCGACTCAATCGGGATTTTTTGTTATGCTGTTATTATATTCCCCACTCATCTTTAAGCGCCTTTAGACCTTCGGAAAACGTAACCTTTGGAGTCCAACCCAACAATTGCTTCGCTCTCGTAATATCAGCTTCAACTGCTTGCATTTCACCAAGGCGAGGTGCCACGTTTGTTGTTGCCCCACCAATGAAAGCAGCTACTTCATTCACACTTGTCTGTTTACCAGAACCAATGTTGATTGCTACACCATTAATTACCGGTGATTGCCAGGCTTTAATATTTGCTTCAACAACATCTGAAACGTGTACGTAGTCGCGAGTGGCTTTACCATCACCAATGATAGTCATTTTTTTACCAGCTACTCGTTGCGCTAGAAATGTTGGAATAACCATTGGATAAGAACCGGTGGCAAGCTTTCGAGGTCCGAAAACATTAAAATATCGCAAACAAACTGTTTCTAAGCTGTACAATTTAGAAAAAATACGGCAATACTCCTCACCCATCAACTTGTGTAGTCCATAAGGGCTTGCTGGAGCTGGGAGGGCCGTTTCCTTAACAGGCGGTTTTTGATCGCCGAGTGCTGCGCAACTAGAAGAAAAGATAACCTTTTTAACACCGGCTTTGTGCGCTGCAGTGAGTACGTTAAGTGTTCCTGTTACATTAATTTCATGGGTGGTAATCGGGTCTTCAACTGAGATTGGCAACCGCGGATCAGCTGCAAGATGAAAAACGGCTTCAACTCCTTTAAAATATTTAGCTATTTTCTTATAGTCACGAATATCGACTTTGTGAAATTTAGCTTTTGCATTTACAAATTTCTTTTTTCCTAATAACAAGTTATCAAGGACAATTACTTTGTGGCCTAAATCAATTAATCGGTCTACTATGTGAGAACCAATAAAACCCGCACCCCCAGTTACTAGTAACTTAGCCATATGCTTATAAACTTTTAATTAAAGGTGAGCCAACTGCTATAATAGTAAAACCAGCTTTCGTTAATTCATCGTAGCGCGGTTGTAATAAGCGGCGTCCATCCATAATTAATGGTCGATTTTTTAATCTTAACAGGTCGTCGGCCACTGTGCGAAATTGCGGCCAATCTGTAGCAATAATCACTACGTCAGCATTGTCTAAACACGCACTTTCACTTTCTTGGTATGCAATTTGTTTTGATGCTTTAAAGAGGCGGCTGAAATTTTCGGTAGCAACTGGATCATAGATTGCTATTCTATCAACCTGACGTTCAAGTAGGAAGTTTACAATGTCGATACTCGGGGAATTGCGGATATCATTTGTATCTTGTTTGAAAGCAGTACCAAGAAGCGCAACTTTTTTATCAAGCCATTTGAATGCGACTTCTTTTTCGGCCCGACCAATAAAGACCTCTAATTGACGTTTATTCGCAGAGTACGTCTCATTAACAATTGAGGCGTTTTGTCCGGCTGTTTGTAGCTGATGTGACAACGAGCGCGCATCCTTAATGAAGCAGCTACCACCCGCGTAAAGACTGTCATAAAGCCCCCAAGAACCAATACGACTATCGGTTAACAATATTTTACGGATGTTTTCAAATTGTAAATCTGTAAAGTTTTCACAAGTACGCCCAATAACATCGAAACAAACAGCTAATTTGTTAAAAAGGACGAAGTTAGCGAGAAGCTTACCGGCGGCCGCTTCTTTCGGATTAGTTTCAATATACTTAACAGTAGATGTATTATAAAACCGCTCATAGACCTGGCGCATAACTGCAAAATCCTTGTCTGTCCAAGCACCCACAACAACACGATCTGGATGAATAGACCCTTCAATCGCTTTTCCTTCTACTAAAAATTCTGGATTTGAAACTACACCATAATTTTTTACACCGAATTTATCCATGATTTTTTCGGTTGTATCAATCATGTTAATCGGAACGGTACTTTTGTTAATGATTACAACATAGTTTTCCTGTTTGCCTTTACCCCGTTCAGCCAAACTTTTTGCTAAATTTTCAGCTGCGTTAAAATAGAAACTAAGATCACTCTCCCCTGTTTCGCCGATTTCTGGTGTTGGCAAACACATGAAAATAGCGTCGCAATCATTGAGAAACTTTTTAACATCACTATAGTCAGTGGTAAAGGTTAAGCGTTCAGCGTTACGTATTAGCAGATCCCCCAAGCCATCTTCAAAAATACAGCTTTCAATGCTATCGCGGTCACCCGAACTTAATAGTTTAATTTTTTCCTTATCAATATCAAATAAGAGGACGGTATGTCCACTATCGGCCGAAACAGCTGCGGAACAGCTCCCAACAAAACCTGAACCAATATATAAAATTTTCATAGCTATTAAACTTTGGTCTTAAAGTAAGCAATTGTCTCTTCGAGACCTGCTTGTATCCCCACTTTTGGAGTCCAACCCAAGATTTCCTTGGCTTTATCAATATTTGGACAACGGCGTCGCGGATCATCAACCGGCAGATCTTTTAAGATTAACGCGCTGGTGGATTTGGTCATTGTAATTATTTTTTCAGCCAAATCTTTTACTGTCCGCTCTTCAGGATTACCCAGGTTAATAGGCCCAATATTTTCTTTTGGCGAATGCATCATTTTAATTAAACCATCAACTAGGTCACTAACGTAACAAAAGCTGCGGGTTTGAGAACCGTCGCCATACAGAGTGATCGGGTTATTTTTTAACGCCTGAACAATGAAATTGCAGACGACACGACCATCATGCATCGACATGCGAGGTCCATAGGTATTAAAAATGCGAACCACTTTAATCTCCAAACCGTGTATGCGATTATATTCAAAAAATAAAGTTTCAGCGCAACGCTTTCCTTCGTCATAACATGCTCGCGGACCAAACGGATTAACGTTTCCACGGTATTCTTCCGTCTGTGGGTGCATATCTGGATCACCGTAGACTTCTGAGGTGGATGCTTGAAGAACTCGCGCACCGTGTTTCTTAGCAAAGCCGAGCACGTTGATTACACCAAGCGTGCTTGTTTTAATTGTATGAATCGGGTTGGACTGATAGTGGACCGGTGACGCTGGACAGGCCAAATTATATACTTGATCAACTTTTTCATCGATAAAAAATGGCTCAACAATATCATGATTAATGAAGCTGAAATTTTCATTTTTTCGAGCATTAGCTAGATTGTCCTCACTACCAGTAAACAAGCTATCAAGCCCAATCACACGATTTCCTTCTTTAAGAAGTCGCTCTACTAAATGTGATCCGATAAAGCCGGCTGCTCCCGTTATAAGAATAGTTGCCATAGAATTATTTAATGGAGTTTGCTAATAATGCCAAACCCATGCGCGCTTTGATGCCAAACCAAATAGCCCCATTTATGACAAACAAGTTATTTGGCGCAAAATGTTTTTTATAATACAACCACATAGCTTCGTAAAAGTTAACCAAAGATTTTGTACGGCGCTTCTTACTGCTACCCCCACCAAAATGAATTATTTTTGCATCGCTAACGTACACTGTTTTCCAGCCCTGATCAAAAACTCGCTTACAAAAATCTAAATCTTCACCATACATAAAAAATGCCTCGTCAAAACCACCGATGGTTTCATAAACTTTACGACGGAAAAGCATTGCTGCACCTGATAAACCCGTTACTGGCTCTGTTACATTTGGGTCATCGGCGTATTTCTTGTAGGCGTTTATTGTTTTGTTAGTTTTAAAAATTTTAGTTAATCCAAATAAGTGGAAAAAAGAACTTTTAATATCTGGAAGGTTGCGGCGACAAGCGTGCTGGAAACTCATATCGCCGTTAAGCAATCGTGGACCAACCATCATCACTTCCGGATGAGCCTCAAGGTATGCAATGAGCTTATTGAGTGCCCCATCGAGAACTACTGTGTCACTATTTAAAAACATTATATATTCCCCTCTAGCAATTTTTAATCCCTGGTTGTTGGCTTTGCCAAAACCAAGATTATCCTTGTTTTCAATATATATAACTTGCGGAAATAACGGTTTGATTAGAGCTAAGCTGTTATCAGCAGAATTATTATCAACTAGAATAACTTCGATATCAAAACCGTGCGTTTCATTAAAAACTGCGGCAATAGCATTTTTTGTTAGTTCAGCTGTATTCCAGTTAACTATAATGACTGATAACTTCATAAAGATTGATAACGAATTTTTCCACTTTTGCGTTCAAACACTCCGATTGGCCAACCCGCCATTTTAGCAACATCACCTAGCCCCAACATAAATGGTATGCACAAGCTGCCAACCAAACGGTAAGTCCAGGTTTTTGATTTTGTAAACGACCACCAGCGCGACAAAAATTTATAACTGTAGAGACATATACCTGCTAAAAGAACTACGATACATAGTGCGGTTCCACACATTAGCAATACAATTGCTCCAAGATAAACTACGTAACGGAGGAGCTGTCTGCCGAAGAAAAGCTTACCATGACCATCGCTTTTGGTGTAACGGAACAGCTGTTTACAGAAACTAGATAGATTAGTGCGCGGACGCCATGAAACTAATGGTTCCAGGATATAGGCTTCTCTAAAGCCATTACTCTTGATTTTTAGGTCAAAAATGACGTCTTCACAGATAGGAATCCACTCTGGATAACCACCCACAGTATCCCATACCGAACGAAGAAATGCAACGGAACGGCTAGAAGCTAACCATCCTTTTTGGCTAAATTCAGCCTTTTTTGGAATAGTAACAGCAGCAATGAGATGTGTAACAAATGTATCAGATGTATTAAGCCAGGGCCCAAAACCTGTTGTCGCAAAATCGGCTTTGCCCGAAAGGATAGGTTTCACCAATTCTTCGAACCATGTGTCCGCATACACACATCCAGCATCTGTAGCAACAATAACATCCCCTTTGGCTTTTCGAATTGCCGCATTACGACCGTGCGAAATGTTACCCTTGGATTGTTTGATTACTACCGATTGGCTAGCATATTTTTGCAACTGCTCCCATGTTCCATCACTTGATCCACCGTCAATAAGTACAATTTCATCCGGTTGCTGTGTTTGCTTTTTGATACTGGCAAACCACTCTGGTAACGTATCTTTTTCATTAAGTACAGTAATGATTAGTGAGATCATACGAGAGCTTTTATACGCTTAAGCATAAGGCTTAGCGAGCCAAACAAAAATATCTCTGCTAGCATAACTATTTTTTTACTTCCCGAGTAATTCTTTTTAATAAAAATCTTTAGGCTTTCTTGAAAAAGTTTCAAACGTCGAACATCATATTTTGTTTTAAAGCTACCGCCGTAGACATGCATGACTGGATCAGTATCAATCGCCACAACTTTCCACCCAGCGTGCTTCATCCGCCAACATAGGTCGGTTTCTTCGAAGTACATAAAATATTCTTCACCCAAAAGACCGACTTCTTTTAAAGCTTCAGTTCTTAGTAAGCCGGCGGCCCCCGTAGCATAATCCAATTCAACCCCATCTTTTTGGATCGGTTGTGGAAACAGTGCGATACTTTTTAGCTTATAACGAAATTTTTTTGGTAAAAAATAGGTTAACGGAATTAAATAGAAGAAAACATTACTAATCGATGGAAAGTAACCACCTACCGATTGCCATTCACGCGTTGGATACACTAGCTGTGGAGAAAGGGCGCCTACTTCCTTGTGTTTTTCCATATAGGAAACTAGTTGCTCAAGACTATTTTTACCAGTTTCTGTATCACTATTAAGTAGCCAAACATATGGCTGATTAGCGATAGTCCGAATCGCCAAATTGTTAGCTTTAGCAAAACCAACATTAGTATCGTTGGCAATGCAATGCACTGTAGGAAATTCACTCCGAACAACATCGAATAATCCATCATCTGATTTATTATCCACTAGAATAACCTGCGCTGGCGTAACACTAGACGCAAACAAAGCCTGTAGCGCTTTTTTTGTAAGCTCAGGTGTTTTATAGTTAACAATTACAACTGAAACTGGTGCTTTATTATTTTCATTCATAGAAAATTATCTTAACGGGGTCGTTGTAACTATTCGGTCATAGCGCCAAAAGATCACTTTGGTATCTTCAAAATCGTCTGTTTTTACATAACCCCGACTTTCGAGCGCGGCTTTAAGAGTATCATTTGAATCGTACATCGGCTGTAAAAACCTCGAAAGATAAATAATGTCTTTTGCTGGTTTGTTAAATTCGCTAAAAGCTCGTTCTATGGATGTGGTGCTATTTCCATATTTAAAAGCGCCAATACCCGGAATACTATCCTGACTATAATATGACCATGCTGTATACGGCTCAGAAAACGGGGCTATCATTACAGCTGTTTTATTCTTTTCTGTGGCATAGTTTTGTTCAACCTGCTTTACTGCTGACTTCCAATTTTCTCTCTCGTACGCTTTTACAAAAAAGTAATTGTAAAGAAAAACACTATTAACCAGTAATACTGCAGCTAAAATTGTATTCCTAATAATTTTTTTATCGATAACAGCTAGTATATTAGCGACTAGGAGGATGAACGAAGGGAAAGCTACATAAAAGTATTTAGGATCGGGTACTGGAAATTTACTATATGTTACAGCTAAAGTAATCGCTAATGAAAGACCAAAAAAATAAAGTAAGTAGGTATTTAATTTTTTTATATTTTTTAAACCAAAAAGAAAAATCAACCCGTAAAGCGCCAAGCTCGCTGCTAACAAGCCGTAAATATGATTTTTACCATTTAAGACGTTTACTCTTGCGCCAATAAAGCCGGCTATAGCAACGACACCTTGCATTACAATGTTAAACTTTTCTGTGTAGTAATATGAGTAATCAAACTTGTTAGCGCTTTGTACAATTTTCAGCACGGGAATGTAAGCCAAAAATAATAAAGTATATACAAATAAAAATTTCTTAAATAAATTCAAATCTTTCTTTGAAAGCACAATGATTGCGTGCGCTAGCAATACAAACAAACTAATAATATTGGTATAGATGAAAATGAGGGCCGTTAGGAAGTACCACAGATATAAACGCTTATTTTCTTCTTTCAAGAAAACTATTTTATAATAGAAAATAGCATTTATGAGAATTAAAAAAATCAGAAATGAGTATGAGCGCACTTCTTGTGCGTACAAGACGGCGAATGGATTTGTTATGAACAACAAACTTGCCACCAATGCTTTTTTATCTGATGAAAAAATTAATTTCGCAAAGTAATATATAAGCAAACTACTGCCTACAAAGAATAATGCGGAAAGGGCGCGGATAGAAAAGACTGAATCACCAAAAACGCTTTGCCAGAAATGCAGAATACTGTAATAAACTGGTGGATGAAGATCGGTTTTCGGAACATTTTCCCAAATCCAAATCAATGGCTTTTTTGCCGCCCATTCAATACTAATTGATTCGTCCAACCAAAGACTTTGGTGGTCAATTCGAAAAAAAGATATCAAAAGAGAACCCACTAATACAAGGTAATAATTACACCATTTGTGGTTATAGATCTTTTGAATTTTTTCCCACATACCTAAGTATTACTAGGTTCAAAATGTCCGATGGTCAGGAAGAAGGTAGTTGGCATTAACTTACTTTCACCTTTTAATCCAATATCACGGAAAGTAGCTTTGGTAAATAATTCTTCATCACTGAAGGTTAACGTACGGCCGCGTGAACGATTAAATGCAAATAACCATCTAAAGTAGAATACGTCGTATGGAACTTCGATAAATACACATTCCTTAGCAATTCGCTTTTGCTCAGCCAAAATTTGGCGCTGCTGATCTCTGTTAAAATGTTCGATTAGACCAAGTGAATACACGATATCAAATTCTTTGTCCGCAAACGGAAGTTTAAAAGCGTCACCAAAGACAAATTCGCACGTTTTATTTTCTTGCTTTGCCAATTCGATTGCTTCATTCGAATTATCAACGCCGACACAACTGCTAGCACCAAGGTTTTTAATATGTGCCAAGGTAAGTCCAGAACCTACGCCGATTTCACAAACTTTCTTCCCTTTAACTGGATGATGTTGGTTAAGAAATTTAGCAAAGGCTTTTGCAAAGTAATACTTACGCAATACTGCAACAAGTCCATTAAAAAATGTTTCTTTATTTTTATTTTCTTTCCAATAACTATCCCAACTATTTTTTGCCATAAAAAAGTTTTAATGAAATAATTTATACCAAGAATACTCAATTAACTGTTTGCCAAAATAAATAAATTCTTTAAAGTTTAATTTTGACGTACTGTATTTTCGCATTCGGAATGTGTAAGGTACTTCTTTCGCTTTAACATCAATCATTTTTACAAGTATTTCCAAAAGAATTTTGTAGCCGGTTGTTTGTAGCTCCAACTTTTCTAAATTTTCTTTTTTTAAAAAAAAGTAACCACTCAGAGGATCCTTAACCTTAGTTAATTTACAGGCAATCCATACCCCGCTTTTAGAAATTATCTGCCGAATAATTGTCCAGTTTTCAACCGTACTTCCTTCATTAAATCGACTACCAATTACTATATCATTATCATTTAATGAATGTATGAGCTCCTTTAAGATTGCTGGATCATGACTTAAATCAGCGTCCATAACGCCGATTATCGGGTTTCGTGCCACTTTAAAACCTGCGCGCACCGCACTCCCCAGCCCCAGTTTACCAGTCCGATGGATTACTTGCAATGGATAGGTTCTTTTAAGCTCTTCAGCAATATCCCCTGTCCCATCTGGTGAATTATCGTCAACAATAACAACTTCAGCTTCAATAGACGCCTGTTTTAAATACATGAATATTTCTTCAAGCAACAGCGGAAGATTTTTTGCTTCATTATACGTTGGGATTACGATCGAAACAGCCATTTCGTTTTTTGAATCCATATGCAATATTAATAAAAAGCTAGCGGCTTACCATCAAACTCATAAACAAGATCTTTATTTCTTTCACCTATCTTTTTAGCTGGAACACCGCCATAGATACTGAATGGCTCTACGTCTTTGGTTACGACTGCGCCTGCGGCTACCACAGCGCCTTCACCGATAGTAACTCCAGGTAAAATAATTGCTCTACCGCTAATCCACACTCTATCACCGATAGTAACACGCCCACCCTGGTTATTACATGAAAAATGCGGGCTTTGCACATCGTGCTGTTCTGTCCAAATCCACACTCCAGTGCTTAGATTAACGTTCTTCCCGATTACTATGCCGTTCCTACCATCTAGTATTGCGTTATCACCAATAATAGTGCCTGTTCCAATTTCAACATTATAGGGAGCTCTAATCTCCGCCCCGCCATGGACCACTACTTTTTTTCCTAATTGTACATGATACACCTTCTTATAAAGAATACTTCTTATAAAGTGACTTGGAATCCGACCGGTGCACATTAATGAGTATCGCAACCAACCGTTTAGTACTCTGCTCAAAAAACCTGGCTGCACTGCTTTATCTGCGCTAGCATTTTCATTCTTAGTTGCTTTTCTTTTTACAATTAGCTGCCTAAAAGTCTTTGAAGTAATAATAAAACAAATACTATACCCAAAAGATAGTAATAGGTACTTTACTGCAATTAGTATAACTATCGTTTGGATAAGTATCATCATAAGTGTTCTTTAGGTAGTACTGCTGTTTTCATTTTCCTAACCAGGAGGTAGAGAGTCAAATAGTAGTAAAAATGCTGCATTGAAATGTTTATCCCGGACCAACTCTTCCATAAACCATTCTTTTGTTGGCCTAAAAACATTTTAAACGGCTCAACAAGAATATAAAATGCAATGTATTTTTTAACGCGCTCAGTTCTTTTAATCCACTTCTCTGGACTAGTGTTAAAACAGTCATAGCTAACTAGCTCGGGAAAGAAGTATTTTGCATGCACCGGAACCCACTTAGCGCGCTTTTTTAGAAATGCTCTCCAAGCAATGTTATTATAGGCAGGACGATGGAATAATGTTATATCAGTTTTTTCCAAACGTTTATCTACAGTTCCAGCTTCGTGCGGTACTCCGCAGTAATGGAAAGAGTCCTTGCGTATAAAGCACATTTTTCGGAAACCGGGTATAATAACACTTTTGCTTCCGGTCCACATTTCCCATTGAAACAGCAGTCCACCTATATCTGGATTAAGCAATTTTTGTCGTATAATTGGAAAATCTTTTTCGTTGAGGAATTCATCCGCGTCAATTTGTAAAATCCAGTCACCACTCGCTTGATTAAAAGAAAAAGCACGGTGTGGCTCTGCTTCACCGATATGTTCACGAATAAAAATTTTATTTGTATATTTTTTAGCTATTTCAAGAGTTCTATCAGAGCATTGTCCATCATGAACAATGATAATTTCATCAGCTAACCCCTTGATGCTGGATAGACACTTTTCAATAACTTTTTCTTCGTTGTAAACGACTAAACAGGCGGAAATAGTGGCCATATTTTGGTTGAGTAATTCATCTTCAGAATACTCCTTTTTAAGGCAAAAATCAATACGCTTGATCCTTTCTTGCCAGTAAGACAAAGTTTAAACCTTCCAGGCTCATCCAGAGGGCTATAACGTTGATTGTTCTAATTCTTTTGCCGTATCATCGGTTATAGTATCAGATTCAATGTATATTGATTTTTTAATACCAAAAAGCTTACCCATTTCAATCTCGCCTTTACTATCGCTTATTAACGCCGACTTTGAAAGGTCGATAGTATATTTTTTACATGCTTGCTCTAATAATCCAGGCTGAGGCTTTCGACAATCGCACTGTCCGATATCGTGTGGACAATAAAAAATATCGAGCAAAGTAATCCCCTGCTCTGTCAATTTCTGACACATGTGATCGTGGATGTTTTTTAAATCTTGTTCGGTATAGAGCCCGCGCGCAACACCGCGCTGATTTGTAATAACAATGAACTCAAAACCTAACTTTTTTAATTTGTGGAAAAGCTGAAAAATTGACTTGTTAAATACAAAATCTTCTACTCGAGTAATATAATGATGTTCTTCTGCCTTTTTGTTTATTACGCCATCGCGGTCAAAAAAGGCTATTTTCATTCCTTTGCTCATGTATTATTTTTTAGCCACTAGATGGTCAAAATAAGCTTGAAAATACATGGTGATGAGGTGCAACAATACTCCATGGACGCCCTCAACCGGTCCATATTTTCCTTTTTCAGTCGGAACAACTAGCGCGGCATCGGCTAAGGCTGCTAATTTACCGCCGTCGAAACCTGACAGACCAATCACTGGTACATGACGGCTTTTAGCGAGTTCAACAGCTTTAATAATATTTGGGGAGTTGCCGGAACTGCTAATAGCAATAACACAATCACTGTCCTGGAGATAGTTCTGTAATGGGCCTGCAAAAACCATATCAAAGCCTACGTCGTTAGCCCATGCTGACATTTCTTCTTCAGTGGTCGGCAAGCGAATTGCTTGGAATCGTCGAGTGTGCAATTCAAGATTGTGACTGAAGACTGTTTTATTAAAATCACTTACCCAATGTGTAGCGAGCGCCAGTGATCCGCCATTTCCAAAAATATAAATACGACCATCTCGTTCGTAGGTAGACTGTAAAAGCGCTATCGCTTTAGAAATTTCAAGACGTGAGACTGCATTCATCGCATCAATATTTTCTTGAAGATAGTTATTAATGTATGTTTTCATAGTATTAGGTGTATGAGTGCCAGCTAGTATTAAACAGGATATCAGTACCTGATTGTGAACATTTAACTTTTATTTCTTGGGAGTCTCCCAGACCCTCTTGTTTAGCTTTTTCTGTAAGCGCTTGCAGGATTGCCGCATGCTTTTCTGGGGGAGCCAAAAACAATAAACAACCGCCGCCGCCCGCGCCCAAAACCTTACCGCCGAGCGCCCCAGCTCGAATACCTTCTTCATAAAGATTGTCTATTGGCCCGTTGGACACTTTGTCACTCAAGCTCTTTTTACGCAACCATCCTTCGTGTAACATTGCTGCCATTCCAGCCACATCTCCTTCAACTAATTTGTCACGAAAATCGTAAACTGAATCGGACATTTGCTTGTAGGTTTCAAAATTTTTATCAATTTTTGAGCGTTGGTCTACTAAGACACTTGAAGCCTGACGTGTAATACCTGTAAAGAAAAGCAACACATGATCCTCGAGTGTCGCACGCTTTTTAAAATCAAGCAGCACAGGTTCAACGGTTACCGTATGATCAGAATTGAATTGAAAGATATTAAAACCGCCAAATGCAGCTGCATATTGGTCTTGTTTGCCAATCGGCTCTCGTAGTAGGTCAATTTCTAGACGACACGCTGCTTCAGCGGCTTCACCGCGACTCATTGTTTTACCAGCTAACGCATTAAGACCTTTAATAAGAGCGACTGAAAAACTAGAAGATGATCCAAGACCTGTTTTAGAAGGAATATCCGCAAAAGAACTTAATTCCAAACCTTTTTTGACGTTAAGATCAAGCAATGCCGCACGAACACGGTCGTGTTTTAATTCTTCTGGCTTTTCCACCGTTTCTACCGTTTGATATTTTACGATAAAACGACCATCACGATACATTGGATTGATTGTAATATAGACGAATTTATCTATTGTGGTTGAGATGACTCTACCTGGATATCTAGAATAAAAATCAGGCAGGTCAGTGCCTCCCCCAATAAAGCTGATTCTTAACGGCGCGCGTACAATAATCATAGCTAGAATACAATATTATTTTTACCTAAAATAAGATTTAAATCGGCTTTTATTTTTCCACCAAAACAACTTTAATACTTCAAAAGCAGTATTATGGTACTCTTTGCCATAAAAATGTGCAAGTTGTCTATCATACTCGTCAAACCATTGTGCTATCATCTGCTCTGAAGGGAAATAGACTAATGTTGCCGCATATTTGTTGATTGCAGGACTCAATTCTTTACCGCTACTCGCAAGTGTTTCAATAAATGTTTTTTCTAACGTTTTAACACCAATATTTGCATCATAATTTTCCATTACTTTTTTGCGATTTCGCTCTCCTATTTCTCTTGTTACCTCCTTATTATTCTGAAGTTCAATTACAGCTTTGGCCATTGCTGCAGCATTTTTTACTATATAACCATTAACTCCATTTATTATCTGCTCAATTTGACCATTATCTTTAGTGTGATTGCGTCCAAATGTAAAAAGCGGGAATGGTGTTGAGCTAACCACGATGGGTTTTCCAAACAGCATTGCTTCAGCTATGTTTGCTGAACTACACTCACCGATAGGACTGGCGTGCACCAAAACATCTATTACAGAATAAAAGCAGGCCAATTCCTTATCAGACGCGGTTGGGTCGCAAATTATTATATTACTGTTTACAACTTTCAGAAGTTCTTTTTTATTTTCAGGGACCCCATAAACGACAAACTGAATATCAGGCTTCGGATCTGAAATTCTTTTTCCAAAAAGAACCATCATATCATCCCATTTTTCCGCCACTGGGCGTGCAATTCTTCCCACAACAAAGCTGCCCTGCCTTAAACCTATTTTTTTACGATATTTTTCTATTTCTTCAACTGTTGGTTTGTTTTTTTCAAAGTTATTAACATCTACGAGAGCAAAAACTGTTTTTAATTTATTAAAAACAAATGGTAACCGGTTTTGACGGCAATATTTTACAACGTTTGTTTGACTTACAAACACATGCTGAACTGCCTTTTTCCCAAAATCTCCAGCATCAAAAGCACTAAAAGTATTTTGATGGATTATCGTCTGATCAGTAAGTAAACGTGCTAAAGCATCATGCGAAGGCTCATTGCGCCCATGTCTATGACCGTAAACAATATGGGCCCCAAATTCTTGTATTATTTTGGCTGCCTCTTCGCTCGTTCCCGCTTCACGTACGGTTTCTTGGCCCAGCCTCTGACGTCGTGTATTATCGTTTGAGGATAGTGATATTACAAGATGATCAAAGATGTCTTTGTTAATGTAATTATCCAATGTTACAATTTGTCGCGCTGTTCCGCCCATACCAAGGTCATTAGCGAGTGAAACAACTTTTATTTTTTCGATCATTTTTTTGTTGTTATCAAGATCATATATGTAAATAACTTTGGTTCAATACATAAGCTTAAAATTTATTTTCTATGAAATCTGATAGTTTGTAAAAATAATCTTTTGGTTTATTTAACAAATTAACAGCTTTTTCAACGGCCGTTAACTTGGTAAAATTATTAAGCAATCTTTTTTGATATTCTACACGGTAATCTATAACGTCTTCTGTTGAAGGATAGTGTTGTACTAAGCGATAGTGTTTAGCGGCAAGAGGCTCAACAGGCAAACTTTTTTCCAACATTTTTTCTATACATATCTTTTCGAGCATACTTGTAACAAGCCTTCCATCACACTCACGCACAATTTTTTCGTGACCTTTTTTTCCCATTCGCTCTCGCTCTTCGGAATTCTGATACAAATACGCAAGTGCGCGGGCAAATGTTTGTGGCTCATTTGCGATAATGCCCGTTTGCATATGATCAACTAACTCCAATTGATTATTATCTCGGTTAGGAGTTGAGTTAACCACCACCGGCTTATCAAAAAGTGCGGCTTCAGCCATTGTTAACCCAAAAGACTCACCAATTTTTGATGAATGTGTATAAACATCGAGTGCGCTATAGAATAATCCAATTTGTTTATCATCTGTGGACGGCTCCAGGAAGACAAAATACTTTGCCCAACGACTTTTCTTAATCCTTTTAATCCGTGATGTTGGCGCTGCTTGCAAGATACATTTTACGTTTGGCACTAATTTCACAAGGTGCGGCATCATATTGATGAGTAGATCAGACCATTTTGAAACATCTGGCCTCCCCAATCGGCCAATAACGAATTCATCCTTTTTGATGCCATTTTTATTTTTGTAAACTAACACTTCTTCCTCAGTAGGTTTATTTTTTAGAAATGTGTTCACATCGACAGGACTGTATAATACCAGCATGCGTCCCGGATCAAATGCACCCGCGAGCTTTACATACCGCTCGTTCATCATCATTTTACTAACCTCTATACTACAATCGATTAGCGGGAATGCGAGGGTATCAAATTTTCCAAAAACATTTGTTTCAATAATAATAATGTTTTTGTTTAAATTTTTTATACCTTTAATGATTTCATACTCAAATGGGATATGGTGACCGGAACGATGGAAATGAACTATGTCAATGGTGTTTTCTTCTATAAAACGAAGCAATGCAGTGATGTCTTTGTTTGCAACTACGTATTTGAGGCCCATCTCTTTAATATCATTTTCACGAGGTCCGCCGGCATCATACGCACCAACAAAAGCTTCAAAAAAGTTTTTATTGATATTCCTGCAAAAAGTTAACATGGCACGTTGTGTGCCGGCATACCCCAATGAACTTACTAGTTCGAGCAATTTTACCTTTTCGCCCATAATAAATGCTTTTACAATGAGTTGACGCAATGCGCGAGCATAAATCGAGATTTTTTCAAAAAGGCCTCATCAGTTGAAAATACAATATCACTCAATTCAAGATCTGGTTTAATCCAATTGATAATTTTTAATTTACAGGTATTAATAGCTTTATACCCAATAATTGGCTTAAAAAGCTTAAAGAGCGGGTTAGCTATCTTCCACACAAAATGGTCGTTATAAATCGGTGTGCGTTGGCCGCAAAACTTCTCAATTACAAAATAGTTTGATAATGCATTCTTGAACTCAGGAATAGTCATTTCAAAAAAGTGGTGTGGATTGATCGGCTTTTTTGTGCCCGGCGAATAAATATCTTTATTTGGGGTTGACATGTAGAGCTTGCCGCCCGGTTTTAAAACGCGTTTTATTTCTTGTAAGAATAATCCCCATTTTTCAATATGCTCAAAAACTTCAAAAGCAGCTACCGCATCAAATGTTTTATCGGCAAAGGGAATAGCTGTGCCAGAACCTACCATAAACTCAGCATTCAAGGTAGCCCAATTCTTTTTTGCGTAAGCAATTGCGTCCTCCGCAACATCTACACCATAAACTTTTTTAAACTTTTTTGCCAAAAGTGAGCTGCCGTGTCCGCTACCACAGCCAATATCTAAAATAATAGCTTCTGTATTTCCCGGCACTTGCCCATAGCGCGCTAAATGCTCCGTGAGGTTATTTTTTGATAAACCACTTTTTGAATCTAATCGTTCACCGCCAAAAATATTTGTACTATTTTCCATATTTAAAATTCCAATGTATTTATTATGTTATTTGCTTTATCGTAACCTTCCATAGTTCCAATATCAAGTAAGAATTCTTTCATTGGATATATGTACATATTTTCTCCAGCAGCCACCAAAGCCGGAAAAAGATCTTTACCTATGTCTACAGGATCCTTCTTTAGGCCCCGTACGTATGATAAAATCGCTTTATTATACACATAAATACCACCGTTTGCAATATTACTAACAATTTGTTCTGGTCGAGGTTTTTCAATAAATTGCTCAATTCGATTATTCTTATCAAAAATAATAATTCCCTTAGAACTTGGATTTGGTTCAAAGTAGCTTGCAATTGTGGCAATACCTTTCTTTAACCTATGCTCTAACAATAATTGGCTGTAGTTAATGTTGGTTAAATTATCGCTATAAACAACAAAGAAATCCTCGCAATTACTAAAAAATCCTTCATTTGCACGTAATGTGCCAGCACTACCGATGAGTTCAGGTTCAAATGTAAGACTTACTTGGAAATCACTGTGTTCAGCGCAGTACTCTTTAACAAAATGGTTGATTTGCTCTGATAGATAATGAGTATTAATCAAAACTTCATTAACTCCATGTTTCCGCAAAGAATCAAAATGGTAAGCGAGCAACGGGCGCCCACCTATTTTAACCAGGGGCTTAGGAATTGTATCAGTCAGAGGACGTAAACGCGTGCCTAGACCAGCAGCTAAAATAAGTGCTTTCATAGTTACCGGTAAAATTTATACACTGATTCAATAATTGAATCTATGGAAATATACTTAGGGAGCCATCCAAGATCGCGGCGCGCAGCTGTAGCATCAGCTACCAAAACTGACGCATCCCCTGGCCGTCGAGGTTTTACTGCGTACGGAACCTTTTTCCCACTCGCTTTTTCAACTGCGGTGATAAGCTCCATAACTGAACAGCCGCGGTTCGTACCCAAGTTATATGCTGTGCACACAGAATTACCTTTCATAAGAACATCAAGAGCTGATGCGTGCGCTTCAGCCAAATCACTCACATGGATATAATCACGAATTCCGGTGCCGTCTGGAGTAGGAAAATCATTGCCGTACACACAAAATTCTTTTCGTTTGCCTGTGACTGTTTCAAGCAACATTGGTATAACATGTGTTTCTGGAATATGATGCTCATTAATTTCTCCAGTTTCTTCACGGCCTGCCGCACAGAAATAACGGAAAGATACGGAATTAATACCGTATGCTGTATGATAATCTTTAAGCATTATTTCGAAAGCTAATTTGGTATACCCATATGGATTGATTGGCTTTTTCTGATGGTCCTCTTTAATCAAATCGCTGAGCGGCTCACCATAGACTGCGGCTGAAGACGAAAATATTATTTTTTTAACTCCATTTTCTAACATGCAAGCTAAAAGATTCCATCCGCCGATGATATTAGCTTGATAATAACCAGCAGGTCGAGCAATAGAGTCTGGCACGTTTGCTATGGCGGCAAAATGAACCACAGCGTCAACAGGAGATTCTTTGAACACAGCCTGTAATTTTTCAAGGTTACAGATATCAACTTCGTGATAGGTTACATTGTCTCTTTTTAAAATATTTTCTTTACCTTGATAGTAGTTATCTACTACAATAACTTTTGTGTTTGGCTGGGCTGAAATAAGCTGCACAAAATGCGACCCAATAAATCCTGCTCCACCTGTAACTAGAATAGTCATAAACTTTAAGTTAATAATATAATTTTTGCTGCATCTTTCTTACGCAGTGACCCAAAAATAGTATAAATGAACGTGCAGAGCCAAGCTTGGGTTGACCTTCAAAAACTTCCGGAACTGGTTCGGTAATCTTTTTTCCAAGCAAGAAGTACGTCGGGACTCTTTTTAAATCTCGCGACTGTCCTGAGGAATAATCGCTACCAATCGATGAACGCTCTAAATGCGTTAGGTGCCAGAATTTATGCTGTAAAATTTGTTTTCTACTTATATCAATACAGTTTTTTCCATTAATAAATAGGCAATCTTCCCCATACTGACCCTTCCAGCGTATTCCCGTATGTTTTTTGAAAAAACGCGCAGTGGCATGGATTTTTTTATCATTTATTGTAAATTGTCCACGCCAAGAATAATGGTAGATATCACCCACAGCAAGATAAAAAGGTGCAATAAGACAATCTATGTCAGTTCGCTTTGTTAATTCTGCCGCTTCGGCAATCGCTCTCCTAGTCCATACTTCATCACCGTCTAAAACCATAAACCAGTCAGTTGTCGTTTTTTCAACCATTTCCTGGCGAAGCTCTGTATGACGTTTTTTATCACATATACCCTTTTCTTCAAAATATATTTTTGAAGGGTATTCTTTCATTAAAGCCTCAATTTTTGCAACAGTAGTATCTGAAGATCCTGTATCAAAGATCAGTATCTGGTCAATAAAATCGATCACCGATCGTACGGCGTATGTAATAAACTTTTCTTCATTTTTAACTAAGCAGTGAGCAGTAATTGCCATATTATTCTACGATCAAGTTTTATGACTAATCACTTTTAGTAATTTGTGAATAATTTTATACATAAATACACTTGGACTAAGGTATGCAATTTGTGCGGTGGCTTTCCAAAAATTTGGCCAAGATACCAGCTGCGATTTACTGTAGAGATTGCAGATATACAACCAGTTTTGAATTATAAATGCGTAAAGGGCTTTTTGATCGTAAATCTTTTGCACTTTATTTGCTTTTGACATGCGAATTAAAAAAGCGCAAGCCTCCTTAAGAAAGATTGGATTACGTTCAAATTGTAAAGTAATTATGCTATAAAAAGTTTTTTTGTCTGCCTCGGAACATTCAGGTAATAATTCAATAATCTGCCTAAAACGAATTTCATCTGACTTACTATCAAGATCTTTCTGTATTGATTTTGTGAATGTTAAAAGTCTATATTTAACTAATACTTTTTGTATATTGGCAAAACGCAATAGCTTTCTTGAGCGCACCCACAGATCATAATCTTCGCAATATACAAGCTTCTCATCATATCCCAAACCATGTGTCTCAAACGACTTTTTTCTCATTATTACTGTTGGGTGACCGATACAGCAGAAAACCATTAAATAAAGCTGTATATCATTGTGTTCTGGTAAATAACGCACTATTTCATCCGAAACACCAAAACATTGTAGCCATGAACCGCATATATCTACATCTTTATGTGTATCCATGAACTGCACTTGCTCAAAAAATCTTTCTGGAAGATTAATATCATCGCTGTCAGCTCGAATAATATACTCCCCTTTTGCAGCATCCCACCCACGAAGAAGGCTCTTGGTAATTTTTAAATTAACCCCATTCTGCATAAGACGTATGCGATCATCTTTGAATGAACGCACAATAGCAGCAGTTTGATCCGTTGACCCATCGTCAATAATAATTAATTCAAAATCCGCATACGTTTGATTAAGTATGCTTTCAACTGCCTCGCCAATAAACTTTTCTGCATTATATGCGGGCATTACCACTGAAACTCTGGGATTTTTACTCATACTTGCGTCCAATTTTTTGGAATAACATCTTTCGTATTCCACCTTTTAGTTACAAACCATCGAGATGGCGCGTGAACTATTTTTGACGGATTTTGATTAAGCCACGCACCCCACCAACTAAAACTACTATTAGCAATGACGTTGTGGTGACACTTTGACATTAAAGTGAGCTCTTGAAAATTACTCATTGAGAAATCACTAATAAATGTTTTTGGAACTTGTGTGGTAAAGTTTTCTTTAACCCACGCGCTGTCGTTTGAGAAAATAAATAGATACGGATTTTTGCAGCGTGCGGCAATTTGCTGGATGGATTTTTCATAGTACTCAAATGACGGCGTACCATACAATTTGTTTATACCTTTATTGGTAACATAATCACCGCGTCTAAAGTGAACTGAAATTACATCATGCGTTTTTAGCTTTTCAGCCAAAAACTGATCCAGCTGGCCATATTCTTGTTTTACTACAAATTCTTTGCGGATAATATCTTCAATATCTTTAAAATAACGTTCACTTTGAAAATAACCACGGATATAAACATTTGGCGGTAGCTTTAAAAAACGCTTATTAAAGTGATAATATGGTTCGTCAAAAATGCGTCTTGAATGGTATGGCCGTAAAGCTTGCACATACGGATATAACTTTCGCCATATTCGGGATGTGGGCAGTGCACGTTCTTTAACAGAGGGTAACTCACTCTCACTAACTTCCCCCGCTGTTATCATAAAATGATCCAGTACATAATCATGCAAGGCGTACTCTTTAAATCCGCTCGTATCAATTTTAAATTCTGTTTTATGATGGGTTGCCAGTGCTTTTCCTGCCGCATACTGAAACATCTGATTTCCTAAACCACCGAGTAACTGCATTATAACCATATCCTTCTTTATAGTTATTGATTCAATGATGACCATTCGTTAACCGGAGCTAACAAACCCGCTCGCTTGATCATCCAATATGGTGAATTACTTAAGCCACCCTGTATAGTCAGATACACTGCCGGCGCGTTTACACCAGGCTCGGTTAGCCACTGGATAAAATGTAGGCTGCTTATGAATTCGATACGATAAAGACCTTCGTTCAATAACCGAGTTGGAAACTTACTTCGCAACACATTTTTTCCCATTTTTAATTGGGGCCACTTATTTTCTTCAGCATCGGTATGAAATGACCAATAGAGCAAATTCCCCTCTTCACTAAAAATTGCGTAACCTATTGTCAGAGATTTGTTAAGACTTGTAACTGTTCCTTCGATTTGAATCCAGCATTCAGCGTCGTTCCGTTTTGGCATGACCATTTTATCGCCGCGTTCATCAACGATAGCAATACGTTCTGGAATGAAATATGGATTACGATACTCTTTACCATTATTAACCCATTCGGTGACAATATTACCGTCTTCTTGACCACGAATATACTCACTTACAACCTCGCGTACATTAGTACTATCTTTAATAAGAACCCCTTTATCGAAGTATAAAACCCGAGAACATAAATCCTCGATAGCATTCATGTTATGACTAACGAACAAGACAGTGCGCCCATCTTGTTTTGAAACTTCGTTCATTTTTCCGAGACATTTCTTTTGAAATTCAACGTCTCCCACTGCTAGCACTTCGTCAATAATTAAAATATCCGGCTCCATGTGTGCGGCAACAGAGAAAGCCAGCCGAACATACATGCCAGATGAATAATATTTAACTGGAGTATCTAAAAATTTTTCAATGCCCGCAAATGCAACTATTTCATCAAACTTAGCAATTATTTCTTTTTTCTTCATGCCCAAAATCGCCCCGTTTAACAAAATGTTTTCTCGACCTGATAATTCAGGGTGAAATCCAGTTCCGACTTCAAGCAATGAACCAACCCGACCTCGCAACGTAATTTCACCACCGGTTGGCGGTGTAATTTGCGAAAGAATTTTAAGTAAGGTTGATTTACCAGCACCATTACGGCCAATAATACCAACGACTTCACCACGTTTAATATCAAAATTTACATCCTTTAATGCCCAAAAAATTTCTTTATTCTCACCATGAAAGGCTTTTTTTGCCTTGCTTTTAAGAAAACTAAACGGACTTTTGAGTATGTTAGTCATTACATCGCGCAAGGTAACATACTTCCCATTAGCATGGGTAATATCGTACCGCTTACTGACACTTTTGACACTAATAATTGGTTCCATAGGTTTATACGATATCTGCAAAGTAACGTTCGGTCTTTTTAAAGTAGAGTATTCCTACCACAAACAGGATAGCTGAAATTATGCCTGAAATACCAAGCAACACCCAATTTATAGGTGCGTTGCCCAAAATAGCCGCATGTGCCGCCTTAATTACACCAGTCATAGGGTTAAGCGCCAATATCCACGAATATTTACCCGCTATACTCGCTGGGTAAATGACAGGAGTCATGAAGAGTAATAGCTGAATAAAGAAAGGCAAAATATATCTGACATCGCGGTATTTTACATTGATTGAAGCCAAGAGTAAACCTGCGCCGGATGCTGCTAAAAATGAGATAAACAATAGGAGTGGCAAGATAAATAATCCTAAAATATTAGGTAAGTAATGATAGTAAGCCATTAATACGATTAAGACTAACGAAGCGATGAAAAAATCTACAAACTTTGTAATGACTGAAGAAAATGGCAACAATAAGCGTGGAAAGTAGACTTTGGTAATAATGGCTTTATTTTGTACCAGACAATCACTTGTTTCATTGAGTGATGTGGAGAAAAATTGCCAAATAAGCAAGCCGACATACACAAAAATTGGATAAGGGATATTATCTGAAGGAATTTTTGCTAATTTACCAAAGAAGATGGTAAACACTACCATGGTGATGACGGGTTGAAAAATAGCCCACATTACACCAAGCATGGTTTGTTTATACCTGACTTTAACATCACGCCAGGTGAAAAAATACAATAATTCACGATACTGAACTAACTCAGTAAAATCCCGTAGCGTAATTTTTTTTCTTGGTCGAATTATGGTTTCCATAGTAGTCTTAAGGCTGATTTTCTAAATACCATTGATATGTCAGGGCGACACCCTTTTCTAAGCTCGTTTTTTGCCGCCAACCCAGAGTTGTCATTTTAGTGGTATCAAGCAGCTTTTGAGGCATACCATCAGGCTTGGTAGTATCCCAGGCAATCGTGCCCGTATACCCTACCGCTGACGCGACCACTTTGGCAAGCTCGGCGATGGTTTGGTCCGTTCCAGCCGCTACATTCATGAATATCTCACCTTTTTTAACCTGCTCCTCAGACGGCTTAAAGTTATCCATAAAAAACAAACAGGCTTCTGCCACATCATCGGCAAATAAGAATTCTCGGCGGGCAGTACCCGTTCCCCACAGGGTCACTGTTGGGCTATTTGCGACCTTGGCTTCATGGAAACGACGGATCAACGCTGGAATGACATGAGAGCGCTGTAAATCGAAGGTATCATTGTAGCCGTAGATATTAGGTGGCATGACGGCAACAAAGTCTGTCTGGTACTGCACGTCATAATACTGGCACATTTTAATGCCTGTAATTTTGGCTAATGCGTATGCTTCGTTAGTCGGCTCAAGAGGACCTGTTAATAGATACTCTTCTTTCATTGGTTGCGGACATACGCGCGGATAGATACATGAAGTACCTAAGAATAATAGTTTTTTAACACCATGCTTATAGGAAGCGTGTATGATGCTATTCTGAATCTGAACATTTTCATAGATAAACGAAGCTGGCGCAGCCATGTTAGCGACTATTCCGCCAACTTTTGCTGCCGCTAAAAAAACATACACCGGCTGTTCGTGGCTAAAAAATTCTTCAACGGCATGCTGATCCAATAGATCTAATTCTTGATGCGTTCTCACAATTATCGAGGTATAACCCTCGCGTTCCAACGCACGTTTAATTGCTGAACCAACCAACCCCTTATGACCAGCGACGTAAATTTTTGCTTGTTTTTCCATAATTATTTTTTAAGCAATGTACAGAGCTGTTGCACTTCTTTCTTGGTTAACTCTGGATTATTACCAAAGTAGAAGCCGTTCTCGTGAGCAAACGCAGCCCCCGGGCAAGATTGTCCTTTCGCTACACGCTTGGTGAAAAAGGGTTGTTTTGACATATTACCAGCGATAATAGGTCTGATCTCCACTTTAGCTTTTTCAAAACGGGTACGATACAACTTCCAAAGCTCTTTGCTTTTGAAAACAACCGGCATAGCAAAATTAGACACAACATCCATATGACCCACCTTCAACGGAAGTATGTCTGGGTTTTCCAGTGTTGCTTTATGTAGTTTTTTAAAATGTCCTTCACGTTTTTTAACGATTGTATTCCAATAGCCAATAGTTGTTTTACCTATGAAACCTTGGATTTCAGTTGGACGGGCGTTATAAGCTAGATCATAAAAGGTGTATTTAGAATAGAACTCGTCTATGTTGTATTTTTTTCTCCAAGCTGCCTGCTGTTTTGGAGTAAGATTCCTATCCCAACCATGCGCACGTGCCATTACTAAATACTCATGCAATTCTGAATCGTCAGTGCAGATCATTCCACCTTCAATAGTTGAAAAGTGGTGGCCGACAAAGCTGGAAAAAGTACTGGCTAAACCAAAGTTCCCCAGTAGTTTTCCTTCTGCTTTTGACCCAAGCGACTCACACGTATCTTCGAGAAGAATAATTTTTTCCTGATCACAGATTTTTTTAATCTTAGCAATATCAGCACAGAATCCTAGGACATGCGTGATAAAAAAAGCTTTAAGTTTATATTTTTTTAATGTTTCAATAACCGTTTCTGCGGTGACATTAAGGTTTTCTATACTACAATCCATTATAACCGGCTTCAAGCCCAATTGTATGATTGGCATGATATTAGTGGCCCATGTTAGAGCAGAGACGCCTACATTATCCCCCACCTTTAGATCACCACGATTTAACAAAGCTTGTAATACAACCAAATTTGCCATACTGCCACTACTGACAAATACCGCATGTTTACGTTGCTGTTTCTTAGCAAATTCAATCTCATAACGGGCACATTCATCGTTCATGCTAAAAATCTTGGCTTTTTTTATAAAGCTTATTAAAGCACGTTTAGTTTTTTTTTCGTTATAAAACGATGATTTGATAAGTTTTATCATATAAGTAATTAGTTCTCTTAGACGAGGTCAGCTTCGCACATAATTTTGATCAACTCTTTAAAGCCAACTTTTGGCTCCCAGCCTAATTTTTGCTTAGCTTTAGTAGCATCACCAATTAACAGATCGACTTCGGACGGACGGAAATATTCTGGATCAATTTTAATAATTGTCTTACCGGTTTTTGCATCAATACCAACTTCATCTAAACCTTCACCTTTCCAAGTAATTGTAAAACCAAGATAACTGCCAGCAACTTCAATCATTTCCCGCACGCTATGTGTTTCTCCTGTTGCAACAACGTAATCATCCGGCTTGTCTTGCTGCAGCATAAGCCACATCACTTCAACATAATCTTTGGCAAAACCCCAGTCGCGTTTAGCATTTAGATTACCAACATACACCACGTCTTGTTTGCCGAGCTTGATGTTTGCTAAACCCTTAGTGACCTTTTTAGTAACAAATGTTTGACCTCGACGAGGTGATTCATGGTTAAACAATATGCCGTTACAGACAAACATATTGTACGCTTCTCTATAATTTACAGCAATATGATGAGAAAACACCTTGGCACACCCATACGGGCTACGTGGATAAAACGGCGTAGTTTCACGCTGTGGAACTTCCAGAACTTTACCAAACATTTCAGATGAACCAGCCTGGTAAAATTTTATTGGCAACTTAGATTCTTTAATTGCATCGAGTAAGCGTATTGTTCCCAGGCCATCAGCTTCAGCTGTATAGATTGGCATCTCAAAACTAACCTTTACATGACTCTGCGCACCAAGGTTATAAATTTCATCAGGTTTCACGTTCGCAAGAATGCGTTCTAAGTTAGTACCATCAGTTAAATCTCCATAATGAAGATGGAGGCGAACATTCTTTTCATGTCGATCCTTAAAAAGATGGTCAATGCGTCCAGTATTAAAACTACTTGAGCGACGAATAATCCCGTGTACTTCATACCCCTTTTCTAATAAAAACTCAGCAAGATAGGAGCCGTCTTGCCCAGTAATACCAGTGATAAGTGCTTTTTTAGGTGTATTTTGATTCATAACATACTATTAAATAGAGTCGATTGGTTGTTCAAAATTACTTTTTCTCATTTTAATCAATCTTGAAAGTGGGTAAACCCAAATTAGTATGAAAAGGACCCACCAAAACCAAGTAGTTGCAGCAGCGTCTGTCTTAAAGATTGCCCAATTAAGTTGCCAAATGGGATAGAAACTTAATGGTGCCAGACTCAACCATGTTAATAGCTGCCCCAACAAAACGTTTTTTGTTTTTTCATAGACTATGACCCCAAACGGTAACAACCAAATAATGTACCAGGGCCAAAATGACTTTTGAATCAGTGAGGAATACACTACAAGAGAAATGAACATCATTTGCACATATTCATATGGCGCTAAATGTTCTTTTTTCCGAATTACCGCGAAGACTTTTTTTATATATGGTAGTAGTAAGTATGTTCCAAACATAATAAGCGAGCCTTGCAAGAGTCTGGTCAAAAACCAGTGGGCCTTATCCTGTAATAACCAAACAAAGCTTGGTTTTAATGAATAGTAGAGAGCTGCGAAGATGCTGTTTGCCGCCCATTTTGTCTGAAGCATAAAGGAGTCAAACACACGAAAACCTTCCCATAGCGGCCACCAAGCTACTACAGTTATAATTGCAGCAACTAAACTACTAAGAGCGATTTCTGTTACTCTTTTTTTCCAATTAACCATTGTGAGTTCTTGCCACCACCACAACGCAAAGAATGGGATCAAAAGTAACGGTATAAATTTGAGCCATATCCCAATACTAAGCAGCGGAATAACGAGCCACCAGCGCTTTAAGATAGCAGCCCATAGCGCCAGTAATACAAATAATAACCACAGTAAGTCAAAGTGACAATTAACTATGACTTCAAATAAAAAGAGCGGTTGCAAAAGTAATACTAGTGCGCAATTAGCGTATTCAGCTTTTGAACCAAGCAAGCGGATAATTTTAACAATTGTACCGCAACAAGCTAGAGTAATGAGGATAATAAACAGTCTCCAAAGAGTTATGAAATAAATTTGACTATCGTGGCTAAACGCGTAAAACCTTTCAAAGACCAGCCCGGCTAACGGCCCATACGTAAATCCGGTCAGGGATGACACTTTACCATGACCTACAAAGGGTTGCTCGATGTTCCGCTCATCAACAAATGGGTTTTGATTTTGATAAAAAGCTTTCCCAGTATTAAAGTAATATGAAAAATCCCCTGAACCAAACGGAATAGTCAGCGACGCTAGCAGCACAAAGCTGGCCACAAGAGCGTACGCTTTTTTACCTTCATACGGCAAGACTTTTTCTCCAGCAGTATACCTCTTCCATATTCCATACCCCCCAATAATCGCACCTACTATGAAAGTTGTAATAAGTAAAAAAAGCATTACTTTTTCACTACTTGTAATCTCCGTACGGCACAAAAATGAATTAGTTAGAAAGTAACACTTATAGTTAAAAATAGCGGCATACCGAATTACTGAAAAAAAAGCCACAAGCAACCAACTAACTCCGCTTAAAATAATTGCGTTCTTTTTGATAAAATACATATGCAGCCTAAATTTTTTTAGCCTTTTTGACTACCGCACCCAATGACAATCCACATGGTAAATGCAAATGTTTAAACCAAAAAAATTCTAATGCATATATTTTTTTCATAATAGCATTAACAAACCTACTTGATTCACCGACATCCGAATCTTTTTTGCTCGGAATAAACCGGCGTGTCAAACGAGCAATCACGGCAAGCGGAAGTATTGCTGCATGCAACCACCCGATCCATTCAACCGAAAAATACGTTTGTAAACTTTGTGCTAATAGTTTTTTGCTATAACGGCGGACGTGATGAAGGGCAATGTCGTGCTGTGAAAACAAGAACTGGTGAGCCGGCACAGTCACGATAAATATACCTCCTGGTTTTAAAATTCTTTTAATTTCCTTAAGCACACTCGTCGTATCATCAATATGCTCTAAGACATCAGAAGCTATAATAATATCAAAAGAATTATCACTATACAGTAACTCTTCAGCTCTTCCCTGCTTTACAGACAAACCTTTTTTATCACAATATTCTAAAGCTGCTTCGCTCATATCGACACCCTCCGCTTGATACCCTTTCGCTTTAAAAAAATCGAGCACTGCCCCGCTGCCACAACCGATATCGAGCATTTTCTTATCGCCCCCCGCATAATTGCTAACAAGCACGCTTAAAAACTTTCGTTTGGCAACAAACCACCAGTGATCCTTTTCTATGGCATCCATTTTTGCGTATTCGTGTAATTCCATATTATTTATACAAACCCTTTAATTGGTTTATCTTCATCTGCGTCAACTCTTTAATTGAGCTAAAGATAGCGTTAATTACTCTTACTTTTGAATTATTATCGTGCGACCAAGCTACAGGAATTTGTTTGATAGCTATTTTATGGAGATAAGCTATATACAATAATTCCGTATCGAACCCCCACCGATCGATTCGAGCTCGACTAAAGATTGTTAACGCTGCTTGTCGAGAGAAGCATTTAAATCCACAAGTAAAGTCGGCAATATTTGGAACAAGTATGTTCGAAATTTTAGTAAATCCTTGCCCTAAAAATGTCCGCAACTTTGATTCACTTTTTTTGATGTGTGCCCCCTCTACTCTTCTACTGCCAATGATGATATTGTCGGTATCTGTTTTTAATTGTATAAGCTTTATAAATTCTTGCAGCGGAGTGGCAAGATCGATATCAAAAAATACGACCCAATCCCCTGTTGCATTTTTTACACCTTCCCGGATAGCGTAACCTTTTCCACGGTTAATTGAATAGTTGATTACCGTGAAAAAGTATTTTTTCTGGTATTCTGACAATACACTTGCTGTAGCGTCTTTTGACCCGTCATTTACAAAAATAATTTCTACCGAACTGCCTACATCAGCAAAAAAAGAGAAAATCGCATCGATGTTAATCGGAATTCTCTTTTCTTCATTGTACACTGGTATGACAACTGAATAGGTAGGCCTTACCATACTTATTTTACACCTTTCTTTACATCAGCTGCTGGTGTAGGAGGAGGAGCTAGTAAAACACGGTTAACGATCTGTTGTTCTTCCGCAGTAAAAGTGATCTTGTTTTGCTGAGCTAACGAGTACACTTCTTTAACTTTATCTTCATGGTTTGCCATTTTCTCGGCAACCATTAGCCGCCAATACGTTTCAGCGATCGTCGAATCATCACTGAGCGCCCCTCGTAGCAAGGCGATAGCTTCATCATTTTTACCTAATTGTAACTTTATATTAGCCAAACTATAGATTACTTGTTGACGTCGAGGTGATTCCAAAAGCGCTTTTTGCGTATACTCTTCGGCTGCTATTAAGAATTGTGGCTGGTTGGTTATCTGGAGAGCGGTTTGATCAAGCTGAGCAATCAATAAATGAATTCGAATATCACGCGGGTGTAACACCAAATTTTTCTGTAAAGCTTCATCTGCAACCAATAAAAGTTGCATACTTCTGTCTTTGCCCAACTTTTCATGGTTATTTGCTACGATATCAATTAATTGTCTACCAACATCGTTTCTTATATCATCGATATGCGGTGAGTTTCTATTGAGTGTGTCTTGGATTGCTGGTAAAGCACGAATTGGATCTGAACTCATTGCCTGAATAGTTGCTAACGTTTGCATGTTTGCAGAAGCAGGTTCAAAGTTGAATATGAGGTTTGCTATCAAGGCAAAACCACCAACAACGACAACATGAAATGTTTTAACAATTTTAAATGGTTTACTGCTTTTTACATCAACAGTTTCTACTACCTGGGTCATACGATTGATCATCGCTAACCAGAACATAAAATATAGGTATGATGTTGGATTTTCAAAAACGGTAATATTTTGGATTAAATGCGCCACTAGAAAAGCTGTACCAACAACAAACAGATGTATATTAATTCGCTGCTGTTTATGGGCGCGATTTAGCATAACCACCCCGGCACAAAATATCGCTAAGTAGCTAATAACCCCAAACATGCCTTGGACTGCTAAGGTATTTAGAATAATGTTATGCGCATTATCAAACCATGTTTCACCATAGCCAAAACGTAACGTGTGCGGATTGTAATTTTCATTAAAGGCGTAGTAAAAATTGTTTGGACCCCAACCAAATACTGGTTTATCTTTCCAACTCTCAACAGCTGCTTTCCACGCGTAAGCGCGAGGACTATTCTTAACACTCTCAACTGAAGTGTTAAGTACACGGCTGACAGCTGGAATGTTAAGAACAAATTCGCTTGTGCGGTTTACATACATTACTCCAGTTATAATTACGCCGGCCGCAATAATCCCCGTTAGCATTTTTCTTGTTCGGAGATGGTCCTTTAAACATACGATGTAGAGCACAACTGCGGTCAAAATCCCAGCCATTAAGCCAAGAATTGCACCACGAGTTCCACTAAAGAGAATGCCGCAAAAAGCTAAAAAGGTAGTTACTACTGTAATCCACTTCCATAATACATCGCTTTCACGCAAAAATATCAGTACGCTTAAAAAGATCAAAAATAGACCGTATGCCCCGACGTAGATTGAGTTGCCAAGCGTACTTGCCACACGGTCACTGCCGCCATTTAACAAGAAATACGGGTTTGCAGCTTGAATTAAACCAACAAACATGACAAGTGAGCCGGCAATTAAAAATAATTTACAAGCAGTTTTCCAATCCGACCATGTTTTCAAAACAGCGCTGAGAACAAAATAGTATAGAACGTAATGGGCAATCGTAAATAGACCAAGCATGCGTTCATGATTGTCCCAAAAACTGTGATAAGTGTCTATGCCAACAAAGGTTGAAATGGTAAAGCTGAGTAAAAAAGCCAAGAGAGCACCTGTAACCGGGGTGAGACGCGGCGCATAATTTTTCCAACTACTAAAGAGTAGCATGGTGTACCCTGCGCCCATACAGATTACAATGGTTCTAAACAATATAATCTTTGGAACGATAAACGGAAAAATAAATGATGTCGGCATGACCACTAATGGAACAAAAAATGTGCAGTAGAGTAGCAGACGAATGACTTTTTCAATAGTTTCACGCATAGTAAAGTTAAGCAAAATTACTCCTATAGTTTAGAGGAAAGACCTTCAAAAGTCAATCATCATAAAACAAAAACACCCCCGATATAATCGGGGGTGTTTAGTCACTTTATTACGTTGTGAAAACGTTACCTTAGTTAGGCTAATTGATTATTGTTTAACCAATGTGCCCATACTTGGTTTGCCTTCTGCAAACAATGTGTTGGAAGCACCTGAAAGAGCGCCGCCAGTGTTGTTTGAGTCGTAACCAAGATCGGTTTCCTGTGCAGTATAGGTGATATCGCCAACTGAAGCGATAGACAACTGGTAAGTATCACCAGATGTAGAAGAACCACCTAAAGCAGCGACTGTTACTGTAACATAGCGACTAGTACCACCATCAATAGTGAAGGTTGAACCAGCTGTTGCCAAGCTACTAAAGTCGATGTTTGACAATGTGTTTGTGAAGCCCATTGTACTTGAAGCTACAGTACCAAGATAGTTAGTAGAGTTCTGGTCAGAGTACCAAAGTTTGAAGGTACTTGTTGTACCAGCAGTTGATCCACTGTTAGTGAATTTGATGCCAGTAATAGTGACCTTAGCACTACCATTGTTTGTGAGCTTAATACGAGCGAGCTGTGTACCAGCCAAGATAGCTTGTGTAACACTACTGCCTGCTGTTGGAGCATCTGCAGTGACACTGACACTAAATGGAGTGATGTAGGTTTTGCCTACAACAGCTGCAGTACCAGCAACTGATGCTGAAGCACCGCTTGAAGCACCTTTTGCTACAAGATCAGTGGAAGCATCCAAGATTGCGAAGCGGAAACTATCACCGAGGACAGCCTGGTTAGCAATACCGATGTCAGCTTTGACATAGATAGTAACGGATGTGCCTGGTTGAACAGCTTCAGCAAGCAAGTTGTCAGTTGCAGTCCATGTGAACACTGTTGAAGTGTTTGTGATTGCAGAGCTGGAAGCCATCTGATTTGCAGAAGCAAATGGAGTGGTTTCATTGTTGCGGTACAACTTGATGTTTGACAAGTCGTTTACTGTGTTCAAAGTACCTGTAGCAGTGAGTTTCAAAGTTGTAACTTTGATTGGCTCGTTCTGTGCAGTTAATTTGAAAGCAAAGACTGGAACATTAGTCTGACCAACAGTAACAACCTGGTCACTGGAAGGAGCACCGTTTGTGCCAGATACCAATGATAAGTTGAGTGTGCCAGATGTAGCAACAGTCATAGCTTGACCACTGCCGTTTCCGACAGATGGAGTTACAGAGTTACCTGTATCCTTGCCTGTAACTGTTACTTCAGCAGCGTTAACTACTGAGAATGTGTGTGTGCCTGAACCTGCGCGAGCAACTACGTCACCCTTCAATGTCAACAGAACAGAACCCGTCTTAGGGATTACTAGAGCGTTAGCAAATGTGAATGTTGTAGAAGCTGCGTTAGTTGCAGTACTTGCAGAAGTAGCAATAGCATTGCCATTCTGATCGTAGAGAACTAAGTTGGAGATATCAGTATAAGCTGCACTACCAGTCTTAACGTCAGAAACGATGATCTTACTTACGCGTACATCTTCACCAGATGATACGGAAGAAGGATTCAATTCGAATTGAGCTAAGATGAAGTTGCTTGTACCAACTACGATTGACTGTGCAACTGGAGTAGCCAATGTGGTTACTTTCAATGCAGCAGCCTGAACTGTAATTTGGTTAGCTTGTGAGATACCAACACCTGGATCTGTGATGTCGTTTGTTACCAAACGTTTAACTTCAGTCAAATCCATGTAGACGATGTTTGTTGCACCGCCTGTAGCTTGTGAATCGATGTTAGCTTCAACTGTGATGTAGTTGTTCTGACCAGCAATCAACGTTGGGTATGTTGAAAGTGTGATAGAAGTCAAAACAGTAGCATGGTTAACAACCGCGTCTGGTGAACCACTGTATACAGCAGCACCGTTAACTCTCACCGTGAAGGATCCAGAGAACATGTCCTGAGCTGTACTTGTTACCAAGCCGAGAGCGATTTTGCGCAATTCCATACTTTCGCCAGTTGGTTTAGCAAAGTATTTTGCTAAAACAACGCCGCTTGTGTTTGGAGCAACAGAAGCAGATGGTGAGCTAGAATCCTTGTTGAAGGAAATAGAACCACTACCAACTATTACTTGGTTGTAAGTAGCACCTGCATTGCCGATTGGGAATGAAGTGTCAGTAGCACCTGCAACTGAAAGGATACTTGTACCTGTACTTACACCTGTCAACACTGCATCGTAGTCGTTGTAAACAACGAATTGGATTGTGCGAGCTGCGCCGTTCACGATTTTAGCGCGAACAGTCAAACTCTTAGTTTGACCTTTGTCGATCAAGTAAGGGTTTGCAGACAAATCGAAGTTAACGTTCTTGTTAACCTGCTGAGCAGTAGCGAGAACGGAACCATCTTGTGCAACCAATTGCACATCCATGACATCACTGTCACTAGCTGTACCATTGTTGTAAAGAGTCAATTTGCCGAGTTTAACAGCTTCATTACTACCAGCAGCGAAAGAGAATTTAGCAATTTCTTGCTGGTTGTTTGGATCAACATTTAATGTTGTGCCATTAGCACCACTGATTGCAGCTTCGTCCAAAGTAACAGAACCTAAGGAGTTACCAGCATTTTGTAGGGTAAATACGTTACCAGCTACAGGGAAGGAACCACCAACGGAACCGTTAGATGTGACTGAACTTGCGTTCAAGAGACTAAATGAAAGTGTACCAGCTGTAGCTGTACTTCCCAAGTTAATGCGGAGAGTAGCAGTTTCAGTTGTACCTGCTTTAACAGTGATAGGAGCACCTGCAAAAAGCAAAGTGACATCGTTATCAGCGTTAACAGAGGAAGCAACATTGCCATGACGTGTACCAGAGGAATCGATGATATCGAGACCACTGATTACTGTGTTAGCAGCAAAACCACTCTTGCGGAATGTTAAGCCTGTAACAGAAACGTCCTGGGAACCTGCAGACAAGTTCAATTTAAGAACTTGGTTGAAAGCTGAACCAGAAGCCAAGTTGTTGCCAGCTGGGTTACTTGCAGCCAATGAGACTGTCAAAGCTCCACCTGTTACAACTGTGCCTGGGACAACTGCAGAACCACCACCAGTTTGAGTGCGGTCTGCAACCATTGCGTTGTATGCATCAAGAACACCACCAGATACCAAACCTGCAACTGCAGAAGCAGCTACTGGGCGGACAAAAGCAGCCTTGAAGCGGTTTGCTGACATACCAGCTGCGGTTACTTCCCACAACTTAGCGTCTGCATCAACGTACCAAGTTTTGCCGCCGTTTGAGACGAGCATACCTGGGTGTGCTTTAGCTTCTGTCACATCTGCACCGCGGTTAGCGGAGTAGTTTGGCCAGAAAACATCAGCAACAGTCATTGTTTTGAAAGATGTACCATAGAGAGCTTTAGCAGCATCTACAGTGATCTTTGCCAATTTGTTGCCTGGTTGAACAACGTAAAGCTGATCAGAAGATGAGCGTTTTACGATGTTTGAACCTGCGCGGTAGTTAACGCCGAATGGTGATGCTGAAGGCACTGGCATTGCGTCGTAACATTCCTGAGAAACAGTTGTGTAACCACTGTATTTTTCGTCTACATTCCAACTTTTGAATTCATCGCCAGATGGGAAATAGAGAACCTTACCGTTGGAATCAACAGCGTAGATAGCTGGTTTACCAGTTACCTTTAACAAGTCGCCTGACTTGAATGCTGGGCAAGTAGCTGCTGAAGCTGCCACTGGCAACAATGCTGCTACGCCGACAGACCAGAGCATAGTGCTCATGACTGTACCAACTGTAAGTACTTTTTTACCTACTTTTAATACGTTCGACATAATTTATAATAAATAGACTCTGTACTAACTGCGCGACTCAGTAAAGAGTGTCAGCGTACGAGAGTTGCTTTCCATCTTTCGACAGAAAGGACTTAATAGCTAGGCAAATCACTTATGTGATCATCGACTTTTAAGCCTAACTTGATTTACTTAAACCATCTCTCTCCGTGGCTGATCCTGAATGTCGAGGAGCATGCATCGAGAGAGATGAGCTTATGTAGTTATCTTTTAACGGTAGAACTTACACTTTCACTTACCATCTTTGTACTAGTACTGATCGGCGCATTAAGTAACGGACTCATGAGCGACGTACTAGCCAGAGAAAATATATCTTTTGTAGTCGATACATTTAAAGTGGAAGAAGTGATAATGGTAGCCAGCGCAGTTGCATCTTTTATAACCTGTACAATCGGGAGTACCGCCTGCGTTGTGTAAATGGTTGTGTCAGAAATTTTTTCAGCTTGTTTTGTTGCTTCACTTGCTTCTTTGAGATTATCGATTGCTTTTGTCAGATTATCATCACTAACCGCTTGTCGCACCTCATCGATTTTTTTATCAACCGCTGCCGTTACTTGATCGGTCTGGATGGAAGCTTCTTTTGTTTGCGAAGCCGCATCGGTTAACTTCTGATTATACGCTTGCGTTGTTGTTGCGAGCGAACTTTCAGTTTTTTGTTTTGTTATTTCACCTGTTAAATCAGTAACTTGCGTTTTGACACTGTCTACGATTGTCTTCGCACCATCAACTGTTTGTTTGGAAGCGAGTACGTCGACTGCTACATTAGCAATTGAAGTATCAAGAGCATTTTTAACATCTTGTCTTGAGACTGTGTTGTCGCCTTCAAGATGTTTTACTACCATGGCTTCCATGGCATTCACTGAAATATCTTTAGCCAAATCTTTTGTTTCTCCTACCTGCAACAATGTTTTATTGGTGCTTGATGAGCTGAGTAACAAAGTATTTTTGACATCCTGGAGCGTATCTTTAATCGCTTCAGTGTTTTGTTTTACTTCTTTCGCAGTATCCGCATGCATCGTGTTTAATCCGGGTTCGAGCTTTGTATTGATTGAATTCAATTCGTTTTTGAGCTCGGCTACCGTTGTGCCAACGTTTGCAACTTTTGCCGGATCGTTTATGGCAATGATTTGCTTAACTTCCGAAGCGCGACGTTGTGCCAGACTGACATGAAACTTTGTTTCAGTATTCTGGTCACCCAAGAGCGAGATTACTGCTCCTTGTGCACGTTCTGCTGTGCGTTTAGCTGGATAAAGCCAATCACCTGGCAAAGTCTCGTACGAAGCTTTCACTGTACTTGAGTAAGCACTAGTAGCTACAAAACTGACGAGTAACAGGACACCGATTGGACGAACTACATTATACACTAAAGGGCGAGGTAAGAAAATAGCCATTGCTGCCCATATTTTTTCCAGCTTTTTCTCAGTCGAGATGACCGGTTCTACTGGAAGCGTGTTTTTAATCTGAGAAAGCAAAAGAGCACGGTTTGTTGCAACCCACTCACTTCGTGGGTTAACCGTGTCATGTTTTAACTGTTTGAGTTGTCGGACAATGTCCTTACTCATACGTTTATACGATACTATTTACTTTCTAGTAACATTTTTAATTTAGAAACCGCTCGATGGAGCGTCACCCGGACTGTCAGGTTGCTCTTTCCTAGAATTTCTGCAATCTCACCCGTTTCAAGTTCATCGACATACCGGAAGGTCAAAACCTCTTGGTATTCTTGTTTTAATTTTTTTATCGCTTCGATCACGCGGTGACTCTCCACTTTCGTGTTGATGTCCGCAAACCATTTACCACCATCCCCCACTTCTACATCTTCATTTAGGCGTGACTCTGGCTTGGTCGCTTTCGACCGATATAAATCAATGATTGCGTTACGCGCTATGCGGTAGAGCAAACCACTGAAACTCTTAATTTCCTTTTTTTCTTGTATATAGTGCCACGCTTTCAAAAACACTTCTGAAGTGATGTCCTCCGCCTCTTCATGCGACGAAACCTTAAAATAAACAAACCGGTAGATTTGTTTAACATAAGCATCGTATAGCTTAGCGTAGGCTTCAGGATCCTGTTTCACTTGCAGCCGGTACAGCAGTAGTTTGTCCGCGATTTTTTCTAGCATCCTAGAAGACGTGAAAAGGTTTAAAGTGTTACACTTTGACCATTCAAAGAGCTTTTGTGACACTCTTTGGATAGGCATTATAGTACCATAAAACGTCGATTTGGTCAAACCTTAGACCCGAAGCGGGCGTTCTACTCTAGCTTTAGCGCATTTTTGACTGTCTCACCTTGTAAAAAATTATGTTTTTTGTATACACTAGTGTAGACAAATGAGTAGCACTACTTATAGCCGGCATTGACAAAAGGGGTAAATCGTGCTATAATTTGTGTAGTCTACTGTATACATCTATGAACGAAGACCCGCTAAATAAGCCAGAATCTAAGGAAATTATCCGCGTTTCAGTCTCTGAAGCGGCTCGCCTCTTTGGCGTGAACAACCAGACGATTCGCCGTGCGATTGCTTCCCAGGAAGTGACCTACGTGGTGGTCTCCGGTCGTTATAAGCTTAATTTTGAAAGTTTGGTTAAATGGTCCCAGCGCCATACGACTGTTAAGAACAAGTTGGCGAAGAAGGGCATCGGCCAATTCATTGACCGCTGGAAGATTAAGAACCCCCTCTACTCCCCTAACCCGAAATCAGTGAAGCCGCCAACTGGCGACCTCGCTGACACTACTACCGACACGACAACTCCGACGATGTAAAATCCCTCTCTCAACGAGGGATTTTTTGTTTTGTCATTCCCGCGTAGGCGGGAATCCAGGACACATATCGTTGGTATACTGGATTCCCGCCTGCGCGGGAATGACAGGCTTTACCGGAGAGTTTTTTTATGTTGCTGATGTCGCATTTTCAGGTAGATGAGAACCAAGAGACAGATCTCGATAGCGATAAAGACGCCACCGACAACATTGAGGATAAGGATGAAATTTCTGAAGCCAAGTAAAAACAACATGAGCGGGATAGTGATAACGAGCATTAAAGAAAGTCGTTCGCTGATGGCGTGATCCCAGGTGAATGTTTCCTGGAGCGCGTTCCCTAATCCCAAATAGCACGTTAACATGGCAAGAATGGCGACGAGGTTGGCGATGATACTTGCGAATGGACCAAACGCTGTACCAATACCGATAGTTGCCACTTCAGTGGTGAACGTACCCGTGACGAGCACGACTGCCGCAACAAAAAGCATGTACACTGCTACCGGAATAGCTGTTCCCCAAATAATAGCACGCCTGAAGAGTGAAGGTTTTCTGACAAGCGCGTGGACTTCGGCGATTGCGGGGGTAGCGTGCAACGCAAAAATAATAACACCAATTGGCGCAAAAAGATTTGCCGGATTAAATAATGTCGCATTAAAGACCGTTGCGTTCGGAATGATTGCGAGCGAAATGACGACAAGGAAAAGAATAACAACAGCGCTGATAATTTGATCTATTTTTTTAAGTCTGGAAAGTCCGCCCCACAGCATGAAGCTGGCTAATGACCAAAAAATAATTCCCCACAATAATTCACTGCCGCCGAAAATACCAGCGAGAGCTTGCCCCTCACCAACAAGATATGCGAGGAGTGTGCCAAACCAACTGATAACAATAACGCCCGACATAAGTGCCTTCGCCCACCCACCAAGATATTTTCCAGCGAGTCCTGGTAATTGTAATTCATCACCTGATGCAAGCGTGATTTCACCCACCATCAAATTAATGCCGAGCATGATGAGGCCAATAAAAAGCAATAATAACAGGCCTGGAATTAATCCGAGTTGGGCAATGGCGTACGGCAAACCAAAAACACCAGCACCAATAGTGAGTCCGGTAATCATAAAAACTGCCTGGCTGACCGTGGCAGTTTTCTTGAATGTTCCTTTGTGCAAGACTACCTCCTTCATAATGCGTATAGTATACCTTATTTACGTAGCTTTTACAAAAGTAAAGAGTAGTTAAAAATACAAGCGGCGCGTACAATTGAGTACGCACCGCGAGTTCCCCCCTCCTTTTGATTCCCCTAACTAGCCGAGCGCAACTTCATCGGCAATTCTTCTTCCGTACTCCTTGATGATCTGCTGCGTATCGCCCCACCCATAGTCGTGCATCTTGAGTTTTCCGTTAACAACCGTGAAGTTGTCCGGATTTTCAAAATGGTGTGGATCGATGAACAACGCATCACCAATTACACAGTGCATTTTATTCCAGAATTTCGGCGGATCTTCAAGGCAAGGTTTCCCAGCCCTTTGGATATTCACGAAGCCAAACAATGAGAAGTACGTTGGCTGCAAGAACGTGTGGCGAGTATTCCGATAGAACCGGAATTCATGCCAATTGATCACGACACCCTGGAAAAATGGGCCGCGGATACTGCCTGGCAAATGCATACCTCGCTTCCACGCTCTCTGAAACCTACCGCGACTTACTTGGTGATGCAAAGTACGTAGTCCTTGAGTTACATACACGCGAGGAAATTTGACTGCAATACCGAGCATCGGAAAGATAATAACCAATCGGCTTTGACCTTTCACGACTTTCATTCGATTACTCCTCCTTATTGCGTTAGGGTTTATAAACAGACATGCCACAGCAAGGCTCGTTTAGACTGATGGAGTGTATATGAGAAGCATTACTATTTAGATAAAATAAAGATAAAATAGTTATGAAATCAATAAACGTAAAAAGAACCCATTATTGGGTTCTTTTTGGTGGGCTCCGACAAGTTGTGCTTGTCAGAGCGGTAGTACTAGGTCTGGTTGCGATTACTCACACCATATGACACTAGGCGCTTGATTACGCGGCTGCGTGCTGCGCGCTTCCTCCGAAGAGGTTTGCCGCGACCCGCTCGCGTTCCGACAGGCCGGCCAGGATCATGAGATTCATGAACTTCTCCATCGGGAGAGCTCGCTTAGCCCGGACGCGATCGCCTTCTTCCTCGAGGGCGTACATGTCGTCATAGAACAGATCGCGAGCCGTCTTTTCTTCCGGAAACTTGAGCTTCCGGGCGGTCGCGACGAACTCGCCAGTATCGACGGTGTTGGTCTTGTCGAGGTACTCCTTGAGTGCCTCGATCGAGAACACCGGTCGGCTTCGATCGAGTTCGATGCCGTGGTCCATCTGGCAGATATAACCGTGGAAGTACCCGTCTTCGTCGATAACCTCGTTTTCACGAGCAAGACGGAAGTACGTACCCACAACAGACTGCATTTGGTCCCCTTGGCGCCCCATCGCCGTAACGTGCTGGGGAGAAATGAGCCTTATACTATAAGCTCATTTCTCCCCAGTGCGTTTCGATAGGAAACAGATGAGTATAACATAAAAAGAGCCTTTTGTCAAGGCTCTTAAGCAAAAAATGGCTTAGATAGCCATTTATTACGTTTCTACACTGCGTTTAATTTTGAGGAGGTGCATTGCCCAGTCTTCTACCTGTGTAATCGCTCTTTTTTCGTCAAAATGGTAACCGTCTATCCGTAGAGATGGGATAACAAGCGTTCCACCTTGTTCATGGACAAATTTTTCGAGTTGATCGACTGCCCCGCAGAAATAGGTATAGGAGGTGTCGCCACAACCAAAGACGGCAACGGCCTTACCATTGAACTTGTATGGCCGGACTCTTTCCATGCAGGCGAGCATCATCTGGTGGGGCATTCCTTCACGACCTTCGAAATCCCAACTTGGAGATCCGAAAATAACTAAGTCAGCGTTAGCAACATCATTGATAATGACATTTTTTACTTCAACCACTCGAACACTATGTTTTTTAGTAAGCAGCTTTTCTAAACGCTTGCTTACTAAATAGGTCGAACCTGAATTGGTAGCGAAGATAATTACCACGTGCATAGGCTAGCGATAATTTTTATACAAATCCGTAATCGTTCTTTTTTTCGGACCACCTTTGACGAGTGTTTGTTTTTTGAGTTGCGGAACCTGTCCTTCGAACGTTGGTTCGTCGACTTGATAGAAAATACCAACAGGAATTTGCTTCATCCCCCACTCTTGTAGTTTACCAAAAGCTGCCGTCTTATCAGTGCGATCGTACTCAACTGGTAATTCGTAAATATTTTCTTGATAAAACTGGTGCGTGTATAATTTGTTGAATGTGACACACGGCTGCAAAACTTGGAGCACGGCAAAACCTTTATGTTGCTCTGCTAATTTCATGAGCTCAACTAAGCGTGGAATGTCGCCAGCATAACAACGTGCTAAAAAAGTAGCGCCAGCAGCAAAGGCTAAACGAAGTGGGTGGATTGGTTCTTCAAGGTTGCCTTCAGGAGTTGATTTAGAAACAAAACCTTTTGGTGAGCGAGGTGATGTTTGACCAGTGGTGAGGCCATAGATGGCGTTGTCATGCAAAATAACGGTCATGTCGTGGTTGCGCCTTGCAGCATGCATGAAATGATTACCGCCTTCAGCCAGACAATCGCCGTCACCAGTGAAAACAAAAACGTTGAGATCGTGGTTTGCCATTTTGATACCAGCAGCAACGGGAAGTGCACGTCCGTGCAGGCCTTCGAAACTGGTCATTTTAAGAAAGTTTACAATGTGTCCGTGACAACCAATGCCGGCAACAAGCGCGGTGTTGGTATTATCCCAACCTGCTTCGACTGCCGCTTGTTTGAAAGCAGCCCAAATAGCCAGGTCACCACAACCAGGGCACCACGTACAGACTTCGGGTGAATTTAAATCGCTAGGCGACTTTATTTCTAGTTTGTTTTGGAATGGCAATGCCATACGGTTGTGCTAAAAGAGAATTTACTTTTTCTATAACTTCTTCAACAAAGAATGGGCGGCCGTCGTATTTGAACCATTTTTCTTTAATGATTACGCCGGTTTTTTCTTGGATAAGTTGGTCGAGCTGTCCGTTGTAATTACATTCCATAATCATGATGCGCTCACTTCCTGCCAAAATCTTTTTTACAAAGGCTGTTGGAAACGGGTTCATCCAAGTGATATGGAGATAATTTACATTGTCGTACTTTTGTATTGCGTCGAGAATGACACCCTTATTACTTCCCCAGGAAACAATTGTTAAATCAGCATTTTTAGGCCCATACATTATTGGTTCAGGCATTTCTACTCTAGCGCACGTTTCCAATTTTTTCATGCGTTTATCCATCATATGAATACGGTTTTTACTGCTTTCATCAGTAAACCCTCGTTCATTGTGTTCATCGGAGTTTGCCAAGATGTGATTACCGCTGCCTGGAAAAGCGCGCGGTGAAATTCCATCATCAGCAAAGGCGTAACGTGGATAATTTTCTTGGTATTTGAGCAACGTTTTTCCGCGTTCAATACTGTATTTACCATACGCAAATGGTTTGGTTGAGGCAAAACTCTCACAGAGATGTTTATCAACAAGTACAATAACCGGTGTTTGATATTTTTCTGCCAGATTAAAAGAATCCATGGTAAGCGAAAAGGCTTCCTCAAGATCTCCAGCAGCGAGCACGATGCGTGGAAATTCGCCTTGATGCGCGTGCAGTATGAATTGTAGATCACCTTGTTCAGTCCATGTGGGAAGGCCGGTTGCCGGCCCACCGCGCATCCCTACGACGATCACAACAGGTGTTTCGGTCATAGCAGCCAGTCCGTAGCCTTCAGTCATGAGACAAAAGCCCCCACCGGCTGTCGCCACCATTGAACGAGCACCAGCAAACGATGCACCAATGGCCATAGTTAATGCAGAAATTTCATCTTCTGGTTGTTTGTAAATATACCCAAATTCTTCTTGGTGTGGAGCAAGAATATGGAGAATGTTTGATGTTGGGGTCATTGGATAAATCGCCGCAAATTGCATACCGGCAGCAATTGCTCCGAGTGCAATGGCGTCATTACCAGTCATGACCAAGCGTTCTGTTTTTTTACTGAAAGGTTTTAGATCAGTTCTTATCAACGAAGCAAATTCTTTTTTGACATAATTATAACCAGCTTCGGCACATTTTTTATTACGGACAGCAACATCTTTTTTCTTGGTTGCAAATTCTTCATCAATTAATTCTTTGAGAATTTCTAAGTCTCCACCTGCAAGCGCTACTAACGCCCCGAGCGCGACGGTGTTGCGCATCAAAATACTTCCACCAATTTCTTTAGCAAAACGGTTAAATGGAACTGGAATTTTTTCAATACTCGGAGCTAGTGTCGTCGTAGTAATTTTTTGGTCAGCGTCAAAAATAACACAGGCATCATGTTCTAAAATTGCTGCGTTTTGTTTAATTGATTCTTGATTTAAGGCAATGAGAAAGTCGACAGACTTTTTTGGCGCGCGAACTTCAGCCCCAACAGCAATATGCATGACGTTGTATCCTCCACGAACAATTGAAGGATATTCTGCGTAGCCAAATGAACTAAAACCTGAGCGGGTGGCAATTTTTGCAAGCGTTAAACCGGCTGACATAATACCAAAGCCTGCTTCCCCGCCGATAGTTATGACAAACGATGATTTCATACGGTGTGTAAAATGATTCTTCCATCTACTGCCCAAGCGTCTTCATGAGTAATGATAATCGGATTTATTTCTACATCAGCAATGGATGGCATTTCGTTAATAGCGTTGATGAGTCGCTCAATGAGATCATACAATTTTTCCAAGGCAAACGATTGTTCACCGCGGTAACCTTTGAGCATTGGGAAAATGAGTGATGAACTGACTAATTCTTCGATAGCCGTTCTGCTGAGAGGTAGTAAGTGCAAATTGCGATCTTTAACAAGCTCAACCAATACACCACCAGCACCAAACATAAGCACACGACCAAATGTCGCATCAGTAGTGATACCAACGATGATTTCTAAGCCGCCCGTTAGTTGTTTTTGCGCTTGAATAGTCGCACTGATGTCCCCTGCTGATTTCAAATCAGTAACTTTTTTTTCAAGCACATCCCAAGCTTTCGACAATTCATCTACCGTGCGGATATTAGTAATAATACCGCCGGCATCACTTTTGTGAAGCACGCGTTCAGAAGCAAGTTTTAAAACAATAGCACCTTGCTGTTTAAAGAAATTTTCTGCATCTATTTTTTTACTACAACTGAAAGATGGTGGGATACGCAAACCAATTTTTTCTAAAAGATTGTTTGCTTCGATTGGAGTTAATGCAGTTTGGCCTTTTTTCTGTCGAGCCTGCAATTCACTTTCAATTTTTGCACTACCAATGACCGGTTTTGGCTTATCCATTGTTTTTTGCTGTTTTGTTCTCCATGATTGCCACCACCACATTTTGCCAAGCGCTTTAATAGCTCGTTCTGGATAACGGAATGATGGTAATTTATATTTATTCAAAATAACTTCACCGCTAATAATAGTGCGACCACCCATGAATGAACAAACAATTGGTTTATGATGCTTTTTTCCAAGTGTCGCAATAACTTTCGCTGTTTCAGCAACCTGCGTCATCATTTGCGGTGTTAAAATAACCACCAACGCATCAACTGCTTTATCTGTAAGCACTGCTTCAAGGGCGATGGCGTATCGATCTGCTAAGGCGTCACCGAGAACATCAACTGGATTCATGATTCCAGCGGCACGTGGAAGATGTTTTTGAAGTGCTTGATGTGTTTTTTCACTTAACGGAGCAAGGGTAAGCCCTGCTTCAACGAGAAGATCGGCACTCATAACGGCTGGACCTCCAGCATTTGATACGACGGCTACGTTTGGACCTTCTGGTGCATTTTCCCAAGCAAATGCACGGGTTAAGTCAAAGACATCCTCGATACCATCACAACGCATAATACCCGCATCCTTGAGTGCAGCGTTGAGCACTGCATCGTTGCCCGCCAATGATCCAGTGTGAGACATCATGGCTTTTTGCGCGCCAGCAGATTTTCCAGGTTTTAAAAGAAAAACTGGATCGTGTTTAGAAATTTCTTTAGCATAACGTAAAAATTCTCGGCCGTGGACAATGGATTCTAAATATAATCCAACAGGCTGGTAACCAGACAATCCTTCATTTTGCTGTTTCTTTCTAGTTATTGGTTTGATTGTTTGTTCGTTCCAGTGGCGTAAAACGGCATCTTCGCCAACTACAGTTTTGTTACCAAGTGTAATAAATTCTCCTAAACCAATCTGTGCGGATTCTGCCCAATCAAAAATACTGGTCGCAATGGCGCCGGACTGAGAGATGAAGCGAACATTGCCTGGTTTAAGATCTACCTTTCCAAATGTTGCGTTTAAATGTGCTTCCGGACTTACTAAACCTAAGCAATTCGGACCAACAATTGTTAATTTATATTTGTTCGCGAGCGCGAGCAGTTGTTCTTCCAGTTTTGCGCCTTCCCCACCCATTTCTTTAAAACCGGCGCTGAAAATGATAATATTTTTTGTTCCCTTTTTTCCGATTGCGGTGACAGATTCAAGTACAAGTGCGGCTGGTAGTGCAATGATGGCAAGATCAGGAACTTTCGGAAGTGCTTCGTAATTTGGAAATGCTTCGAGTCCATCTATTTTCTTTGCGGAAGGATTAACCGGAAAAATTTTCCCTTCATATCCCCCATCTTTTATGTTACGCAAAACAATATGACCAATTTTGGTCTTATCGCGGGATGCTCCGACAATCGCGATTGATTTCGGAGAAAATAGACTGGAAAGCATGGATCGAGTCATGACCACAGTATACCAGATTTTGCCTAAAATGTCAGATTAAAAAACAACCGAGCTATACTCAGTTGTTTATAAGACCGCCTCGTTCTAACAACAATATTTATTGTTAAAACGAGTTGGAGACGGTCTTGCTTTTATTTATCCCCAATCGTATTTTTTTATCATTCGGCCGTTCCACTGAGGCCTAAGTCGCGAGCTTGTTCTTCTGTCCATTCAAGGTATTTGATTGCGGCAGAAACAGTTATACGGTATTCCAAACCTTTTTTCGGCCCTCGAACTTCAAGTAATTCAAGCTCAATCAGCCGACTGAACAACGGAAGAAACGTGGTTTTCTGACCGGTGTTCCAACCGTCATACTTCGCAATTACCTCAAACAATTGGCGCGGAGTAATCCAACCGACACCGACGTGTGATGCCACAACGGTCACCACAAACTGCTGCACATCGTCAAATAACGGAAGTTCTTTCTGCTTTCTGTTGGCAGGTGAACACCTTGTATTTTCGATGGGGGGAATAGGAGGAAGGACTTTTTTTACTTCCTTAACCGCCGTGTTAGACATTGTCTGACTCCAGGGTATTTGAGATAGGTTAAGGTTATTCTTCGTGCATAGTATGCCCGTAAGAGTTGCGCTTGTCAAGGATAAACAAAAAAATAATGGCTTATTAAAGCCATTATTTTTTAGTAATGAAGTTTAGAGCATTCCATTAATCTTCTCTTTTGTGTTTACGCTAAAGATTCCCGTTTCTTTTTCACCACTATCCTTTTGGAAGCGTTTGAGTGCTTCGCGGGTTGCTTTACCGAACTGTTTAGTTTCTTTACCAACAGAGCCAGGACCTGACTCCGCGACCGTGAAGCCGTTGGCATTAAGCCACTGCTGTAAGCGTTTAACATCATCGCCATTACTGCCGGTTGCTAAGTTGCGTGTAAATTTAATGAGTTTTACACCTAGTACTTCTCCTGTAACAGACTTTTGATTGATTGTTTCTATTGTAGCTTTATCGGCAATACCGGTTGTTGGCAAATTATTTAATTTTTGGAAATTCAGAAGCGCGTTATAGGTGGCTTTACCGAAGAAATTTGTTTCATTGCCGATTGAGCCAGGACCAGTTTGTGCAACAGTATAACCGAGTTGGTTAAGTGTTTTTTGAAGATTTAACACTTCTACTGAGCGGATGCCTGGGTTGAGGAGTTTAACTTGGATTGGTGGCGCAGTAATGAGCGGGGCTGAGACAGGCGTGACGACAACAGGGGTTGTTACTTCTGGAACAACGACCACCGGCGTAATGACTGGTGCAACAGGAGCAATGACAGGTTGCACAATAATAGGTGGCGCAATGTTTATTGGTGAGATTGTTACCGGATCCGCTGGATTGGGGATGAGGGGTGGTTCGTAAATTGGCATGGTGATTACAGGCGCGACTGGTGTGGAAACGAGTGGTGGACTATATCCGCCACCACCAACTCGTGGTGCGGCGACAGTTGTAAAGTTCCAGGTTGTTGTATTGGAGATAGCTAGCATGTCATTGCTATAGGCGTCTTGGAACGCACCAGCGTCCATTTGGACATAGTAGCTTGTACTATAGCTCAAAGATGCGCTTGGATTAATGGTAATTTCTAAACCACTTGCGATTACTTGACTACTGCTAACTGAAATTGTTTCAACAATACTATCGTCAGAAGATTTTTTAATGATAATATTTTTGTTTGTTCCGGTGACGAAGGTGCTATCTAGGGTGATAGTGAGATTGGCAGTAACAGCAACATCGGTAGCATTGTCAGCTGGGGAGTAAGTGGTAATTATTGGGCCGGCTTCATCTATAATACCCGTATACAACCTACCATTATTTGCACCTACAAAGAAAGTAAAATTACCGCCCATGGCCGCAAATCTCCATCCTATATCTACATCACCTGCTGGCCGGCGCTCAGTCCAAGTAACACCGCTATCTGAGGATGTGTACAAACGACCAGAGTTCGCCGCTGCGATCAAATGTGTGCCATCTGCACCCGAATCAAGTCCTACCCACTGTTGATTTGTATCCCCAGCAGGTTGACGCTCGGTCCATGTAGCGCCACCGTCGGCTGACGTATACAGGCGACCACCTTCAACGCCCGCAACAAGTTTTAAACCTGTCGCATCAGAAGCAAGATCTCTCGCAAAAAAATTTGTATTACCCATAGGCTGGCGTTCAGTCCAATTGACACCACCATCAGTTGAAGTATAAAGACGGTTCGCACATTGAACAAAAAGATTAGTACCAGTAGTGTCTGATACCATGCTTTGACAACTACTATTAACATCTCCAGCTGGCTGGCGTTCGGTCCATGTAGTACCACCGTTTGCAGAGATGTACAAACGACCAAAACTAGCAGCTGCCATAAGTGTGGAGCCGTCAGCATCACTACCAACAGTTATCCACAACTTATCTGTATCCCCTGCTGGTTGTGTTTCAGCCCAGCTAGAACCGCCATTAGTCGTAATGTAAGCACGACCATTGCGTGCAACAATTAAATTTGAACCATCTGCATCAGATGCTACCGTGCTCCAATTTTCAGAATCTAGTACTGGATTAGTCGGATTCCAGCTAACACCACTATCTGTCGAAATGAATAATTCACCAGCTGTGTTTATTGCGATCAGGTTTGACCCATCAGCATCGCTAGCACCTTCCCAAGTATTATCGCCATCGATGCCTTCAGGCCGACGTTCAGTCCATGTTTCAAGCGCTGACGCTGCTATTGGATTAAATAGTGAAGTTGCCAAAGAAAGCAAACTAAGTAACGCGATTGATAGCGTCGAAATCCTTTTACTTTTTTGCATAAACATCCATTCAGATAATTAAATATTACTTAATTATACCATGAGTAAGAATAATAAAACAGCCCGAGGAGTTGGGGTTCTGGGGCTGCTCACTGTCTGAGCCGAGGCGAGTCTGAGCAACCCCCGAAACTTTCTTTTGGTTACTTTGCTTTGGTTACAAAGAAAAGTGACAAGCGGACTGTGCAAGAGTGAAAAATAAGAAAGAACGATAGCGAAGTAAAATTGAATAATAGGAAGATCCCACGCTCCGCTCTGGATGACATTTTATTGCGAGTGACACCTTGTGGGTATAAAAAAACAACAGCATTAAGCTGCTATTTTATATGTGCACGACGTGGGTGCTCGATGGAACACCGTGGTTGTTGAGATTAGGCGATGGTTGGAAGTGTTGAAATAAAAAACCACCTACTCATGAAGTTTCCAATTACTTGAAAAACTTATGAGTTTGTAGGTGGTTTTTTAGCTCCCACCACGACCCCCAGAGTATCCGGGATCGCGGTGACTTTTTGACATGTTCATTTGTTCTGCTTGCGGTATTCAGCCACGATATTTTCTACCAACTCGGGGATGACTGTCATTAACTCGTGACAATCTCCCATTTTCATGTAAATGTCTGGCACTACGACTTCATCGGCGGCATCAGCAATTACCTTGAAGGCTCCATACTCCATCACCACTTGAGAAAACTTGCAGGCAAAGACGTATCGGTACTTGTCTGCTTCTGACCAATCCGGCTTGTCGAACACGCTGGTTACCGTCACAATGATTGGTTTTGATTCGGCAGAAATTATGGCACCATAACCCTTTAATCTTTCGAGTATTTTTTGTGCCATTTCTGGATCAATTGCGTCAGAATCAAAGTTTACGTTTGTTACGAAGCCTGACAACAGGTCTTTCTGGATGATTGTTGCGTCGACTACATAGTCTAACTGCATAGCCATCCAAGCTGCCGCAACTGGGAAAGTTGTCCGAAAACGCTCCCAGTTTGCACGGTAGGCTTCACGACTTGCTTCTGCGTCGCAATTCCGATTGATCTTATTAATCCACCACCACGGCGATCCTTTCGTGTTCTTGAGCCCTTCCTGACCGTTCTTACAAGCCAAAGAGGCTGTCTTTTCTTCCGCTAAAGGTGCTTGTGATTTTATAGGCTGCTCACCCAACGGCTGCAGAGCAGCAATGAAGATCGTGAAAATAATTGCACGCATCGTTTATTTCTCCAAGGGATAGAAGGTTTCATTGGAAAAGGGCTGTGACAGTGTAATTAATTTTTGATCCATTGTCAAGGATTGAAGCTTGTGTGAAGACAAAAAAATAACAGCTAAACACTGTTATTTTCATGTGTGCACGACGTGGGTGCTCGATGGAACACCATGGTTAGAGAAATAAAGCGGTGGTTGGAATTAAAAAACCACCTACTCATGAAATTTCCAATCGCTTGAAAACTTCGTGAGTTTGTAGGTGGTTTTTTGACCCTACTCGCCACGATCCCCTGAGTATCCGGGACCGTGGCGGTTTGCGAAGAAACCGCTACTGCTGAATAGCTTGTTCGTTCTCTTTGTAGAACGCTTTGACTAACCTCAACTGATTTTCTGCCAGTTCAGGAGACACGTCGTAGAGCACGCCGCTGCCAGGTGTATTGAGCGCGATTTTGAGCATGTTCACATCAACCTGGAGTTGGGCAATCAAGGCGCCGATTGCGACATCATCTTGGGCACCGAACATTTTTTCAATGCTCACGATATCATCTGTAGAATATCCGAAGACCATTGCTTTCGGGTTGTCCTGGCCGGCGCTCATCATCTGCATTCGCCGACGGAGAGAACCTGTCACAACCTTATTCCAACCTCCGTCGGAGATGTCGTTAAGCAGCATCCAGACAGTGTTGTGCGCATGCAATTCGCCGATCAACCAAGCATCATCATGCTGTTTATTTGCCCCCTCGCCTCCGAACAGGCAGTCCTCAGCATGCACCAACTCGTGGGCCAGCATAATGCCATGGACCGTTTCTGAGACAGTCGGGAAATTCTTCAAGAGCAAGCTCGGCTGTTCAGTACAGTTAAAATAGGCGAATGTTCCACCCTCATTCGAGACTTGCGTCTCAACCCGCGGGTTCGCCGCCACAAAAAAGTACGGCACCACCTTCGGGATGGAAACGATCCGAACCTGGTCGCTATCGGTAAGGGCCGGAACTGCGTGGTTGTTGTACAAAGCCAACAACCCTTTCGCACGGTCGCTCTTGGCGGCGATCTTGACGAGGGCCTTCCTGGCCTTGTCGAGCAGGGCTAGCTGATCCTTGGGAATCGAGAGCTCTTTCTCTGCCGCGATGGCAAGGTTGGAGGTTGTAAACATGAACAACAGAACCGCTACGGCACGCACCTTTTCCATCACTACTCCTTGGGTTGTAAAAAACGTTTATGGTTGTGTTGAGAAATTAATCCCAACGGCATAGTATAGCAATAAAATGCAATTTTGTCAATACACACAACAAAACACACTCGATTAAACGAATGTGTTTTTATTGTGCACGACATGGTGCTCGAATGAAGTAGGAATAAAAAAACAACAGCGTTAAGCTGCTATTTTCATACGTGCGCACTGGGGGATTCGAACCCTCGACCCTCTCGGTGTAAACGAGATGCTCTAACCAACTGAGCTAAGTGCGCTTTTAAAGCTTCTTCAGTATAGCTTAAATACTTAAAGAAGTCAACGCCTGCCTGCCGGCAGGCAGGGTTACTTGGGGAGAGTTTTTACATAATCCGGAATATCATGAATACCTTGTTCCAAAAGCCAATACCACCACTCCGCACCCCAGAGATATACCCGGCTTAAACCAATCTGTTGCGCGTAGGAAATGTTGTTTTCTAAACGATTCAAATTCATTGATTGATATTGCTCCTCAAGCGCAACTTCTTTAAAGGGCTTTTCAGTGAGCCAAGGTTCCGCTTGCAACTCCAACAAGAAGGCTTTTGATGGTTCTCTACCTACTAACCATAGCTTTAAACGGTAGAATGCGGCAGGAAGGAAATCATAATTAAGGTAGCCAAAGTATTTATTGTAAACCAAGCGGTATACAGTTGTACCAAAATAATCTCCCGCAGTACCGGTTACCAGCCAGCTACTTAGTTCACCGCTGTCCCCTACAAGCGTAGGATGGTTTGGGTCAAGTTTTTTTACGAGTGTAATTTCGGAATGTAAATCGCCAGTTGTAACTGTTGGACAGTTACCAAAATGTAAAAAAGGTTCGTTTTCAACTTGCCACATTTCTAATGCCGGATTACCACGGTAATGCACAACAGCGGCCTCTAAATAGCTTTTAACCGCAGCGATATATTCTGCCTGGTCCAATTCTTTAGTCCACGTTGGAATATGACACTCTGGCCAGCGTGGTGTTTTTTGACCGATAGACAAAATCACTTTTGCCCCACTATCTTTTGCTCGATCAACATACCAATCGATGTCGCTGAAATCAAATGTACCTTGTTTTTTTTCAATAACATCCCAGTGCACCGGTAAACGGATTAATTTAAAATGCCAATCATTTAGTGTGGTCATATACGCCTTACCTGCATCTTTATTAATATATCGTGCGTAATCTGGATCAAAACTAATACCATAGCGAATATCCTGACTTGATGTGTCGATAAAAAATAGGCTTATATACCCGGCGAGCAATGCAGTTAAAATAATTCCTACGACAAGTAATTTTTTCTTCATACTAAACCAATAACAAAGCTAAACCAGCGATTATAAGTAGTACCGCAAGTGTTTCTTGCAACACCTCACCATGTGTATACTCTTCTTTAAATAATTTTGGTTTAAAATGAGATAAGACACCAACTAATGTTACAAGTACTGCATATTGTAAACCGGTGAGCGCATTCACGATCGTTACACTCCCAATCGAGACAGCGTATTGTGTCAGACCGACAGCCGCGAAGGCCGCAACTTTATTGGAAATAATAATAAGTGTGTCTTTATGATTTGTAGCTGCTTGTTTTTTTCGTTTTGTAAAAACATGCTTGCGAACTGCTTTAGAAAATACGAGTAGCGCGATTCCCCACAGCCCCATTGGCAACCAAACCCAAACAAAACCCGGATAAAAACCTGCACCATCGTAGACTGGTTTTGCCGTCGTATAAAAAAGTGCAAAGAAAAATGCTGCTACCACTCCCCACAACATGCTTTCATGCCAACCAAAAAAATGTTTATCATTCTCAATTGAAATAATCAGAGAACCAAATACGAGTAAGCCGATCCCAAACATTTGATTTTGTGAAAATATTTCAGGAGCAAAAAATGTGCTGAGAAGAATTGTAAAAATTGGTACCATCGCACCGACTAGCGGCCCGACATGACTTACTTCGCTAGCTTGAAAACCTTTATACAATGTATAAAGCGCTATTGCGTAACTCGTACCACTGACACCGGCAAAAATCCAGAGACGCGTAGTGGCGAGCGGTTCTGCGAACGGTGTAATAAGAACGAGTGGTAGTGCAATTATAGTAGAATAAAAAACAAAGACCAACGGTGAAACTTTTTCGTTGGAGACAATAAACTTATCGAGGATGGTGACGATCGCTAGGAGGGAAAAACCGATGGCGGCTAGGATGATGGAAAGTGTCATGGCTTTATTATACCATAAAAAATAAAAAAACGGCCGTGATGGACGTTAACAAAATAAGAATAAGGTTCGGGGATGGTAGCCAGCGTAGCTGCTACCATCCCCTATTGTGTTGTGACCACCGTTAGGCGGCCGTTTCGGCGACGCCAGCTTCCGCCTCGGTCGGAACGATCGCGAGCTGGGGCGTCTTGGCGGCGGGGTACTTCTCAACGAGCTTAAAGCGCTCGAAGACGAAAAACTTTTCCTTCCCCTTTTCGGTCTTTGCGACCTCGACGAGCGAGTCGCTCACGAGCGACATGCCCTCGAGCTTCGTCTGCGCGCTCGCCTTCAAAGTGAAGACGATCAGCGGGATCTGGATCTCGATCCGCACACCCTTCTTCAGGTTGAGATGGCCCTTGTCGAGGACCAACGCCAGCGACTGCTCGAACTCCTCCTTTCCTCCCTCGAAGAACTCCTCGAGAAACTTGAGGCCTTCACTGCTCAGCGCACCAAAGACCTTGAACGGCCGGCTCATGCGAACTACTCCTTTGTTTAGACCACCGGTATGGTAGTCGTAGGTCAATCGGACCGGTAAACCATTTTTTAAAAATAGCTTATCGTTCAGATTGAACTCCGCGGTCGGCCAGGTACACATACCTGGCCGACCGGGAGGAAAAAAGAACTACCAGATCGGCGGCTTCGTGCGCTCCGAGCACTGCTTGCGCGCATCGATGAGCTCGCGCGGCTTGACCGGTGTGACCGATGTTGGCGTAACGAGCTTAGCGAGTTCAGCCTGGTCTTCAGGCGAAAGATCGCTCTGTGTGGAAACGCCACTAAACGAACCATCCTTTGCCTCACACATGTGCTGCCTCCAATGCGGCCGTGTGGCCGGTGAAAGTGCAAAATCATGTAGATCAGTCAATCGTCATACAACAACTCACTGATCTATATGATTACACTTCTATTTTCGTCCTCTTCATAACTATCAGGGACTCATCAGTTTCCTTACTAAGGAAAGAATAGAGGCTCGGAGGGGGCGGCCATGTATTCGACTGTTCGTCGAAATATATGGACCGCCTCCCTCCGCACGGCAGCAGCTTCGGAAACTAGGCGTTACCCTTCTTAGCCTTCTTCGGGCACCGGTAGTGTTCCCAGGGCAGGCTCACGTTGAGGCGAGTCATCGAGAACCCCTTCTTGCCGATCTGGTCCTTCTTCTCGCAGCCGCAGCCCGGAAGGACGTTGATGTCCGACGGGAGCTGCAAAACTCCCCTGGCCTTCTGGTTGTTCCCGATCCACATCGACAGCTTGACGCTGTCCTCGAGCTTCTCGCGCTCCTTCTGCTTGCGCTCCTTCTCGATGTCGCTCCTAGTGCGAATGCCTTCCATGTGCCGATCGATGTTCATCTGAGACTCCTGCCGTGTGACAGTCGCCGATATAGCGAACTGGATCCTTTGGATCAGCCAATCTCTCTTAAAACTGGCTGCTCCAAACGACGTTACACCCCTCTCATAAAAAAGCCCCGAACTTGGTAGTTCAGGGTGAAAGGATGGATTGATGCACTTGTTTATGCACGAAGACCATATTCACCCTGGCTATCAAAACGCACGACAATAGAGGTGGTAATAACCAACTTCTTCATTGCGCACAAATTGTAGGATTGAATATGATTCATATAACTATTGAACGAGTATAGTCCTATTTTTGCCTAAGGTCAATGCAATTATCCACAGCAGTCGCTATACTAGGGCTTTTTAGCGATTAAAACGAGGTTTTTACCGGCTTTCTTATCACTCCACTCTCCATTTGTAGCAAATGCCAGTTTCTCAATAGTGAAACCGATTTTTGTTACTAAATCTTCGATTTCTTGTTTTTCAAAGTGGTGATAATAGCGCTGAACGATGATTGCGCCATCCTTACTTTTCCATGGGATTAAGAAATCATTTTCATCAATTTTTTCCCAATCTTTTTTAAATTTTGCTTTAGCCCAGTCGCTTTCTAGGTTCCAATTAACCATAATAATTCGTGCGCCGGACTTCATTTCTTTAAAAGTCTTTTTGAGCTGTGCGAGGCGAGTTTTTTCATCAGGTAAATGATGGAATGATGCGATCATGAAAACGAGGTCGAAGTAATCGTTATCAAACTTTTTATCTTTGTGCGCAGTGCAAAAAAACTTAGCATCTTGGAACTCCACAAGCGGGTTTTTCTTAGCCTGCTTCAAAAGTCCTTGGCTTTGGTCAACGCCGAAGTAGTGAATATCGAAATCTTTTAATAAGTACAATAGCCGGCCATTGCCACAGCCCCAATCCAGGATGTATTGACCTTCAGCCAAAAATGGTCTAAACTGCACCAGTTCACCCGCATGTTGGCGGGTATCGGAAAATGACTCGGCAATCGTGTTGTAGTCATCCCGTGTTTTCTGTATAATGTCGAGGCCTTTATGCTTAACCATAATGCTGAAAAAATTATTCTTGCTGCGGCTATTAAACTCCCGAAAGACGAGGCTGCTTTTAATACCCTGAAACGCGATACGGTGACTGGTATAAAAAGTGAGAAGAGTTTCCCGACCAAAACTGAACTTTTGAGAGTTTACCATACCTTGCTGAAGAAGAAAAGAATTACTCAAAATAAGGCGCTTGAAAAAATGTTAATGCGCCGTGCCGTCCGAACATTATCTGGTGTTACGATTGTTACTTCTTTAGTTAAACCATATCCATGTCCTGGCGAATGTACCTATTGCCCATTGGACGAACGTATGCCGAAAAGTTATTTGTCTGAAGAGCCTGCCGCGATGCGCGCGCTCATGTTACATTTTGATCCCTTTGAGCAAATGGCCCGTCGTATTGAAGCGCTCGAAAATAACGGACATCCGACTGATAAAATTGAATTCATTGTTAAAGGCGGTACCTGGAACTCCTATCCCCTCGCCTACCAATATTGGTTTATCCTCCGATCATTTGAAGCGTGCAATACCTACGGAAAAAAGAATCCGAAATTTACTAAACTGACTGAAACATCTTCGCTCGAAAAATTAAAAGCTGAATTATATAAACAACAGAGACTTAATGAAGGTGCGAAACACCGTATTATTGGCCTGACCTTGGAAACTCGCCCGGATTGTATTAACAAACATACTATTTGGCAGATGCGCGAACAAGGCTGTACTCGCCTTGAACTTGGTATCCAGCATACAGACGACCGTGTTTTAGCATTGACCAAGCGCGGACATACAACTGAGCGTTCTCGTGAAGCAACTGAATTGCTCCGTAACTATGGCTATAAGGTGGACTTCCATTTGATGCCACAATTACCTGGTGCTACTCCGCAAATGGACTTAGAGATGATGGAAAGTATTTTTACTGATCCAGGATTTAAACCAGATATGATTAAGATTTACCCCTGCACGGTCGTGAAGGGTTCTGAATTGTACGACTTGTTTATGCAGGGTAAATACAAAGCATATCCAACTCGTGACTTGATCGATATTATCAAAACATTTAAAAGCCACCTCCCTCGCTATTCCCGTGTCTCACGCTTGATCCGTGATATTCCAGGCCAATACATTGAAGAAGGTAACAAGGTCACCAACCTTCGCCAAGTAATTGAAATGGAAATGAAGAAAGATGGTACTACGTGCAAATGTTTGCGCTGTCGTGAAATCGGACACGTGAATACTGACGGTTGGACAGCAAAACAACTCGAACCGGTTTTGTTTATTGATGAATACGAAACTCGTGGTGGTATTGAATATTTTATTAGCTACGAAGATAAGAAGCGCCAAGTAGTGTTTGCTTTCTGTCGCTTGCGTGTAGTTACCGTTCCAGTTATCCATCCTAATAAAAAGTTAAACTCATATGGCGCGTATATTCGCGAGCTTCATACTTATGGCCAGCTAGTGCGTATCGGCAAGCAGCAGAAAGAATCTACACAGCATAAAGGTTTAGGAAGAAAGTTGGTGTTGCAGGCGGAAAAAATTGTTAAGAAAAGTAAAGTTGATAAACTGGCAGTTATATCGGGTGTGGGCGTTCGTGGTTATTACCGCAAATGGGGCTACAAACTCGAGAAGACTTATATGGTTAAAACATTAAAAAAGTAGCTTTCCAGCTACTTTTTTATATCCTTGCATCCCACCAAAGTTAGTGTTACTATAATCCCATTCTAAAGGTACATCGGTATGATTTAATTCGCACTATCTGTGGAGGCTTTATTCAGTGGTTATTTTTTATGCACACCCAAACATTAAAAGAATTTGACCCAGACGTTTTAAAAAGTATTAAACTCGAACAGGAGCGCCAGGAAGAAGGTTTGGAGATGATTCCATCAGAGAACTTTGTCTCCCCTGCTGTTCTTGAAGCACTTGGTTCTGTTTTGACTAACAAGTATTCTGAAGGTTACGTTGGCAAACGGTATTATGGTGGTTGCGAATATATTGACCAAGTGGAACAGCTCGCAATTGATCGTGCGAAGGAACTTTTTGGTGCTGAACACGTGAATGTGCAACCTCTCTCGGGCGCTCCTGCTAATATTGCTGTTTACTTTGCACTTTTGAAGCCGGGCGACACTGTGCTTGGTATGGACTTGTCCCACGGCGGACATTTGACCCACGGCCACCCGGTCACAGCGATGGCCAAGATTTTTAACTTTATCCGTTATAAGACAAACGCTGAAGGCAAGATTGACCTCGACAACCTTCGCGCAATGGCACTCGAGCACAAACCAAAAATGATCTTAGTTGGTTACTCTGCTTATTCTCGCGAAATTGAATACGAAGCGATTAAAAAGATTGCTGACGAAGTTGGCGCGCTCACTATGGCTGACATCGCCCACATTGCCGGCCTCATTGCCGGTGGACAAATGAACAATCCGGTTCCCCTCTTTGATGTTGTCACTACAACCACCCACAAAACCCTTCGTGGGCCTCGAGGTGGCATGATTATGTGCAAAAAAATTCATGCAGCAGCGATTGATAAGTCTGTTTTCCCAGGCCTTCAGGGTGGTCCACACGAAAACAATATTGCGGCTAAAGCTGTATCCTTCAAGGAAGCCCTTGAGCCAGCGTTTAAAGAATACGCTTTGCAAATTAAGAAAAATGCGAAGGTTTTAGAAAATGTATTTCGCGCTAAAGGTTATGCGCTTTGCCATGGTGGCACTGATAACCACCTTCTCTTAATTGATGTAACAAAAAAAGGTCTTTCTGGAAAAGAAGCGCAGGTTGCACTTGATAAGGCTGGCATTACGGTTAATAAGAATATGATTCCAGATGATCCTCGTTCTCCAATGGATCCTTCAGGTATTCGCTTGGGTACTCCAGCACTTACTACGCGTGGCATGAAGGAAGCTGAGATGGAATTAGTTGCAGCTTGGATTGATGAAACTATTATGAATTCAAAAGACGAAGCAAAACTTCTCGACATCCGTAATTCTGTTAAGGAGTTAACAAAGAAATTTCCTCTTTACCCAACTCTTTAATAATCACTCGCTAGGGGGTTCGGGGGAAAGTAACTGTTTGAGGCCGCAGCCGAGTTTTACTTTCCCCCGAAACTTTCTTTCCTGCCTGCCGGCAGGCAGGGGTTACCTTCCTTTAGTTATAAAGAAAGTGACAAGCAAACTGTGCAACAGTAAGAGAATAAAAGAACGATAGTGAAGTAAAAATGGTAGATTGAACAATAGGAAGATTCCACGCTTCGCTCTGAATGACATTTTATTGTGAATGACAAAACCAGCCGAGCGGCTGGTTTTTTAGACTGTTATAAGTTCTACCATGTTGACTCTGCCTGCTTCGCCGACTGGTTCACCGAGGACGACAACGAGTTTTTGTCCGGTTTTAATTTGTTTGTTGGTGCGGAGGTAGTCTTCTGCTAGCTTGAGAAATCGCTCGCTACTGACCGGAAGCTCTCTTAAAAGGATTGGTTTAACACCCCAGGAGATATTTATTTGTCGCCAGATGATTTCACGATCGGTGGCGATTACTAGTGGCAGTGCTGGGCGGACGTGACTGAGGAGGCGAGCGGATAGGCCGGTTTTGGTTGCGCCGAGGATTACATGGGCCTTAACTTCATCGGTGAGAAGTTTTACCATATCAACTATAGCCTCATCAATTGGAAGACCTTTTTTATGGAGTGGTGCGTGTGCTAAATCATCATAAACAGAACTTTCGGTACTAAAGATGATCGAGGACATTGTTGCGACAGCTAACACCGGGTAGTCACCGCTAGCTGTTTCATTTGTAAGAAGTAATGCGTCAGCGTGATCAATAACCGCATTTGCAACATCACTCGCTTCAGCACGGGTTGGACGTTTGCTGGTCTGCATGGAATTGAGGAGCTGCGTCGCTACCATTACTGGTTTTGCTTGGCGGTTACATTCTTCAATAATTCTTTTTTGAATAATTGGTACTTCGCCGGTTGGAAGCTCTAAACCTAAATCACCACGAGCAACCATGATACCGTCAGCTTCAGCAATAATTGATTTAATATTTTTAACCGCTTCAACGCGTTCGATCTTGGCAATGATTGCGATTGGCTGGATATCAATCTTTTCTTCTTTGGAAAACTTGGCAATTAATTTTCTGACGTCCTTAATATCTTTTGCCGTACTAACAAAAGATAAACCTATCATATCAACCCCTGCAATAACACCGAATTGTAAATCAGATTTATCTTTATCACTAAGAGCAGGAATCTTTAATTTACTGTCTGGAAGGTTGATGCCTTTATGGGATTTGATAACACCTTCCTGAGTTACTTCTGCTGTGACGACCGTGCCCGCAACCTTTGTCACCTCACATTCAATACGACCGTCATCAATTAAAATACGATGTCCTTTTTTGATAAACTTATGTAATTCACGATGATCGACTGGAATGTGTTTCCCATTATATTTTGTATTTTTGGTATTAAAAGCAATCACTTCCCCTTTTTTTACATCAACACCAGCGTCCGGAAGGGCACCAATGCGAATACGCGGTCCTTGAAGATCTTGAAGAATAGCTATAGGCTCCCCTGTTTTCTTCTCTACTGCACGAATACTTTTAATGAGTACAGCGTGTGATTCGTAGGTGCCATGCGCAAAATTAAGTCGAGCAAAATTCATGCCCGCTTTAACCATTTGCTCTAAAGTAGCCATGCTTTCACATGACGGACCAATTGTCGCACCAATTTTGGTATGCTTGAACATGGGTTACTTCATCATGGCTTTAACTTGTTCGCGCTGACTATTGCTCAGCGGCAACAAATTGAGAAGGTCTTTGATACTCTGGCTTCTACCCGCTTCTGTTGATCCGCTAAAGATCTGTACATATCTCTCTTGTACGTTTCTAATGAGCGGCGGTAAATATAATAAAGCAAAGATGAGCGGAACTGCAATGATAACCAAACGCACCCAGCCTGCAATTGCTGCCCACAATAACTTATTATTAATTTTACGATTTTGTTCGTAGATTATTTGCGACCATTTCAAATTCTTTTCCATCAATTCTCGTATAGCCGAAAGTTCATCGACTTTGGTAAGCGATGACACAGTTGTTTGCTCTATACTACCCTCCTTAGCAACCTGTTTTTTGAGCGGAAGTTTTTTTTCTGACTCCAGTTCAGGTTGTGCCCCGTGTTTGTACATAAGCTAGGCTAAACTTTTTTTGTAATCTTTTTTAATTCTTTTTCAAATGTTTTTACATCTTTGAAATCCCGGTACACACTCGAAAAACGGATGTAAGCAACTTTATCAAACGCGCTAAGATGTTTCATGACCATCTCACCAAGTTCTTTACTTGCAATTTCACGTCGGCGCTTCTTTTGGATGTCACGCTCAATCGCGTGGATTAAACGATGAAATTTATCTTGCGTGTAAGGACGTTTGGTTAGTGAGCGCTTTATACCATTTTCAATCTTTTCACGCATGTAGCTTTGACGCTCACCGTTTTGTTTAACCACAATAATATCTAAGAGTTCAATTTCTTCAATCGTGGAAAATCGATAACTGCACTTTTCACATTCGCGACGTCGTCGAACTGCCAAATCATCTTCGGCAGAGCGAGTATCGACTACGCTTACGTCTGGATGATTACAAACAGGGCAACGCATACAAAGGTATTATATACCCATTTTCCTTCGAATGAAAGCTGGGATCTCAATTTCATCATCGCCAACTTTTGGCATGGTTCTTTCTTGTTGCTGCTGTTGTTGCGGTTGTGGTTGCGACATCATCGGAGGCTGCTGCATTACCTGAGCTGGAGATTGTGATTGTGGAGAAGTTTTTTGTGTGTAGTTTTTAAAACGACGTTCTTCTTCCTCTTCTTCTTTCTGGGCTTTACGTAGGAAGGTGCTTGGCATATATTTGCCAGCAGCAAATAATGTTTGACCTGAAGAACTTTCATCATCTTTTACTAAACTTGGGCGACGTTCGTCAAAACCTGTAGCTACCACACTGATACGCATACTACCTGTCATGCTTTCATCAATGATTGCACCAAAAATAATTTTTGCTTCAGTTGAAGCTGATGAAGTAATAATTTTAGCAGCTTCACTGACTTCGTTCATGGTAAGATCAGGACCACCAGTGATAGTAAATAAAATACCATGCGCACCATCGATAGAAAGCTCGAGGAGCGGACTAGAAATCGCAGCCTTCGCTGCTTCGATAGCTCGATTTTCACCACTGCCCGTACCAATACCCATTAACGCAGAACCGGTGTCGCGCATAATAGTTCGAACATCGGCAAAGTCTACGTTGATAAGACCAGGAATAGTGATGAGCTCAGAAATACCTTGCACACCTTGGCGTAAAATATCATCGACAATCTTGAACGCGTCGAGTAGTGTTGTTTTTTTATCAATTATTTGCAAAATACGATCGTTTGGAATAGTGATAATCGTATCTACATTTTTTGCTAAGTCTTCCCAACCTTTATTTCCAATCGTAGAACGCTGCGGGCCTTCAAAAGAGAATGGTTTGGTTACTACTGCTACGGTGAGTGCGCCAAGTTCTTTGGCGACCTGAGCGACAACTGGCGCTGCTCCAGTGCCTGTACCACCACCCATACCGCAGGTAATGAAAACCATATCACTATCTTTGAGCGCTTCACGAATTTCATTTTGTGATTCTTCAGCAGCTTTGCGTCCGATTTCAGGATCCATACCTGCACCTAAACCACGTGTAACAGTTTTACCAATATGGATTTTAGTCGGAGCGTTATTGTGGTGCAAAGCTTGGATATCAGTGTTCATTACAATAAAATCAACACCGCGAATTTTACTCGCCATCATACGGTTAACTGCTGATCCGCCAGATCCGCCAACACCAACAACTTTAATTTTTGCGAACGCTTCAATTTCTGGTTTAACTTGAGGCATAAAAGTTTGAAAATGTAAGTGACTTAGTTCCTAACAGCCTGAATACTTTTTGTGTTCAACTTACTTAGTAATAAAATAAGCGAAGGCGTCCTTCGCACTATAGTGTATAACGCACTTTCTCTACTGTCAAGCTAACAATTCTTACGGAATGAGCGTTTTGATCCACTTCTTTAACTGTGTTGAAACTCTACCTACTTTTTTCATGGACCCACCGCGATTTCCTGTACTATGACCATAGTTTTGCATCGTTCCACCCCATTTTACTAAACCTACGGCTGTTGAAAAAGCCAAGTCATTCACCTTATCGGTGACACTGGTGATATGCAATGGATAACCTAAGATTGCCGGCAGGCGTAATTGTCGTTTCGCGAGCTCAATCAAACCAGGAAGCTTTGCTCCCCCACCGGTAAAGACCGCGCCAGCTGGCAACAAACCATTGCGTTTAATTTTAATGAGTTCTTGGTCGATTTTAGAAATAATTTCTTCAACGCGCGCTTCGATAATTTCACTAACGTATTGTTTTTTTACAGGTTCATGTGAAGCAGAACCTAAATCAAACAAATCAATTTCATCGCGTTTTGAAACTTCAGATGGCATACAGTCACCATGTTCAATCTTTACTGCTTCTGCTACTTCAATTGAAGTGCGTAAACCAATAGCAACATCGTTGGTAATATGCTCAGATCCGATTGGTAAAATTGCTGTATGAATGATATCTCCACCTTCAAAAACTACCATACTGGTTGTAGCGACACCCAGATTAACAACAACGACGCCAATATCTTTTTGGCGTGAAGTGATTACGGCTTCAGCTGTTGCTAAACTAGATAAAACTAAATCATCGATATTTAATCCGGTTCGGTAAACCGCTTTAGTTAAATTTTTAATTTGAGATGATGAACCAAGAATAATTTGAGAATCAACTTCTAAACGAATGCCCGTCATACCTACTGGATCTTTGACTTTTGTTTGACCATCAATACTGAAACTTTTTGGTAAAACGTGCAAAACTTCGTAATTTAGCGGGGTGGCAATTGTACGTGAAGCATCGATAGCTCTTGCTACATCCTCTTCAGTGATTTCGTTGTCTGCTTTTGACACTGCGACAACGCCTTTACTTGGTTGTGAAATAATATGTAAGCCAGAAATACCTACCCAAATAGAATTAATAGGTGTACCAACCATGCGTTCAGTTACTTCAAGACAAGCGGAAACAGAAGAAACGACATCTTCAATACTATTGACGACGCCTTTATGAACACCGGCGGAGGGTACTTCTCCAGCTCCAAGAATCTGTAATTCCACGTCACGTCCCATTTCACCACCGGCAACAAATTGACCAATAGCAATACGAACGGCTGAGGAGCCGATATCAAGACCTGCGATAAGCTGTTGATCTTTTCTCATAGGTTGATGATAATCCTTCTATTTAGTATACACTATTTAAGCAAAGTCAGAAAGTGCGGCCAAAGGATGATAATACCGATTATTAGGGCACCGAGCGAAGTGATCAGAACAGCAGCCGCCATAATGTCCTTAATTGTGCCAACATAGAAGTTTAACCGCGGCTTTAGGAGGTCGGCAAAACGTTCAAGCGCTGTATTCAAAAGCTCCATGGTAAGTACCATTACGATCAATATGATAACTAATACACGCTCCCAGGTTACAAGCGGAAAAAAACATACCACACCTACCGTTACTATTGTTAAAGCAGTGTGGATCCGAAAATTTTGTTCGTTTTTAAAAACGTAGATAATTCCCCGTACAGCATGACTAAAGCTTTTTCCAAGCTGTTTAATGCTCATCATAAAAGGTCGCAAGCTTTAGAAACAATTTTTTCTTGTAGTGGAAACATTTTTCCAGCTTGCGCTTTGGTCACATGATCATACCCAACAATGTGCAACAATCCGTGCACCAACATGCGAGTAAACTCTTCTTTAACAGGACATTCAAATGTTTTTGCCTGTCTTTTAATCTGATCGTAGCAGATATAAATTTCACCTAGAATCGTAGATGGCATTTTGCCCCCTTCTTCCCAACCAAATGAAAGCACGTCAGTAACTTTATTTTTACCTCGATATTGGTGGTTTAATTTTTTTATTGTTGCATCACTGACAATGGTGACCTCTACTAAACCTTTAATTTTCTTCTCATGCTTAGCTGCAATAGCGGTAATTAAAGATACATCCGCTTTACTTATAGGACATGCTACCTCCTTATGGTAGGCAATTTCTATCATAATGTTGTGCTTGTTGAAGTTGAATCGATTGAGTCTGCTGCGACTGTTGTTGTAGCAGCTGAGTCGTCTATGGTCGTTTCTGGGGTTGTTTGGGTGATACCAATTGGTTCAGATGGGATTTCGGTAACAGGACTTGTTAAAGCGGTTTGCAGCGGAATAACATCGAACGACTGTCCGCTTACCGTAAAGCTGCGCGCCATCATTTCGATTGTGGCTGCGTAGTTGATTGTAGATGCTCCAATAGTCGGATGATATACTAATACAAAAACACGATTTGGAGTAGCGAAATAATAAACCAGCTTATCATAACGACGGGATCCCTTGTCACCAAAACGGGTTTCAAAATCGTTTAAATCACCGTATTTTTGATCAGATGCATGTACTGCAAACCAATCTGCAAATGTCATAGCGCTTTGCTTGTCAAAAACACGCACTTCGACATTCTCGCCATTTACCGAATTGAAAAGCATGTCACGATATTCCTGGTCAACATTGCCAGCTACCCAACTAATTGGGTAATACAGAGTGTAACCAAAACTTGGATTTGTAAATTCTTTAACTACCTCAGATTCGATAAGTTTGATAGGCTCTTTACCGATTGGGTTGTATAAATGAAACACTTCACTACCATCTAGGTAGCCGTCACTATCAGTATCTGGATTACCTGAATCACTTTTATACATCTCTTCTTCTAAATCTGTTAGCCCGTCATTGTCTAAATCAAAACTTTTACTTAGCAAGAGCGCAGGAAATTCAATACTACTATCTGGATTAGTTACAACTACAGGGATTTGTTCGGTAGTTGTAGCAGGAGCAACAAACGGTGTGGTGGAAGGAACTTCGACGTCAACCGGTGTAGGAACGATTGCGATTGGCGTTTGATTTGTTGTTGGAGCTGTCGGTTTATTTTGAAGCCAGTAGTAACCCCCTGCTCCGGCCACAAATAAACTAAACAATCCTCCACCGATGAGAAATAACTTTTTCCGGTTACCGAGAACATTAGCTGGATGAAGTTCTTGCCCACTTCCAACCGCGGTTGCTTTATCTAAAGCTTTTTTATCAGCGGGCGTAAGCAATCCTTGCTCATTTGCCTGGACCACTTTTTCCACGTGCTTAAAAGTGATAGTTGGGTTTGCACCCGCATAAAAATCAGTTGGTATAGTGGTTACCGCAATATCTAGCTGTGGTTCGACGATTTGGTTGTCTTGTTTTTGACCAAACATAGTTTATTGAATGGTGGAGGAAGTTTTAACTGTAGTTGTTGTACTTGTGGTTGGAACTAACCGACCAGGACCGAGCGGGGTAAAACCGTTTTTAATTTCCGCACCATCTAGATAACTATCGCCATCGGTATCAGCTTTTAGCGGGTTAGTTTTCCAGATAAACATTTCGTCGCCGTCATTTAACTGATCTTCATCAGTATCGCTCTTTACTGGGTCCGTACCAATCTCTCTTTCTTGCACATCATTGATACCATCTTTATCTGTGTCAATCATTGTTCCAAACAATATACTATCATTATTAGTACGAGTTGAAGATGATGCAAACACCGTAGCTGGCTGTTCTGGTTCGGGTGAAGTCGTTACAACCGGCGATTCTGTAATTACTGGAGACTCTGTTTCATTTTGTTGCTGCACTGTAGCCGGTACAGATGAATCTTGTGCTGTTTTATATAACCACCAACCACCCGCGCCAAGTCCTGCTACAACCACAATGATGGCTAAGCCGATAAACGCTTTAACAAAACCAGAAGTGCCAGTTGCCTGCATGGTCATACCACTTTGGTTACCACCAGACACATCAGGCATTACTGACATGGATGATTCTTTCTTTTTTAATAGCCCAGAAGATAATGCGTCTGGTAAACGACCTGACGAGTCGTCAGACTCATCTTTAATACCAGCAAACATGTCTGCTGGTTCAGTCGGAACATTACCGGGTGCTTCGAAAGTTTTTGGTGGTTTTTCGTCAAACATATTATTTTTTACTATCAAGCGGATTACCACCGCTTTTAATTTCTTGACCATCTTTCTTTCCATCACTGTCAGTATCTGCATTAATCGGATTTGTTTTGAATGTTTTTATTTCATCTCCATCCAAAAGACCGTCTCCGTCCGAATCTGCATTTTTTACATTGGTTCCAAACTTCTTTTCTTCTTCATTTGACAGTCCGTCTAGATCAGTGTCGGCAACGGCTGCTTGCTGCAGTATTTGATATTCAGCGGTTACCTGTTTAGTTCTAAGCTCTTGCGCTGAGGCAGTAGATGTTACCGCCTGCTGTGCAGGTGGTATGGTTTGCTCCGGGGCCGGCTTACAGCCGAGCCCCGTTAAGAGAATAAGTAGAGATAGTATACCAATTTTTTTGCTCATAGGTAATAGCAGTTAGTACATTTCCGTAACACCGCCGACTATTCGGCCGTTTGGATAGTTTTCATTGAGTGTCGCTGTGCCTTCTGAGTTAGGAACATAGAAAGCGGCATTACGAATTTTGTTAGCAATTGGTGCGCCATTTTTATCTATGGTGAACACGTGCCAGTAACCTGCGTTGGTGTTACTGCTGATATCCGCTCCGCTTAGGTAGAAAGTTTTAACTGGACGATCTGTTTTATAGAACATCTGTTCGCCTGTTTTTGGCAAGTATACTTCAACTTTTACTAAAGCACTTGTCTTGTAATTCTTAATCGGATCGTTAGAATTAGATGTTCTAACGTAGAATTTATAATTATCATTACTCATTCTACTAGTATCAAGTGTGAAGGATTCAACACTTATACCACCGTTAGTTACACCTTTTCCGTGATACCAGATATTCCACGGAATAGTTGCCGTATCACTTCGTGTTTTAGTATTGGAGAAATAATTATAACCTGCCACTGTATTTGCTGTCATTACAGCGTCTTCAACAACTGATTCTGTTGCCATAGAACGAACGAATCCGGCGCTGAAATCCGTTGCGCCCACCCAACTGACCACTACACGCATATCATTCGGACGACTACTGCCTGCAATGCGTCCGGTTTGATCCTTGAGACCATCGATACTGATAATCGGTGATACAACTAGGTCATATTGCCAACTCGTAGGCTCTGCTGAAATTGGGAATATGAAAGGATCGCTATTATTAATAGATATGTTATAGCTTTGCTTTACGTCGTTAGCAGGAGCAGAACAAAGTGGGTTTGAATTTAATGGTGCAATTTTTGGAAGACTTATGCCGCCAGTAGCAGACGCGTCGTAATAAAGTTCATACAAGGCATTATTGCTAGCTAAACCACTTTGACGTACACGGGCTAACCCTTCACGACCAAGTATTTCAGCACAGAAAGAACCTACTGGACATATTCCCCCACGAAGTATGATTTGGCTAAATGATGTCGGAGTTAATGAGTCTGCGTATAGTGGATTTTTTGATTTTACATCAACAACATTGATAATATTTCCTTGTACAGTAACACCGCTTACCGTATTAATACCACAGGTTACACAAGCAAGTGTGTTGGTTTCCTGTACAAAGAGACGCTTACAATCATTCGAACAAGTTTTGGTACCTTTCTTGAAAACATTGCTTTCCGTAACTTCAGCATTGCACTGCAAAACTTTATAACCCTTACGTTCAGCTGTGTAACCAAGTGTACTTGTCTGGCTTTGCGCACTTGCATATATATCACCTGTTGCTTGGTCAGTTTCACAAACCTCAGCACCTTGGATAATACCGTCGCCACAAAATTGTTCTGAACGTACATTATAGGTATTTTTACAGCCATCATTTTTACCTGGAGCACTATTTCCCTGACAGAAGGTACAGGTCTGGCCGTATGCCGGGTTACATGTGACACCATTCTTTTCACCTAGATCGCACACTTCACTTGGATCGACTTGTCCATCACCACAAGTACCAGCTGCCGCAGTCAATACACTTGAGCGTGCTGGAACTGTACATGGCCATGCATTTTCAAAACGATCTTTAACTTCATTTGGTTGGAGCACACGATTCAAAACGCGGACATTATTTAAGGAACCAATAAAATAATTTCCACCAGTTGCACGACCGCCAATCGTTACTTCTTTAGTATTTTTAGCAAGTGTTGGCGCCTTAACATTTATTCTTAATTCTTCGCTATCAGGCGTAATCTTGCCATTTAAATAAATTTTTAATGATTCTTTTTCGGTAGTTGGTTGATATTCATATGTTGCAACAACATAGGTCCACTGATTCAGTGGTAATTCAGACTTTGAGTAAACCCGCGCACTTGTTGTGCCGTCTGCTCCCCACACATTGAAAGCAACTCGATTGTTTATAGCGTCGCCTGATTTATAATTTGTTTCAAGATCATAGCCACCACCGACAGTATAGCCACCTTTTTCAATTACACGTGCAAAATTAGTTGGGTTTGCCTCAGGTTTGATCCAAGCTTCAATACTCATTACAGTTGTTGGCATAAGCGCAGCTTTATCTGCAACTTTTACCACATCACTCCCCGTGAAGCGATAGTTACCACCATTTTTAGGACCACCGGTTTCATTGTAAACTGGGCAACTGCCTTTTTCACAACTGCCATTAGCTGTTCCATTGCGGTCAACAAAGGTATAGCCGTCACTTGAAGGTACATCGAGCGCCCACCATGCCGCACTTGCGCTGTCATTAAATTTACAGCTTGCATTGCAGGTTTTAGTGCCACTAACGCCGCCTACTGGACAAGTAATGTTACCATCACATTCTTCACCAAATTCAGATTGCACAACGCCGTCACCGCAATAGGGACCTGTATTTTGACAATCCCAATTACACGAAGCTGCTTTTATTACACCGTATGTTGGTTCGCCAACTGCAGCAACAGTGGTAGTTGCCACACGTCGTGTCACACATTTATTTGTAGTAACACAAGTGCTTTGGTCAACTTCTGTGCGACATGTAGCGTTAGCTGGTTTTTCACAAGCCAGACTTTCGTTACGCTTCAAAACTACAGTTACCTGTGAACTGCCAATACCCACGCCTGTACCCGCACAAGCCGTGTTATTAGTCATCGAAGTAATCACCGAAGGACAAATTCCACCAGAACATTGACTCTTATCAATAGTAAAATCAACATGACCATAGTTTGTCGCGCAAAATGCTGTGGAATAGGTAAATTCTGCATGACATTTATATGGCGAAGAAGCGTAGTTACAATATGAGCCGTTTGATTGATAGTTTATATTATATGTACCTGCAAGTGAAGTAGTAATCTGGATTTCGTTTGAGCTTGGTGCAAGGAAACTTACCCCTCCAGCAGCAGCGTACCAAGGCTGCAAAGCTTGTTGGAAGCCTGATAAGTAACCGCGGCAATCTGCAACATCGGTACAGAAATCGTTATAGCTAATACCATCAACTTTACACTTTTTTGGATCACAAACTTCTTTATTCTGACAAGTTTGTATTGGTGTGCAATCATCGGAAACATTACTATAACTCACCTTCACATGACCTGCATCACAAACCTCATTTGCCCCTTCAATTATTTTATCACCACAATAACCCGGGCCTTCTGGAGGCGCCTTTGGTGGGAAAGTACATAGATTTGTACATTTGTTCCACTTACCATTTTGTCCGCCGCGCTCCTTTTTACCATCATCACATTGTTCACCAGAATCAATACGGCCATTGCCACATTTATTGAAATCAACGCAAGCATTCTCAGATGGAGCGGAGACTTTTGTTTCCCAAAGACAACTTAAATTACATGTCTTTGTAGTGAGCGTTCCTGAGCCATCCGCTTTACAAGCGCTACGATCGAAGACTTGTGATAATGGCGGATCACATTGCTCACCTTTCGCAACATTAACCTGACCATCGCCACAGGTTCCGACACTGATTGTTCGAACTTCTTCTTCACCGTTACAAATAGTGCTTTGTGCACCCGTGATAGATTTAAATCGTTCAATATTATTAAAGTGGAAACCAGCTAAGAAATCCTGTGTATTAACTATTGCTAAGCCTGGATTTTCAAACCGATTCAGAATATCATAACCTGTTGAAGTGGAAAATTGGTAACGGTAAGCGTAGGAAGAAGGTGCACAAGCAAAACTAAAACGGCGATCTTCGGTACTCCAGCCAGTTTTAGAATCATGAAATGCGCAAGTGTCAGCTGGGAAAGCGCAATCGCTATCGGTATAGCAAAGTTTGCCAACATTTTTCTTGCATGTACCTCGTTTACCCAGTTTTTCAACTGGATCTTTAGGTAAGCCCTGCCCTACTACTGACGCTAGACCAGCCCAATCCCATGAACTTAAACTCTGGCCTGGCAAGAAACTACCGACATTTAACGCTGGATAGTTGCTGTGCTGATTTGCATAGCCATCCAAAATACTTTCGATTTTCTTTAAATCATTATATCGTCGGAAATTATTTTTTAGCTTAGCTAACTGGTTAACACAAATTTGTGTACCTGAACAATCTAAATCACTATTACAAGGTGTAATAAATGAAGGGTTAGTCATTGAAGTTCCGCAGTAGCCGTCATTATGGGTAATATTGGTATTAAAGCGGAGGTTACCAATCATCTGTTGGAAAACTTCTCTAGTTTGCGGCTTAGCATTTTGACTTACACTGAAGAGATAAATATCGCTGTATAAACCTTTATTTGCCTCAGAATAGTTTAAGGCTGCGACATAGAGGTTGTCACCGTCGGACACTGCATCGTAGCCAGCTGGGATTGCTACAGGTTTAACAGTTCCACCAAATCCTTGTCCACCCGCGCTCTTTTTATTACTGAACCACTGCGCTGGAGACAAATGTTCTGGGTTAGCAAAGACTTGGATCCCGACAGCATCACTATTATTAGTGCTTGTGAAAATAAAGCGTTTAAGTGGTGCGTTAGTGTAACAACTGAGCTTACGTTTATTTGCTGAAGGCTGTGTAGCGCAAGTTGGAGAGTAAGAATTCTTTGTTGCCCATTCAGAAAAATCCGTCTGACTACAATCAGCAGGAGCAATACAACCGACTGGATCTGAAGTTGCATTGAAGAATGTATGCACTTTCCCAGTTGTATCTTTACCACTGCAGATACCTGTAGCGTTGCTGTTAACAACAAAGCCACCATTGCCACCGTAGTATGTGCCGCAGTCATCTCCTAACTTACAAGATTTCCCAGTCACTTCACAACTACCACTATTGCGTTCAAGATCAGTCGCTGCAGTCTGGATAGCTGGTTTTAAGTATGGTAAATCGTCAAAAGTTCCGACACTACCACTGTCCGCACAATAATGCGTACTGAAATTGAAGTAACCATCACCCATTTTTGTACTGATTGCGCTCGGCGGGATAGCACTACCATCGAAGGCTTTATTGCTATTTACACCGCTTGTATTACCTTTTGCATCACTGAATGGGAATGCTGAGAAGAATTGGTTATTACTTTCAATGCGATTTGACGGCCAAATATTTTCGCATAAATTGACCGTGATGTGTGCGGAAGAATTATCGAGCACTTTATTTGCGCTACCACCTTCCATGACTACGACCGGACGTACATCAACTTCGCCGTTACGATTGTTAGCGGTTGAGGTATTAACACTTGAAGTTGTGTTGCTTAATAATACAAAATTATTACTTACTGGCTGCCAATTATAGTACCATGAATAAACACCGGAAATAGGCTGAATAATTCGACCTGAAATACTATCAGTATGAGCTACAGCAGTGAGTTTTTTTTGAGCATTAGCCTTGGTAAATAACCAACTAGATGGCTCTACAGTAACTGCATTTACTTCACAAATGTTTGCAGCTGTTTCAAATTTCCAAAGAGTAGTTGTATTTAAGCTAGCTCCATTTAGGTCTTTAAGTCCATCTTTAATAATTACTGTATAGTATGAAGAAGTTGCTAGTGCCTGATCTAAGGTAATATGTATGTGTGAGGTAGATGTATTAACCGGGTCAATTGATACGTATGATGCTCCCTGTTCACCGCCAGCACACCATTTTGATGGAGGTGTAAAAGCAGCTTCGGCTTCAGATGCAAAGATCGAGCCTAAATAGTGAGCGATACGCTTATACCAAATCTTTTCCGGCGCATTTACTGATCCAACCGCCAAAAGGTTGCTGACATCGATAGTACCTTCTTCGCAAGTTGCATTGGTGGTACCGCGAGCAAGTAAGATATTGCCTGACAAGGTTCGCTCATCAATCAATGTATTAACAGCTGCTTCAATAGCGGTATTGCGACATACATTGGTAGTGTTATTTTTTGGTTGCATGCTAGTAACCTTGGGACGAGCAAAACAACATGTATTCGCCCCAACCCCATAGTCAGGACCAAATACATCTGAACATTCTTTATTATTATTATAACCACATGAAATACTGAATAGCGCATTACCTGTGACTGCCCCACCTTGTGTCTGCTGGTTCGTTGCAGCAGTAATTTTACTTGTTTGTTTTGGTGGATTACCACTCGCAGTCCCGCGTCCTTTTGCAATCGCAACAACCCATGGATCAACCATGCCAGCGCGGGTTTCAGGAATATTTGCTTCACAGAATGCATCTTCACCAATTTCAGCTTTTGCATCACCGCAGACCGATGGTGAACTGTATTGCAAAGATGATCCCAGCTTTTGTCCGGTTTCAGAGCAACCTTCTGCCCCTACAGTGCACCCATTGTCACTGTGCGCTTTGTCATTAGCTAAACAGTAATCGTTACACCAAGGCTCGTGTGTGCCGTTTCCTAAATCACATTTTGGATCTTCATTTGGATCTTCAATGCCATTACCACAACGGCTGTATGATTTTGCGCAAGCCGCTTCAAACTGCTTTTGGTCAAAACCACCGAGAGAGTTATTTTTAAGGTTGGTGAAACACCAATCAGCTGACAATGTTGTGCCGACATGTAAACAACTCTTACTACAGTATAAAGTTGAGGAACTTAGTGTGACATCACCCGGAATACCGATATCACAACTTTCACCTTGTCCGACAAGGCCATTACCGCAAATTGCTGCATCTACATCTTGTGCTGAAGTTTTTGCTGACGATCCTGTATAAAGACATTGCGCATTGCAGCCAGTTGTATTTGGAATACTTGCATCGCAAGCTTCGCCTGGATCAATCTGTTTATTTCCACATTTATCCGTAGTGCCCATCCAGCGACAATCTAAACTGCAACCACCGGTTTTACTTGGGTTTTCACAATCTTCTCCAGCTTCAATAACATTGTTGCCGCATACTGAAAAACGAGTAGCCACCGTAGAAGGAATATCACTACCCTTTCTTACGCAACTACCTGTGCAATATTGACTTTTACCTTGTGTTGAAAAAGTTTTAATTGAGGCAACTTTCTCATTAGATGTTTTCCAATCCCACGCAACTGACCAAGGATTTAATTTTTGCCCTTCTGCGCTACACGCATCTGGCGAAGAATATGGTTGAACAACATACACGCTTTTTTCATTAACTAAACGCGCCACAAATTCTTTTGGCAATACTTCGGCACGGTTAATAGTACATCGTGTTGGTTTGGTTTTAAATCTCCAGGTAAATTCTTGGTTATACGGCTTACTAGTTGAAAACGCATTATTCGCTTGACCGCGTGACCAAATAACGGCAGGATCATTGTTTGGTTTAGTGCTTGAAGCTGAAATTATTACTTTATAAATTGTATTTGGCTCAAGTTCTTTAGAATCTCCATCGGTTGCTTGAGTAGAATTTGCAATTTCAAGAATTGTTCCATTACTTTCATCTGTTAAGAAAATATCCGCAGAATCGCCAACCTCGGTAGTGCTTAAGCAGTTCTCATCATTACATTTAAGAAGTTGAACCGAACCGTTTTGAATTGCATTTTTATCTAAGTGCAATTTAGACATACTCACGTTAAAGCGTGCGCCAACGCGAGCGTTTGTACATGCCTCAAGACATTTTGGCCAATATTCAACAACTTGCGGGTTTGATAAATCAACTGTTAACGGACTACTGCCTGATTGAATTGATTCGCCGTTAGGGCTAACAACTTTTGTGTTAGCAATAATATCAACTGTATTGTTTGGTACAATGCCAACTGTATTTGCTTTTGCGCCAACATTTACAACCTCGCCTTTATTTACACCTGAAATAATAGCAAATTTTTCATCAGCTGTTTCCCATGTCCATGGTAAAGCACTGACGTCCATCATAATACAGCGTTGAGTACTTAAACCGCCTGCACGATAATTAACTAAAGCACCTCCGCCGTTTGTTGAGCGATATCTAATAGGAGTTTCTAATGTTTGCGTGTAGTAATTGAATGGAGTAACTAAGACACTTTTTAGGACACAAGCATCAGCACCCGCTCTAAATGTAAAACAATATGCACCTCTGTCGCACGGCATATCGGCTGCAAGAGACACTCCTTGGCCGTCTAAATTTAGCGATTTGATAGTGCTGGATAACGCTACTTGATATAAATTTCCAGCTGCCCAACCATCTACTGATTGCAAAGAAAGATATTCATGCGATTCTCTATTATTGGCTAATGCTGGCTCTAGTTTGAAACTAGATGGTTTTAAATTTACTGGTATTGGATTAACACAAGTTGAACCATTGATAGCCGTACATCGATTTACAACAACTGAACTACTTTTAACAGTTGAAGGATCAATAATGGTATTAAATTCTACAGTTACTAAAGCTGTTCGACACGCATTATGGTGCGGGCCGTTAGGATTGTTTTCATCCCATTTAAGACTTGGTGAAGGTGATGGTAATCCTACACTTTCACATCGTTCGACAACTTTTGGTACTGGAGGAATGGTGCGAGTAGCAAAACGCCAAACATATCCGGCCGATACAACCTCATTACTACATGCTTCTCCAGCTGCCTTACAGATGCCGGCTTGATTACCATTGAGACAACAATGTCCTGTTCCACACTGCGCTACATTCTCACGACAATCAAAAGCGTTAAATTGTGCTGCGTTACTGATTTTAGTATCACCAGGGCGGTACACCGAGACTGGACCTGATATTGTGCCTGGAGGAGGGATGACTGTAGCTGAATTAGCAGATATTTTAACTACACCCGCACCGCTTACAGCCGTTCGATCATCAATTGATTTTGGATTTAGTGCTCCAATGTTCCAGAAATATACTGCTGCGGTTGGATTATTTGTTGTAACAAAATATTCACCGAATAACTCAACGGATTGACCCGTTGGGAACGGTACCGGTCCAGAAGTTGGTTTAATAGCACAGATGCCCGGAGCCGGATCACCTGCTTCAACGGTCATAGTCTTTTGCGCATCAAATGAACTTGTTTTTGCATCAGCAGTCTTTACTTGAACAACGTAATTTACGTTAACAACACCTGTACGAAGTGGGAATTTTACGATAATCTTTTCATCACTCCAAAAAGTCGCAGCGCATTCTTTAGGAAAAGCTGTATCGCCAAGAACTGGAGTAGCATTTTGTGCTGTTCTAAATGTAACAATACCTACTTGAGTGCCAAAATTTTTACCCGTAATGGTCAAATACGTTCCAGCTGGTGCTTTATTTGGAGAAATTTCGCTGATAAATGGTGCGGTAGCGCTACTTCCGCTTTGCACGTTAAATCTTACGCTATTGCTTTCAACATTATTTTTTACAACTTGTACCCCCACGCTACCACTTCCAACTACAGGAACAGCCACTGAAATTCTTGATTCTGTCCAGACGGGTTGATTATTTTGATCTGGAACAACGAGTGCTTTTACGCCACCAAAAGTAACGCTATCTGTATTTAGCGCTACCAAACCAAAAGCGTTACCAAGCACTGAAACAACATCACCAGCTTGACCTGAAATAGGGCTTAACGTGCAAATATTTGGTCGAACAACCCCGTTAACTTCAAAAGGATCGAGTTCTCGCTTAGAAGTTGCATCAATATTCTTTTGTTGGACACCGCTTGCGTTAATAAACGGCGCACTTTCAACTTTAATGTGACTGCTTGACGCCGCCCCAACCGGCACACGGACAATCACTTGACCACCACTCCAATTATTTACGTTTCCACTGCAATTAACTAACTCAGCTTGGATCCATTCGGCTGCATTATTAATGTCGGAGTCGTTTTTTGTTGCAAAATAAATCTTACCAGCAGTACTGCCGAAATAATGCCCATTAACAGTAACGAAGGTACCTGGCGCACCTGAACGCGGTGAAAAACCGGTGATGCGCATAACATTGGCACAAACACCATTTATACAATCGCCACTCGCACATTCACTACCATTTTTACAAACAGTACCTGAACAAGCACCACACACACCGCCACATTCCGGAGGGCCAGCTCTTTCTTCACCCAAATTAGTTTCTACTTCACCGTTGAAACAATGATTTGGCTTAAACACTACATTTGAAGTTGTTTTACCTGATTGTCCTGCCCAATCAGTGGCTGAAGCTTCGATAACCTGGTTACCTACTTTGCTGCTTTGAGTTGACCAGTTAATAGTGACAGTGTCAGTTTTTTTACAACCAGCAAAAGAAAGACTGTTAACCAATTCACGGTCAGTCCCATTAACTGTTGCCAAAGATACGCCTTGTACACCATTATCATCATTATATGTCACTTTCACCGGCACAACTGAGCCAGCCTCAAGTGTTGCATAATTTGCTGGATACGTTATAGAAACGGTTGGATTAACTCTGTCAACACCGTCACCACTTTTAAATTCGACAGTGCGACAGCCTGCTTTTAGACGACAATTGAGTGTTAATGCAGGCTCAGTAAGTGATTTGATGTTAGCTGCATCCTTAAATTCGATAGTATATTCAGTATTTGCTTTGAAACAATCACTTCCTTCTAACGGAGCGCACGTGTCTGCCGGATCATAAATAATGATATTTTTTGTTGCACCATGAATCCAAGATCCTGGAGCTTGTGTTTTGGTACTTTTTTCCAAAACGAGAATAGCATCTTGTACACCTGATAATTGAACCTCCTTATTAAAGACAATTTGCGGATGAATGTTTCGAATACAAACCGCACCATTTTGAGGCAACGAAGAAACGTAAAAAGCCTGTCCGAAACCACCCTCGCCACCAGTTTCATCTCCCCCGCCATTGCCTGAGTTGCCACCTGGACCTATATCACCCGTAGTAGCACTTACCAAATTACGAAGTACAAAACTGACGATACCGAATGCGGAAAAAATGATTACAAGACCAATACCCGCATTAACTAAAATCTTTTTTCCTTGAGCAACTTTTTCTTCACTACCACCAGCTGTCATGTAAACAAAACCCCCGTACAACACTAGCACCAGTGAGATTATACCGAGTAGGCCGAGCGCTGCACGAATAATTTTTGCAGCAGTAACTCTGATGTCGGTATTTGCTAAACCGGTATAACTGACTTCGTTCAGACCAAGGTCGTTAGTACTGGTTTGTGCGTGTGCTGCAGCCGTAAATAACCCGACACTTCCAATAATTAGACATAATGCTGCTACAACTGGGAGAATTTTTTTGAAGATAGCTCGACTCTGTGACATACAAGGTACTAGTTGACGCTTAAAGCGTTAAAACAGGTTTCTTTACTTGTTTTGTTAGTAAAACCGTTACAGCAGAATGAGCTACCACTTTCTTTCGTAACTGGACAACACTGTGTTGGATGATCTTCATCGCAGACGAAGGAGGCATTTGTATTTACGTCTGTACCAATCGGTCCTTTGCCTGGAAAGAAGCAATTGAAATTCACATCTTGCACTTGCGAGTCAACACTCGGGAAGTAGAAGTGGTTATCCTCGTCTACAAACGGACAATGGTTCAGTTTAACAAGTGTTGTTCCATCACCATTAAAGATCACTCGCGGAACTCGGCATGTTCCTTCGGCGCTAACCGGATGCTCATCTAAACCAATAGTGTACATCGGTTCAACACGCATACGCTTACTGAACAGGAGAGAAACATCTGCATCTGGACGAACATTTTCTCCATCAAGTCCGGGTGTAACTTGTTTAATATAGGGTGCGGTTAAATCAATCTTGTCATTGATGTAAAAAATAGCAAGGAAATTATCTGCTTTAGCTTGCTCAACGAAAACCTGGCCAGTAGTGGTAACAGCATCTACTATACCATTCTGATTACTATCAAGGGCATTACCAGCTAAATCCATAGCACCTGAAAATGGGATCGAATCAAAAGATTTAGGATTTCCAGGATATGCCTGCCCAGCCTTAACCAAAAATTTATAAGTATCTGATTGGCATGTAGCGCCCGGTTTATCACAAACCGGTAAGCAGTATATTTTTCCACCACAGACATTTTGTCCGCATTCTTTTTCAGGAGTGAACTCAAGTGTTCGATAACCATTGCTAAGACGCATGGTACCGATCGGCAAACTACTGTTATTTGTTTTTATAAATACTGTTCCACCACTAAGCTGGTAGTGTTCACCATCCACTTTGAAATTTCCTTGAAGGCCTGTTGGATCCATGGCTTCACTAAACTCAAGCTGAATTACAGTATTTTTGGATACTACACCTGGTTCTGGATAAAAGTTCTCAACATAAGGTGCAGTGGTATCAAGCGAAGTGTTAGTTAAAAATTTCCAATCATAGAACGCAGATGGACGACCGCTAAAAACAGAAGGATTATTATTAGTTGGATCATTCCAAGTAATGCCGCTACCTAAGCGCACAGTATATTCAACCTTATCTTTGTCCGTACCAAATGTATCAAATGGTCGAATAACAATTGTACTTACCATTCCATTATCCGCGCTAGCGAGCACGCTGGCACCACGGACTTCATTACCTGATACTGTTTCTCGAACAGTGATGAGTGTTGAACCTTTTTTAAGGGTGTCGCAATCTTTTTCCCAAAGCATTCCTGTACTAACGACACAATCACCAAGAATATCTTTTCCAGATGCATCTTTGGTTGCGTTAGTATTTTCGATAATCGCAGAAAGATTAATAGGTTTTTTAAATGTAATAATAATTTTAGCATTACGAGGAACATCTACTTGGTTTCGAGCTGGATAATGATCTTTGATGACTGATCCAAGACCGCCTGAACCGTAAAAATTTTCTCCTGTTCCTTCGCTAACGCCGCCGAGACCGTTTTCACCGTCAGCTGAAGTACCATTTAAACCAAGAAGCCGACCAACCATGAGAACGATTGAATACGCGCTTAAAATAATAATCAAACCAATAGTCGCATTCATTAAAACTTTTTTGGCGGAAGCAATTTGCTCTTCATTACCGCCTGCTGTCATGTACAAAAAACCTCCATAGATAACTAGGAGGACAAAAATAATACCGAGTAGCCCAAGCGCTATTTTTATTATGCTTGAGATAACTACTCTAATATCTGTTGACGCCAAACCAAGCGGTTGCTGAATAACTTGCACCCCTTGGCTCAGTGTATCATTTGCACCTGTTGCACTTTGAGCGTGTGCAACAATCGGTGTGCTAAAAAGCAGACAAAAAAACACCGTCGTTACCCCCATAATAACGGTGAATTTCGTCCAAATAGGTTTGAGATGTATCATAATCCATTGAGGCATGGGACAATGGGGTTAGATAGTCTACCTACGGTAGAGACTTATTTACGTTTAAACGTTTCTTCCGGAAGTCGTCCAATTTTTTTCAAGTAATTGAGCTTATCCGCAACTGCGAGACGATGTAGGGCACTTTTACGTCGTACGTTACGACTTTTTTGTCCAACATAGTGTTGTGTTTTTTTGACCTGCAAAACCTTTCCAGATTGTTGCCAGACCTTTTTCACACGACGCATGTACGCTTCAAACGATTCGTTTTTCTTTCTTTTAATACCAGACACAGGTGTTCACCTTCCTTTCAAAAATAAAGATACTAACTAGCCCTTAGTATACACGTTTTTTAGGAAACGGTCAAATTGAAAAAGCGCTTGGTTAAGCGCTTTTTCGGGATGTACACTAAAGTTATCCACTGATTTCTTGCTCGAGCACCGGCTTACCAAGCTTTTTACGTAAGATGACTTCAAGTTTTTTCTGATCAACGATCTCTTGGACACCTGATTCCATATCACGAATAATGACACTTTTATCCTGTACTTCCTTTTGACCAAGAATGATTACGTAATTAACCTTTAAAGAATTCGCTAATTCAAGTTGGGTCTTTAAGGAGTTTTTGAAGAAGTTGAAGGCGACTTTGATATCTGAACCACGCATGTCATTGATAAGACGGAGTGAGAGGCGTTTAGCTTCGTCCCCTAGCTGAGCAAAAAACACATCGTATTTTACTTCAGGCATTGGTAATTTCTGCTCATCAGCATAACGGCGATATGCAGAAATACTTCGGTCAATACCGAGCGCCATACCGGCAGCTGATGTTGGCTTACCGCCCATTTCTTCGACCAAGAGGTCGTAGCGGCCACCACCACCGATTGCACTCTGACTTCCCTCTTCGCCAAATACTGGGAAGACTTCGAAGACGGTATGTGTGTAGTAATCCAAACCGCGAACAAGTGTTGGAGTGAGAACATATGAAATACCGAGCTCATCAAGATACTCGAGCACTTTCATGAAGTAATTCTTTGATTCATCTTCCAACCAGTCGAGAATGTGTGGAATACCTTCTTTAATTGGCTGACACGCTTCTTCTTTACAATCAAGTAAGCGAAGCGGGTTCTTTGTAATGCGCTGTCGGCAATCTTCACAGAGATAACTCTTCTTAGAGCGGTAATAACTAGTCAATTCATTGATATAGCGTTCACGTTCTTCAACAGTACCAATACTATTAATGCGAATTTCAACTGGCAAACCAAGATCTTTATAAAAGTTCCAGGCCATCAAAATAAGTTCTGCATCAGCTGACGGGTCTTTAACACCGAGTGTTTCAAAACCAACTTGGTAAAATTGGCGGTAGCGATTGGACTGTGGACGATCGTGGCGGAACATTGGACCCCAATACCAAACTTTGATTGGTTGCGCCATATTCCAAAGACCGTTGCCAATGTAGGCACGTACGACTGAAGCGGTTGCTTCAGGGCGAAGACATATTTTGCTACCATCTTTATCTTCGAAAACATACATTTCTTTATCCACTACATCAGTTCCTTTACCGATTGAGCGAACAAACAAATTAGCTTCTTCTAAGATTGGAGTTTCGATACGGCCGAATTGGAAATATTCAGCATTTTTTTCTGCGGCATGATATAATTTTTTCCAAAACTTTTCTTCTTTTGGCAAAATATCGCGCATACCACGCAATACGCTGTAGGCTTTTTTGCTTGGCTTTTCAGCTGGAGCAGACGCAGTTGCTGGTTTTTTATCTTTTTTTACTTCTACTTTTGCAGGCTTAGCTGCTGGCTTCTTCATTTTCATACAGTAAGGGTAAAAAATAAAGAAATTAAGGTGTACACTTAATTTCTTTTAAAACTATTTAGATATTAAATGGTGGGGCGGAAAACTTTTCAATACGATCAAATGGCCATCCGCGGAATAATGCACGACCAACGATCAAGCTTTTGTGAATTGGACCAAAGCGTCGGGAATCAAAACTATTTGATCGATTGTCGCCCATGACAAAATACTCATCGTTACCTAGCGTTGAAGTTTGATCACCCATTGTTTCAATTTGTTCCGGTAAATAGACTTCTTTAATCTCGACACCTTCTGGGTGGGCATCATTATAAACGGTGACTTTACCGCCAGCAACTTTTACCCGTTCACCCGGAAGCGCAATAATACGTTTTAAATAATATTCTTTTGGATCATTTGGATAATGAAAAACAATCACATCACCGCGAGAAGGTTCGCGTAAGCGGTAGGACAATTCATCAATGATCAGATATTCATGATCATAAAAATTTGGCTCCATGGACTCACCCTTAACATAGAAAGGTTTGAACAAGAAATAGCGAATAACTACGATGGTAATGATCGCTAAACCTATCATTTTTGCCAATTCTAAAATAACTGACCAAGTCGTTGATCGGTTATTTTGTGGTTGGGATGTAAGTGATCCGTTATCGTGCATAGGTAACTTTAATACTCTTAGCTTACATCAATTATGGCCTTTTGGCAATTGCTTTTCGTTCCAGTACAATCAACCCTTCAATGTGCGGTGTGCGAGGGAAAAAGTTATATAATTGGCTAAAAATAGGGGTATATTCAAGAACAAGCTCTTTACAATCACGTGCTTGAGTAGCTAAATCACAGGAGAGATAGAGAATGCGTTCAGGTTTAGCTTCTAAAAGCGCCCGGACCATTCGTTTGTCAAGCCCTGCTCGTGGCGGGTCAACAATAACGGTAGCCGTTGAGGTGATAAAGGATGTTTCATTTTCAGCAGGCATTAAATGCACTTCAGCGTGCTCTAAATTATTTAAAACACGATTTTCTTCGGCCAGCATTGCTGCTTCTGCGTTATTTTCTACCAGCTTTAAGCTTTGGCTTTTTCCTGCGATAGACAAACCGATCGAGCCCACACCCGCATAGTAATCAACTACTTCTTTCGCATTCTCAGTATATTGACGCATGACATCAAGTGTTTTTTCAAAAATTGGTACATTTACCTGAAAGAAGCTAAGAAGTCCGTAGCGCAACTTTGTGCCTTGGATCGTTTCAATTAAATAAATATCCCCGTCGGTACGTAACAATTCTGTCGGAACAGCTGCAGGTGATAATGGATTGGAATAATAAATATGAAAGCCCTTCCACGCACCGGATCTTTCTGGGAACGACAAATATTTTGGTTTGTTTTTTATAAACAAAGCAGCAATGGTTTCGCCTTTTGTATTACTTCGGACAACAAGATTTTTTATCGAATCAGGCGGAACGCCTTCAGTGTTAATCCAATTCAGAACTTTTTCAGCTGTTTCATTAATTGCATGTGTGGCAAGAGCGCAGTTTTTTAAATGATGCACAGCCCAGTACTGTCCACGTTCGTGAAAAGCAAAAATTGCTTTCCCTTCCGCAGTTGTAGCAAAACTATATTCAATCTTGTTACGATAGTGAAATGGTTCATCATCACTTACAATAGTGAGATCATCAAATTGCAAACCACCAACTCGTTGATATGTCTCTTTTGCAATAATAACTTTCCAATCATTTTCAGCTTTAATGCCCATGGTTTGCCATGGTGAACATGATAAATAATGCGATTCGATTGGTTCGACGCGCTCAGGTGATGGTGTAATAATTTTAGAAACAACACCCTCAATAAACTGCTTCTTTTTCTTGGTAACATTGATCTCAACCTCTTCGCCAGGTAAGCCGCCCCAAATAAAAGCAACCTGGTTGCCAATGCGGCCAAGGCCCTGTCCACCAAACACTAGTTTTTCGATAACAACGCGTTCCATACAGGCTGTAGAGACTAAAAAAGAAGTATAAGCTCTTTTTCCGAAAAAGACAAGACAGGCTGTTACACCTGTCTTGTTTATGTGGGCGTGCCAAGAGTTGAACTTGGGACCTCGTCATTATCAGTGACGCGCTCTAACCAACTGAGCTACACGCCCGTAACTAACCTGCTTCGCCAGGACGTAGCCTTGGTGAAGTCTGGTGGGCGACAGTGGAGTTGAACCACTGACCTTTACAATGTCAATGTAACGCTCTAACCAACTGAGCTAGCCGCCCCTTTACCTATAAAGGTACGGACAGTATACAAAAACTAAGGCATAAAGTCAAGATGGGTCTATCCCCTAGTTAAAAACAGATAACCAATCAATTGGTGTTATATGAAGTGCGTATTCGTGCAGCAATTTCTGGGTGATACAAATTGCCATAACGCCCAAAAATATACCAATTTTTGGTGTTTTTTGTTTATACTGACCACTGATAAGCGTGATGATAAAAAAAGTTTCAAAAATATTTGGAAATATAACGAGTACAATTTCATTCTGAAAAAAGAAGAATGTTAGCACCCCAACTATGCGCCAGATAAAAAGTGCGTAGGCAGTGACTCGATACAACGGTTTCTTCCACCAACGCACCAGTGACACTTCGAGTCCCAAGTAATATGTATCAAGGACTTTATCTAACATTTGATACTGGATACCAGGACCTCCTAAAACACCCCAACCGAATTGAGAGTAGAAAATATAATCCACTGAATCGGCGACAACGGCCAAAACCGCACCTAACAGCGGCTTGCGCAACATCAGAAGTGGTACAAAAAGACGGAGAAATATAATAAAGGCTATGGTCATACTATTACTTTGACGCAAAATCGACCTAAAACCTACAACCAAAAACAAAAACCAGCCTTGAGAGGCTGGTTTTTTATTGACAAAATACAGATGAGACAAAAAACGTATAACACGATCTACCTTTCTACACTAGAACTTGCGTTGTCGTGTAGATCGACGAAGATCAAAGTCTTTCGACTTAGTATCTCCAGAAAGGAGGTGATCCATGAGCAGCTTCCGCTACCCATGCCTTGTTACGACTTCACCCTAGTCATTGACCCTGCCTTAACACCCGTAAGGATGCTTTGGGCATTGCCAACTCCCGTGGTGTGACGGGCGGTGAGTACAAGACATGGGTAGCGGAAGCTGCTCATGGATCACCTCCTTT
>JBKJTY010000003.1:0-7225 GCA_046590235.1 Candidatus Magasanikiibacteriota bacterium | reverse complement strand
CTTTGGATGGTCCAGTCCGCAATTTAGTGAACGGGGGAGAGGTTTTAGCTTCGAAAAAGAAGAGCCCCTTGAGATGCGCTATAATCCAGAGTTTCGCGCTGATGTCGAAATCCTTACTGCAAAAGAAATTATTAATACATATAGTCAAGCAGAACTTGAGTGGGTCTTTAAAATGTACGGCGAAGAGCCTTTGGCGAGAGAAATCTCGTCGGCCATCTACGTTGCTCGAAAAAAGCAGCCATTGGCAACGACAAAAGATCTAGTCGACGTAATCTTAGATGTCTATCGTACTAAATTAAAGAGTACAAAAGAAATTCCGTGGATTGGTGGTATTCACCCTGCTACAAAAGTTTTTCAAGCGCTCCGAATTGAAACGAACCAAGAATTGGAAGTCATAAAGCAATTTTTACCGCAAGCGATGGAGGTGCTTTCGACAGGTGGTCGGATTGCGATCATCACATTCCATTCTTTGGAAGATCGAATCGTTAAACATTTTTTTAAAACATTGGAAATTAAAAGACATGTTCGTTTAATTTCAAAAAAGCCAATTACCGCGACGCCAGAGGAGTTGATTAAAAATCCTCGGTCGCGTAGCGCTAAATTGCGCGTTATAGAAAAAATATAGTATGTCACTAAAAATGCGTTTTCGTTATCAATATAGTCAGATGCTGCAATTTGCAGATACTTTTGCGATGCCAAACTGGATGTTTGACGTCAAAACACGTTTGTTTGTTATTGTCACGATCGTCGCTTTGGTTATCGGCTACTTGTTCCAAATCAATAATCTCTCAACAAGTGGTTACATGATTAACACTCTAGAGAAAAAACTTTCTAATGCATCCGAACAAACTGATAAACTCAAAACTGAAGTCGCAAGCTACCAATCAATGGCTAGTATCCAGCGCCGTCTATCTGATCTTTCCATGCAAAATGCCGTTGAAGTAAAGTTCGTCAAAGCTTCGCACGACACAGCCATGGCTCGCTAATAGAAATGATTGTACCTGCCCACTCGGCAGGTTTTTTTGTTTCTGCTTTTGTGGTATACTTATAGTAAGTAAATTGTTATGTATTACATTATCTTTCAACGTTTGTGCCTTGAGGCTGCCCTCGATATTTTTTATTTCCCTTTGTGGTGGTACACAAAAGGATTCAAGAAAGCAATCGACTGGGCCATAATGTGGATTAAAATCTCTAACGCGCGTTTAGCCCCTGGTTTGTGGCTCAAGAATATTTTTGTTCCAATGTACGGCCAGCACGATTTCACTGGTAAAGCGATTAGTTTTTTTATGCGTACCGTACAAGTTATATTCCGCACCTTTGTGTTGGTTATTTTTATGTTTGGATGTTTTGCAATGGTAGCAATTTGGTTGATTTTCCCTATGTTTACCTTAGCCGGCTTACTCACCACTCTTTTAAGTGTCGCTTAGCGTATGCTTTTTGAAACACCGCAACCTTTACCAATTGTTTCATGTTCCGTTTGTCACACTACCGGTATGCTTGGTTGGCGTCGTTGCGGCACATGTTACGGTTTGGGGTCTGGATTAATGACTCGTGGGCGGTTACATTATTTTGGTTACCCGCTTGATCGTTATCATATTGCGTTGTTTCATAGTCGAATATTGTTTAATAAGCTTCGTAAAGTTACTGCCGCTATCGCTGGAGTGATGTTGTGGGTTTGGGCGGGTATTGGTTTGTATTCTTTTTTAGAAAAAACTCCATTTGTTCCTGGTAGTTCATTGTTAGTTTTTGTTAAATCGTTACCGCTTTGGATTCCGTTGCTTGTTTGGTTTGGCGTCATCATCTTTTCATATTTAGTATACCGCTTCATCGCCGAAGAACCAGTGGTAGCTACCGTTGAGCGCCGTGCGTTTAACGAAGTTGAACCAGGTTTGCTTGAGCAGATTTCTTGGGTCGCAGTGCCGCGTATTCCTATGGCGAAACGATTTAATATTGCTGAGTCATTTTCTCCAGAAGCACTGCAGGCACTCGGAATGGCGTATACGACAGCTGACGGGCAATCATTTAATAAAGTAAACTCGTATCACTTACTACACGCGTTGTTATCGATTGGAAAAATTCGTATTTTATTTATCCGTTTAGGTTTGCCAGTTAAAACGTTGCAAGATTTAATTATACCGTTGTTTTCAGTAAATAATTCTAAGACAGGCGGTAAAGAGACTGCTCCTGTTGTCGGTGAAGATGTAGAGCAGATTATCTATCAGGCGTATGAAGAAGCGTACCGTTCACAGCAAGGTACAGTTGGTGCAACAGAATTATTTTTGGCTGCTGTGAAAATGTCGAGTGTGTTTCAGGATATTTTGTTTGATTTTGAGATAGATAAAAACAAATTAGTAAATGCTATTGAATGGGCTCGTATACGTGAGCGTCTTTATCAGCAATATAAACAATTTTCACGTGCCGCACGCCATCGTTCAAAACATGGTATGGATCGTGCGATGACAGCGGTTGCAACTCCTTATTTAAATCAATTTAGCGAGGATGTTACACTTGCGGCTCAATTTGGGCGTACAACTACATGTATTGCTCGTGAAAAAGAATTGCAAGCAATTTTCCAAGTCGTTGAAGGTGGACAGAATAGCGTTTTATTAGTGGGGGATTACGGTGTTGGCAAGAAAACAATTATTGAAGGTATTGCTGAGTTAATGGTAGAAGAAAAAGTACCGCCACGACTTAGTGATAAACGCATGGTTCGCTTAAGCATTTCTTCACTTCTCGCAGGCACAACGCCCGCTGGTGCTGTGGAGCGTTTGGAAAATAGTATGTATGAGATCTCCAGAGCTGGTAATATTATTGTCTGTATAAATAATATCCAAGAGCTCATTGGTGTGTCTGCTGGTGGTCGCCAAAGTTTAGATGTAGCGAGTACTTTAGCTGAATATTTGTCAGCTGGTCGTTTTCTTACCATTGCGACTACGACAACTGAAGCGTATGCACAAACAATTTCTAATTCTAAGCTCAGTTCAGTGTTTTCTCGAGTAACTGTGCCTGAAATGGATGAAAATCAAGCTATCCAAGTACTCGAATCTAAAGTTGGTTATTTAGAATATAAACACAACGTTTTTTATACGTATAACGCCCTTGAAAAAGCTGTCCAACTGGCAAAACGTTTTTTGCGCGAAACAACACTGCCAGGCAGTGCGCTTGAAATTTTAAGTGAAGCTGGTAGTTATACTAAGAATAAGAAAGGAGCAGATGCGATGGTTACAGGTGAAGAGGTTGGTGCGGTTGTGGCAAATAAAACACATATCCCAGTTACTTCTATCACTGCGGATGAATCAACAAAATTGATGCATTTAGAAGAGCAATTACATGAACGCGTGGTTGGCCAAGATGAAGCTGTTACCCTAGTTGCTAACGCACTTCGTCGTGCACGCGCTGAAATACGTTCACAAAGTCGTCCGATTGCTAACTTTTTATTCCTTGGTCCAACTGGTGTTGGTAAAACTGAGCTGGCCAAGACAATTGCGGAAGTTTACTTTGGTGGGGAGAGCCGCATGATTCGTTTTGATATGAGCGAATATCAGGATAAGGCGAGTTTGTATCGTTTGATCGGTACGCCAAATGAAAAGGGGACAGGGCTTTTGACTGAAGCGGTAAAGAACAATCCATTTGCATTGCTTCTTTTGGATGAAATCGAAAAAGCTGATCGTGATGTTTTAAATATTTTCTTGCAAGTGATGGATGATGGTCGTTTAACTGATAGCACCGGTCGCGTGATCGATTTTACTAATGTCATTATTATTGCCACTTCAAACGCAGGAACAAGTTATGTGCAGGAGCAGATGCGTGCAGGCTTATCTAGTGATGTTATTAAAGATCGTTTATTACATGGTGAGCTTAAGGATCATTTCCGTCCAGAATTTTTAAATCGTTTTGATGGTATCGTACTCTTCAAGCCATTAGAAGTAGTTGGTATTAAAAAGATTGCTGGTTTAATGCTTCAGCGTGTTGCTCGTGACCTTGAGGTGAAGGGAATTGCGCTCAAAGTTGATGATGCGGCACTAGATTTCTTCGCTAAGGTAGGCTTTGATCCTGAATTTGGCGCACGTCCGCTTCGCCGCGCGCTTCAGGAGCGTGTGGAAAACCAGTTGGCTGAATTACTATTAACTGGTAAGGTAGGCCGACGTGACGCTGTTACATTAGGTGCAGAAGGCAGAATAACAGTGGGTTCACGCTAAGATTGACTATGTTTTATCTGATTGCCCTGGTTTCATTTGTAGTTAGTATATTGGCAACGTATGTGGTAAGGCATTTAGCACTTCGTCTAGAAGTAGTTGATAAGCCTGATACAGTACGTCATTTCCATCGTCGAGCAGTACCGCTTTTGGGCGGTCTGGCTCTCTATCTCACCTTTTGGCTGGTTGTTGGGGGCTTAGTTTTTTTTCACCCCATTTATGGTATTGAACTGCTAGCTAGCAAACTCCTTGCTACGTTTATAGGCAGTACATTGCTAATGATTATTGGTGTGAGTGATGATGTAAAGGGAATGCATCCAAAAGTCCGTTTACTACTCACAGCGGCAATTGTAATAATAACAATTATCGGCGGTTTGACTGTCGAGAAACTTACCAATCCTTTTGGTGGTGTTTTTGTCCTTACTGATTTAGTACCTTTCTTTGGCCTAGCTTCGCTTACGGCTTTTCTGTGGCTCATGGGTATAATGTATACTACAAAAATTGTTGATGGGCTTGATGGTCTAGCTACGGGTATTGTTGCTATCGGCGCACTCATTGTTTATTTTTTAACGCAGAGTGCTCAATTTTATCAGCCAAATGTAGCTCTTTTGTCCATAATCTTTTTTGCAGCGTGTCTTGGTTTTTTGTTTTATAATTTCTCACCAGCTAGTATCTTTTTGGGGGAATCAGGTAGTTTGTTTGTGGGTTTTATACTAGGTGTCTTATCGATTATCGCAGGCAGTAAAATCGCAACAGCTTTTTTGGTTTTATCTTTTCCTATTCTCGATTTGGCGCGTGTAATTTATTTGCGGGTGCAAAATAGGCAGCCAGTATTCCAGGGAGATCGTCGGCATTTGCATTACGCATTACTCGATAAGGGTTTTTCTGAGCGACAAGTAGTTTTAATGTTTTATGGGGCGGCAACATTGTTCGGCGTCATAGCTTTGCAGCTTCAAAGTTATGGTAAATTAGTGGTGATCGTTTTATTGATCATAGTTGCGCTTATACTTGGCTTAAAAATTTCTTTCACTCCTGCTAAAAAATAATTGTATGGCCACATTGGTCACACCAAAGAAATGGCATATAGTAGTTCTTATCGCAATGATTGTTTGTCTGGTTTTTGTTTTTATCCGGAATCGTATGTGGCCAGAAACGACTATTAGAATTAAAAATGTTGATTTGCAGGTTTTAGTTGCTGATACATTAGCTAAACAGCATGAGGGTTTGAGTAATAAGCCTGATCTTCTTGGCAGAGACGGCATGCTCTTTGTATTTGGTTATAATGCTCCACATGCTATGGTTATGCGTGATATGCAGTTTCCAATTGATATCATTTGGATCAGTGGAGGTAAAATTACCGATATCGCAATCGGGGCAAAACCAGAGCCGGGAGTAGCTGAGGCCGACCTGACACTCTATCAATCATCATTGCCTTCAGCCGCTGTTTTAGAGCTAAAAGCTGGCTTAGTTAGCCAATTAGGACTGGCTATCGGTGATACAGTTATAGTTAAAGACTATTAGACTTGACAACAGAGCGAAATTAACCTATACTAGGGCCTATTAATAATCCTTGCCCGCTCCGGCCGTTGCTTGCTGGGGACTTAGACGGGAAACATCCTATTTATCATTTACTATGCTCGCAGTCATTGCAACTGGTGGCAAACAATACTTAGTTAAAACTGGTGATTCCCTCAAGATCGAGAAAATCGCTGGCCTTGCTACTGAAAAAATTACTTTTGATCAGGTTTTACTTACAGCTAACGATGATGGCTCCAATGCTAAAATCGGTGCCCCATTTTTAAGTGGTGTTTCGATCAATGCTGAAATCGTTAAACAAGGTAAGAATCGTACTATCCGCGTTGAAAAGTTCAAACGCAAAGTCCGTTACCACAAAGTACACGGTCAACGCCAACGTTTTACGGAAGTAAAAATCGGCTAAGATCCTTCTATAACTTTAAAGAAACCCCGTATTGTAATGATACGGGGTTTTTTGTGCACTGTTTCTCCACAACTTAGTTTGACGTTGTCGTTCTGCGGGGTTACAGTAAACCTACTATGCATTCTTTTATTTCCAGTTTTGCTCTCGTGCCTTTACCCAAGTGAGCATTCATGGGGAAGAAATAGTGGTCCTCATGTTTTTGGGCAAAGATGCTTAAGCGTAACTGCTCTGTTCGGCAACGACAGAACATCGTTGCTTGGCGATATTGTAAGAAAGAATACAATCTACCCTGAGTCATTTGTGCTTATGAGAGAGATAAGCTCAGGTGATTACGGATAGAAGCATGAACGAATGATCACCATAACAATAACCCCTTTGACGAGGGGTTATTGTTTTACTACGCGATTTTTAATGGCGCTGCCGAGGGTTATTTCATCGGCGTAACGAAGGTCTGCGCCCATAGGGAGGCCTCGAGCAAGGCGAGTAGCCCTAACACCAGGAAAACGGCCCTTAATCTCTTTTTCAATGTAGAGCATGGTGGTTTCACCGGCCATATCTGGATTTAAGGCTAGCATTAGTTCTTTAACAGTTGTTTTGGAAACACGGGCAAATAATTCGCTCAATTTAAGTTTATCAAAAGTTTGATCATCGCTCATATCAAGCGTCCCGCGCAGAATGTGATAGGTCCCACCAAAGATCCCGGTTCGTTCAATCACCAACATATCCGCCGGATCCGCCACAACGCAGATTTGTGTCTGGTCACGTTTAGAGTTCCCACAAATACTACACGGATTAGTGTCACTAAAATTCCAGCAAACTTCACAGCTCTTAACGTTTTCAATCAAATCCCTCAAACTAATCATCAACTCCGCCACATCTTTCTTCCCAGATTTCAACAACGAAAAAACAAACCGCTCAGCGGTTCGTTCACCCACCGAAGGAAGATGCTTAAAAGCCTTAATGAGTTTGTCGATGGAAGGGGAGTACATCTCACTTTTCACTTAGGGGTTCGGGGGGGGGAGTAATGTTTGAGCACGCAGGCGAGTTTTACTTTCCCCTGATACTTTCTTTGTGAAATTGTAGTTCGCAC
>JBKJTY010000010.1:0-42981 GCA_046590235.1 Candidatus Magasanikiibacteriota bacterium | reverse complement strand
CGCGTAGTGGGTACCCGGCTCGGCATTTGGCGTTGATTTTATCGTGACGGTTACTTTTTTCTTTGCACCCGGTACGAGCGTCACATTTGTTGGCTGGACTTCTAACCACTGCTCAGCTTCATCAAAACCATTTCCAAAAAGTGGTAAACCTCGATCATCCTGCTTAACACCACTTACGGTAATAGAAAATGAATTAGTAGTTGCTTCATCATTCGTGACGGTTATTGTCGTAAATTGTTCCTTACTCGGAGTTATAATTGCCTGCCATCGTAGTGGTGAAACAGAAAATGCTTCAGCCTTTGTGGCTGTTGCTAGCGTCATGACTATCGCGATTGCCAACGACAAGCGAGTGTTCATATTAGAAGTTTGCCGAAGCGGTCAGGGTCATGCTTTGACTGTATGAACCTGGCGTACCCGAAAGGTACGATGCTTTAAAGGCTAACGTTGTTGTTGCTTGGATAACTTCGTTCGTTGATAATGCTATAGCAAGGCCTTCCGTTACCGCTACATCGCCACTAATAAGTGCGCCCGCACCACTTGCACTTACACCATACTCATCGGCTCCAGCGGTAACCGTTCCATCAGCTACAGCGGTCGGCATACTACCCGAAACATTAACAAGCGATAGCGAGTATCCGGTGTTAGCGTTGGTAGTCACAACAATATCGGTTGTAGATGAGGAAACAGCAGCGTTGCTTAATGTACCAAGGTCTATTGATGAATTACTAATGGTAAAACTTAAATTTTCATCGAGAACTGCCGCCTGATAACCACCATTTAGCGTATATGTAGTGCTTGTTGTGGACCCGGCCAGCATATCCCCTGCGGTATCAGTTAATGTGTAGTTTGTACTACTACTATATTGCCCACCATTAAAACCAACACTGTCAGCGTAAATATAATAATTGGTCGAAGTCATTTCGCCAGAAGTTGGCAGCGGAAATGCTGCCACGGTCATCAGTGTTACCAACCCAAGCAGGTTGGCTTTATTTAGTAAGCGCATTGATTTTGGCTTTTAATTCTTTGTTTTCTGGGTTCAATTTCAAAACACGATTATAGTATTGTAACGCGATGGTTTTTTGACCGCGACTTTCATAGAGCGAACCTAAACTATATAATGCGTTTGAATAATTTTCTTGATTTTCCAAAACTTTTAACCAAATTTTTTCAGCTAAATCTCGATCGCCCTTTTCATTTCGATTGTAAATTAATCTTCCGTAATTGAACAGATTTTCAATATCGGATGGGATGGCATTTACTAGCACTGCGCGAACATCAATTGCTTTTGGCAAATTATTTGCTTGTTCATACGCTGAAGCAAGTGCTTTGTACGCATCAACATAATCCTGCTTAAGCGTAATTGCTTGTTCATAATTTTTAATCGCGTCATCTGTCTTACCACCAAGCAACATATTATTTCCGAGTCTCCATAACAATACTGGATTACTTGGCTCAAGCAGCCTTGCTTCTGCAAGTGCTTTAATAGCCCACTCTCTCGCTTCTGGAATAAGTGCCGCAGCATTTTCATACATAATTGCTAAATTTTCCCAGACAGCGACTGATTTCGGTGCTAGTTGTGCCGCCACTCGCGCTTCATTCACTGCTTTTTGAGTCAAAAGACCAACCTTTTCTACACTTGGTCGCTCTTCTTTACTTCCTTCTACCGCTTGTAATAAATAAACTTGCGCCAATGCAACATGGTAATTTTCATTACCACTTCGATAACTGATCGCATCGAGTAATTTATTTTCTGCTTCAACGAGCGTTGTTGCGCGCAAACTCTCAGCATATTTATTTTCTGCCGCGTACATACGAACACCCCACACACCTGTGATTACTACGCCTGCCAAAATCATAATGGCAGCAAAAGAAAATGACAGAGTGTATTCTGGTGAATCTTCAATGCTGTATTCTTTAGCGTGCATAAATTTACGATCGCAGAGCCCAATTCCAACCGCAAGAAGTCCGAGCAGTAACCACCAAGTAAACCAGAGTGTTACACTGAAGTAGAAAAAAAACATCCCGATTGTTAAAACAACCCACGGTACCGTACCCGCTATCACCAATAAAAATGGGGCGACCACTTCTTCTTCGTTGTTTTCAAAAAATTGGATTACTGCGCGTTCGTGCACTGCCTGTCTAGCTCGTCGCGCCAAAGCCACAATCATTCCAATTACCAAAAGAATAATGAAGGCCAGTGTCACTCCTGAAAATAAACCGCCTTCAGCAAGCACTCCGTCTATGGTGTTATGAGATTGGTTAAAGCGTAACGACCAAGCGTATTGGTCATTATTAAAATTCGGATCACGAAATTCAGAAAAGATAGCACCAAATGATGCAAGCCCGTTACCAATGAAGGCCTGTTTAAAATTTGAAAATAAACTTTCTTTAGTTAGGTACCATGACGATGCTCGACTTAAACTAATTTCTGCTGGAATTGCGCTTTGAGATATTTGGGGGGCACCAAAACCAATAAAAATACCTGTAATGAGTAAGAATGTGAAAAGCGCTGACAACCAGGGTAATCGTGCTTCGCGTAGAAAAATAAAACCAACAAAGAGTGTTAGAGAGACCCCGACCAGCAATATCCACCAAATGTGAGCAAAGTTTAAAACGGTAAGAGCGGTAAAACTAAATAATGTAACGACTCCATAGTGTGCAGCGCGTAAGCCGCCTACTTCTTTTCGAATCAACTGGCCAGCTGCCATCAAGAAAACAGTTACTAACCAAAGCGCTGACAAACCATTCGCTGCATCGATTGTTGTCCAAGCGCTTGGTAACCAACTACCAAAGACATCGATGTGCGCTATTGTTTTTAATAAGAAAAATAAAGCTGTTACTCCACCAACGCCGATATAGGCATCCGCCATTTGCTGCCACTGTTTTGTTGTGCGGCAATAATTTACGAGAGCAATAAATATTCCCGCGCCAAACACTAATGATATGAAGTGAAGATTAAAAAAACCGGTTTGACCGAAAAAGCTAACGGATCGACTTGAAGAAAAAAGACTAGCTACAAAACTCGCGACTAGAAACAAAGCGATGGGTAAATCAAAACGAGTGCGGTATATGGTAATCGTACGAAGCAAAATTGCTTTGCTTGCCCACACCACCGCCAAAGCCAGGACCACCAAACCAATTGCAAACTCCTTTGGTAAAACAAACTGATTGACCAAGCGCGCGTCGAACATGAGCGGTACGCCGATCACGGCTCCAAGAAGTAATCCCCACGCCGCCCAATCGAGATAGTTTGCCAAACGAAAATGTGAAGTCTGCATACGTAATATAAAGTGAAATACGTTATATAGTATACAACTTTTCCTTCTTTCACGCTACCTATTATATAGGTTTAAAATCAGGCGTATTATACCCTGTTTTTTGACCTATTTTTTATATTGTCAATTTTTTTTATACTATTTCTTTATTTTTTCTTTATTTTTGTTTACAAATAACTTTATTATTGATATACTTATTTTTGACAACTACTATGCAGCTACACGATCAGCTAAAATCACTTGGCCTTAATAGTTCAGAATGTTCTGTCTATCTTTTTTTATTACAGAATGGCTCCACTACTCCACCAGATGTTTCACAGGGAACTGGTATCACTCGTACGAACTGCTACCACATTTTTACCAGCTTGATCGAAAAGCAACTAATCGAAGAACGACCTGACGGAAAACGAAAGGCCTATGTAGCCCGACACCCGTCAGCAGTTATCGACATGCTAAAAAAACAACAGAGCGCCGCTGAGTTGTTGTTACCAGATTTGGAAGCCTTATACACCCCACATAAGAATAAGCCACAAATCAGCTACTTGGCTGGCTGGGACGAAATCCGCAAGATCTTTTATGAAGCGCTGGAAGCCACCAGAGTGGCTATAATTGGTGATTATAAGCCAATTGAGGCAGCCACAGGCATGTTATTGCCGTATTTTAGAGAGGAAATCGCTAAAAAAGGCATCCAATACTACGAAAAGTCACACCAAACTGTTTCGCAAGGAACAGACAGTCTTTTGGGCAGTGGGATTTCTTCAGATACCGCTTGTGTGGTGATCTGGGGAGATACAACCGCCTTTATTACAGCAACAGAACCAGCTTTTGCCACAGTTATGCGGAATAAAGCCATAAGTGAAACGTTCTACACACTTTTTTAACGAGAGAAGTGTATAGAGTGTTCCACGCGGACACTTAAGTGGGGATAAGCCATAACCAAATGGCTAGGTTTTAATACTTTGTATACACTACTGTATACAAACAGTTCACATCTAGCAGGCACTTACCCACAGAGTTATCCACAGACCGTTCAAAAAAGCCTCAAAAATCAAGCTTTCTCGAACTCTGTACCACAATCAATGTAAAAACACCCCTATTTCAAGACGGTGTGTTTAAGGTTATATAAGTTTGTATACACTACTCTATACAAACAACTACAACCCACTTCACTCAAGGTACAAAGAGGGGTTCGGGGGTTGTTAACTGTTTGAGCCACAGCGAGTTTTAACAACCCCTGAAACTTTCTTTGGTTACTTTCCTTTAGTTATAAAGAAAGTGACAAGCGAACTACGCAGTAGTAATAAATAAAAGAACGGTAGTGAAGAAAGAAGTAAAACATACAAATAAAAAAATAATAGCTTTTAAGCTATTATCTAATGCGTGCCCCTGGCGCGAATCGAACGCACATCTATCCCTTAGGACGGGATTGTTCTATCCATTGAACTACAAAGGCATTAATACAGGCCTAGTATAGCCAAAAGGACTTGATATGTCCATCATATCGACAGAATGACTGCTTCTATATTTAATGCTATACTAATCTAACTTACTTTTACCACCTATATATGGAACCTTTAGTTTTTATCCTTATAGCCGTTATTATCGTCGGGATGTTGGCGGGATTCTTCTTTATATCCAGCCAGATTAAGCAAAACAAGCAAGAAGAACCAAAAAACGACCAAATGTTCCTCATGATGCAGCAGCAGATACAGGACTTGGGCCGTTTGGTTGATAAAAAGATGACTGACACACATGTCGCCATGAACCAATCGCATCTATCGCTTAATAAAACCGTACAGGAACAGTTCGGACAAAGCGTGAAGGTGATCACGACCATCACTGAGAAACTTACTAAGCTTGACGAGACTAATAAACAGGTTATGGGCTTTGCAACTCAGTTGCAGAGTTTTGAAGATATCCTTTCCAACCCAAAACACCGCGGTATTCTTGGTGAATATTTTTTGGAAAATGTTTTGAAAAATGTTTTGCCACCTGGTTCATACCAAATGCAGTACAGTTTTCCTGATGGTGATATTGTTGATGCGGTTGTGTTTGTTAAAGATAAAATTATTCCAGTTGATTCCAAGTTTAGTCTAGAAAACTACAATAGAATCAGCCAAGAACGAGATCCGGTCCGCCGCGAAGAATTGGAAGTTGTCTTTAAAAATGATATTAAAAAGCGCATTGATGAAACGAGTAAATATATTAAGCCTACTCATGGCACAATGGATTTTGCTTTCATGTTTATCCCGGCGGAAGGTATTTATTACGACCTCTTAGTTAACCAAGTCGGCACGCTCAAATCTAATACCCACGATTTGATTGAGTACGCTTTCAAAGAAAAACATGTCATCATTGTTTCACCAACATCATTCTTGGCTTATCTACAAACCGTCATGCAAGGCCTACGCGCGCTTCAGATCGAAGAGTCGGCTAAAGAGATCCGCAAGCGAGTAGAGGAGCTTGGGAAGCATTTGGAGGCTTATGACCAATACTTGCAAAAGCTTGGTAGCACACTTGGCACAACTGTTGGACACTACAACAACGCGTATAAGGAATTTAACAAGATTGATAAGGATGTAGTACGCATTACTGATGGTGAACGCAAAATCGAAGCGTTAGTCCTTGAAAAGCCGGTTTTAGAGGAATAGGCTTGACTTTTTCACTGGTTTACCGTAAACTAGCGACACTTACAGCCGAGCCGAACAAGGATTTCCGTCAAGATCTCTTTCAAGGTTTAGCTAGAATTAGCCTCAACACTCTCTGAGGCGCTTGATCGCCGAAGCTTTAGCGGAGGTGATACTCTAATATAAATACTATGCCTAACAAACAAAATGCGCGTAAAGCTTTACGCCAAAGCAAGAAGAACGCGATCGCAAACACATTGCAGCGCGACACCTTCAAGAAAGCAGTTAAAGAAGTTTTGAAGTCAACTGAAGCTAGTAAGACAAAAACATTGATCATTGCCGCTCAAAAAGCTCTCGACAAGGCAGCTCGTAATGGTGTTATCAAAAAGAACACAGCAGCTCGCAAGATTTCCCGCTTGATGCGCAAAATGCACGCTAAGAAATAATAGCCAATTAAAAAACCAGCTGTCTAGGCTGGTTTTTTGTTTTCATTGTCATTCCCGCCCCCGATCGCAGTCGAGGGTAAACTCCGGCGGGAATCCAGGATACCGTTTTACAAGCTACTAACGAACAAATCAAGCATCAAAGCCTGGTCACCTTGGCCGGTTTTTGTCTTCCAATCGATTTCGGAGAGGGCCGCATACACTTTCTTCAGTGTAGCGTACGGATAACGCTTTACTACGGGTAGGTTTTTCTTTACAACGAACGGATGTAAGTCAAGCTGTTTAGCCATAGTGTCCGGCTGCGCATGCGGTTCACGTTCCAACAGGTCAGCAATTTGCAATAACACTCGGAACTGCCAGACGATCATGCCAAACAACTGCATGTCCTCTTGTCCTAGACGTCGCTGTTCATACAACAACTTCATCCCGAGCTTGTGGTTGCCCTGAATGATCGCTTCGATCATGGAAAAGATATTATTATCCAGCTTTTCTGGCAAGAAGTGGATGACGTCAACTAATTCAATCGTTCCACCCATCTTATACGCCGCCAATTGATCAACCAAGGTGTGCGCTTGCCACACATCATCACCGGTATTAACCGCAATATAACGCAACGCATTCGGCGCAATAGCTACACTCCGGTCATCACACTCTTTTTTAAGCCAACGTTCCAAAGCGTCACCAGTTAGCAGTTCAAACACCTGAGCGTACTTTTCCTTTGTCAGCATTTCAAACAGTTTTTTAGCTTCCTTCGTTTTCCCAACCGCTTCACCCTGCCAAAATACTACCACTGAACTTTCTGGAAAAGATTGTTTCTCTAGACGCTCCATTAAAGCTGCCATCCCTTCCTTATCTGCACTAGAAGCCATATTCTCAACAACTACCATTCGCTTAGCAGCCAAAAACGGCGCTGCAGCAATCTCAGCGAACAACTTTGATTGTTCTATCTTCTTACCATCCAAACGAATAACATTATACCCCTGTGGATCCCGTTCTCGCTTGAATTTCTCAATAGATTGTTCCAAATAGCGACGACTCCGAAAGGTGTCATCACCATACAAAAAGAGAATCATATATAGTCGCTCAACTATACCTGTCTCACATTAAAAAAACAAGTCACGCAAAGGCCACCCTCCTCCGCTCACCGGGGCTACGGCGGGCAATGGGGGTTCGGGGGAAAGTAACTTTTTGAGCCAAGGCGAGTTTTACTTTCCCCCGAAACTTTCTTTTGTGAAATATTCTTTCGCAAGAATATTTGCATCTCGTAACGAACGGGTCGCGAGTGGAGAGGATTCCTATAGCAGTATTATAAAGAAAGTGACAAGCGGACTACGCAGTAGTAAAAATGAATAGAACGATAGTGAAGTAAAATTGAATAATAGGAAGATTCTTCGGTTCCTCAGAATGACATTTAGCATCCTGGATTCCCGCCTGCCTGCCGGTAGGCATGGCCTTCGCGAGAATGACAGAAAATGCTATACTGCATAAGTAAATATTCCTCTCTATGCAAAAACAAACGACACACAGCGACATCGTTATCCTCGGCGCCGGCATCGGCGGCTTCGAAGTATTTCGAAAACTAAACCACTTACTCAAACAACACGGTCTCTTGAAACGAATCACTATCGTTGACAGCAACAACTACTTTACCTTCACCCCACTTCTTCATGAAGTAGCTTCCGGCTCGGTGGAGCCAGGCCACTGTACCGCTCCAATTCGTGAATTAATATATAAAACTCCACATCATTTTTTAAACGCTACTGTTACTGAACTTTTACCACAAGATAAAACCGTAGTTACGAGTGAGGGGACGCTCACCTATGATTACTGCGTTTTAGCGCTCGGTAGCGGAGTAAACTTTTTTAATACACCAGGAGCCGACACACACGCTTATACAGTACGAACATTACCTAAAGCAATGCAATTCCGTCAGACCTTACTAAAGAAGCTGGAAGCGCAACCAAGGACGTTACATTTAACAGTTGTTGGAGGCGGCTACACCGGAGTTGAAGTTGCTGGCCAGTTAGCGTATTTCCGCGAACACACGCTTAAAAAACTTTATAAAGACACCGTAATTAATTTACGAGTAGTCGAAGCTTCTACCACGGTGGTGCCACAACTTCCAGTTAAAGCACAGCAAATTATTATCAAACGACTTAAGAAACTTAACGTTGATCTACTGCTTAATAAGCGAGTTACGGAAGTAGGCAGCTCAACCATTACGTTTGACGGGAATGAAGCACTAGCGAGCGACATGACACTTTGGTGCACCGGCATAGCCAATAAAGCTGAAGGTTTAATGGATGCAAAAGACTGCTTAAAAGGACGCTTACCACTTACTAATTTTCTTAATCACGCGCTGTATCCTACCCTTTACGGCGTAGGTGACACTGGTTACGGGACAAACAAGGGAAGTGAAGTGCCTTATCCGCAACTTGGTGAACTTGCGCATCGACAGGGTACATATGTTGCCGAACATATCATGGCCACGATTCTTAACGAAACCATCAAACCCTTCTTCTTTACATCACGCGGAACACTCATGCCTATTGGCGATCGGTACGCGCTTATTATTAGGGGTAATTATATTTTTACCGGTTGGTTTGCTTGGTGGATCCGTCGCACTGTCTACCTCTTGTTCATGCCAGGTTTAATGCGTAAACTAAAAATTATGCTTGACTGGACCTTGCATCTCTTTGGCTTTGGATATATAATTGCCATCGATCAAACTTTAAACAAAAAATAAATTATTATTACTAACTTTCCAAGTATGCAAAAATGCACACACAGTGTAATGAAGGCCGCCGGTTTACTTGCGCTACGTATTATTATCGCAGTTATATTTTTTTACGTAGGCGTCAGTAAGGTTAACGCGGGGCATGAAATGGCTAGCGGCATGTTTGCTAGTTTAGGCTTACCGGGCGGCGGTAGTTTGTGGGCATACATTATCGGCATCTTAGAAATTCTCGGTGGCATTATGGTTCTCCTTGGTGTCTTTGCTCGCTATGCAGCTGGTATCTTGTCCATCATCTTAATTGTGGCAATGGCAACTATACATCGCGGTGGTCCATTCGAAGGTTACTTCTTACCACTCATACTCCTTGGCGGTACACTCGCCATTCTTGGGGGTGGTGCTGGCAAGTGGCGTTTGGTAAAGACAGAGTGTTGTTGTAACGCTTGTAAATCGGCTGCTCTAGAAATGGCTAAACCAGAAGGTTGCTGCGGTCAAAACTGTGGTGGCTGCGAAGATAAAAAGTAAAACTACTTCAACGATTAAAAAATGGCCGCGTATAAGCGGTCATTTTTTATAGCAAACAAAGTAGCGCCGGCGTTCGAACAACCAGACGCTGTCAAAAGTGCTCTTTTATTTTTTTTGTTTTGTGCTCACATCGACTGTTCCGCCCCGATCAATTCCTGGACATTGATTTCGCATATGCGCCTTTTGATCTGATGGCAAAAGTAAATGGAAAAGCCTTCCTTTTAGCTCGCCATCCTCAATTGGCCAGGGTAACTCCTCAGACTCATAGCTAAAGACGCATCCAGGTAAATGTACCCGACCTTTCACGCGACTGCCGCAGACGAGCACATCCTTGACGAACGAGTTGAACGCAGCGGGCACGGGGAACACAGCGCAGTGTTCCCCGTTGTCTCCGGGAACATCTGCAACTACGCTGTCGGCACGCACCACGATCTCGTCATGGTCACGCACTGAGAGAAAAAACCCCAGCTTATTTCGCGACGGTCTTACCAGGACATATCCGTGCCAGCCAGGCATCTCTTTTGCCACACGGGGTGCAGCCCCGGCTTTTTTATCTTGCACGAGTGGTTTAATCGGAACGTGGACAGGAACTTTACGCACTTCTTCTTCCGCACAACTCATGCCAACGATCACAATTAGCGTAAAAAACCTCATATTACCCCCTTGTGTGAAGATTGTTGGAACGCCGTCTACTTTGTTTGCTACTAGTACCATGACAAGCCGCAACTTTCTCGTCAATAGCTAGACAAAATCCCATCTGGCTGGTTGTGATATGTACAATAAAATAAAACGTTACTCCATGTATGTCTGATGTAACAACTGAACAAATAAATAAAAAACAACCCTTAGTGGGTTGTTTTTTTATACTACTTACTATCACCCCAACTCTTACCAGAATGTACTTCTACTTTAACCGGGACATTGAGCGTTACAACACTCTCCATTACTTCCTTTACTTCTTTCATAACTTTTTCCAGTAATTTTTCTTTTACTTCAAGCACCAATTCATCGTGTACTTGCAAGGTGAGCTTAACTTCGTCGGGAGCATATTTTTTCTTAATCTCATCTTGCACTTTTATCATCGCTATTTTGATTAGGTCGGCAGCCGTACCTTGCACCGGATGATTGATCGCCATACGTTCCGCCGCATTGCGCAATTGGAAATTACTGGAACCAAGCTCGGGAATATATCGACGTCGGCCAAATAAAGTTTCGCAGTAGCCTTCTTTTTTTGTAAACTCAAGCGTTTCTTCCATGTATTTTTTCACCCCGCTAAACTGTTCGAAATATTTTTTAATGAAAGCCTGTGCTTCTTGGTGTGTGATCTGAGCGCGCCATGACAACCCATGAGCACTCATGCCATATAACACGCCAAAGTTGATTTCTTTTGCCGTACGGCGGATCTCTTTAGTAACATCTTTGATGGGAATGCCGTGGATTGCTGCGGCGGTGGCTGTATGAATATCTTCGTCGTTCTTAAAAATTTCCATCATCTTTTCATCCTTAGCGAGTGAAGCGACGATCCGTAACTCAATCTGCGAATAATCGGCGCTAATTAATTGATAACCCTTTTCAGCAATAAAGGCTTGGCGAATTTCCTTACCAAGTTCAGTGCGAATTGGAATGTTTTGTAAATTTGGATCAGTACTAGATAATCGTCCAGTTGCGGCAACTGCTTGGTTAAAGGTTGAGTGAATGCGGCCTGTCTTTTTGTTAACGAGTGTTGGCAAGACATCAATATAGGTGTTCTGCAATTTGGTCAGTTCACGATAATTCATGATGTGCTCGATAATCGGATGTAGGCCGCGCAATTTCTCAAGCTCATCAGCAGATGTAGAAAGACCGGTTTTACCTTTTTTAATCCCGTCAGTTGGGATTTGCATTTTTTCAAACAAAACTTCGCGTAATTGAATAGGGGAGCTGATGTTAAATTCAGCACCTGCTTCTTGAAAAATTGTTTTGGTACATTTCTTTATTTGTTCGGCAACATCAATAGATGATTTATGCAGCATTTCACTATCTACCGCTACACCGTTTGATTCCATAACAGCCAATACTTTCGTCAGCGGCATCTCCAAATTTTCCATGAGCCCCAAGTTACCGACTTTCTGTAGATCTTTTTTCAACTCTTCAGCTGCCTGCGCCAATAGGTACAATTCATGCGCCACGACACGAGCATCAATACCAAATAGACTTTCTTGACCGCTGCCGGCAGGTAATTCTTTACCAATAACTTTCAAGACAATACTTGCAGCATCGTTAGCGCGGTTACCCGGATTTAACAGGTAACTAGCTATCATGACATCAAACAATTTGTTCTTCACTTCGGTTTTGCCCAAGTTTTCAACCGCTTTAACAAGCTGTTTTACATCATGTCCGATTAATTCAGTCTTTTCATCAATAAATAGAGTGAGTGCTTTTTTTAGCGCTTCACCAGTTATATTCCAGGCAAAATGATTAACAATAACTACCAAGCCAGTGATCGTACCAGAATAAAGATCGCCTTGCACGAGTGCTTTAGCGGCAAACTTACCAGTTTCTTTAATCGCTACGGCAACTTCTTTAAACGCTTCATCAGTTTTTACCTCAGCATATACTAAATCTTTTTTAGCACTACGTTTTTCCTTGGCCGCCGGAGCTTTAGCGGAGGAGGCTTCTTCCGAGCCGGGCAGCCGTTTTATTAAACTAAAAAATTCTAAACGACGGAATAGTTCAACCACCTTTTCGCGATCAAATGGTTTAATGCGTGTTTTCTCAAGTGAGAAGTCTACTTCAGGAACACTACAATCAATGGTCGCCAAATCCTTACTCATGAAAGCACTTTCTTTGCCCGCTATCAGCTTCGCGATGAGACCATCTTTAAAACCAAGCTCTTTTAAGCTATCAATTTTTTCATAAATCATTTCCAAGCTGCCTACTTTTTGGATCAGGTCGGTTGCACCCTTTTCACCGATACCTGGCACACCCGGGATGTTATCTGAAGCATCACCGCGAATAGCTTTGTAATCAACAACACGCTCCGGACCAAAACCATAGCGCTTATGAACTTCGGCGGTGTCGTAAATAATAATGTCGCTAATACCTTTTTTCAGGGTATACACTTTAATATGGTCATCAACAAGCTGAAGTGTATCCATATCACCAGTCACTACATACACTTCAACACCATCTTTCTTTTCCACCGCGCGAGCAATAGTTCCGATGACGTCGTCGGCTTCAAAACCCTGTTTTTCAAAAATCGGTATATTCAATGCTTCAACAACCCGGTGGGTGAGGGGAATCTGATCATACAATGCTTGGTCAGCCTTCACGCGTGTTGCTTTATAATCTGCAAAAGCTTCAAGACGTGCCTTACTACCACCAGCCATATCAAACGTTACTGCCAAATACTCTGGTTTAACATCGTTGATAACCTTAAATAGCATGGAAGTGAATCCGTAGGCAGCATTTACTATGACACCTTCTTTGGTGGTCATGGGTGGGAGAGCGTGGTAGGCGCGGTGGATAATAGCGTTGCCGTCGATAATAACAAGTTTAGGAAGAGACACAGATAAATTGCTAATGTAAGCCAAAAATAATCCGGCGTTATTGTAACATACGTCAAAAACAAAAACAAACCACGGATGTGATTTGTTTTTGCGATTCCAGGTATAACGCTACCTGGAAGAGCGCCCTTGCTACTGTAGTTCAGATCTTGAACATCTGCGGGATGCTGAGGCGATGATGCTGCTTGGCCAAATCGATGATCTCACCGAGGCTGAGCGCTCCTTCACCTTCCTTGAACTTGCTAAGGTACTTGGTCACCTTCCGTTCGACGATCCACTCCGGGTATTTGAAATTCCGGATCACTTCCTGGAGTTGTTTAGTGGCCACTCGGATCACCTCATCAGATGGACGCTTCTTCGTTTTGCGAAGTGTGTTCCACATGCTGAAGAGACTCGGACTAGAGAAGGCCGTGAGCTTGTACTTGCGACAGCGGCTTTCAAGCGTACGTATTGCTTGCCAGAGGAGCGCCTTAAAGTGCGCTGTCCTGGTGTACGTCGGACTCATGGCGACCTCCTTGGGATGAGTGAAAGAGCAGGGGATTTGCGAAGAGTATAACGAAAAAAGGCGTTTTTGTCAACGCAATTCCCGCCTGGACCGAAGATAAAACATCCTCCGGTAAGGAGGATATTTGTGAGGCCCAGGCGGGAATCGCACCCGCGCATACAAGTTTTGCAGACTCGCGCATTTCTACTTTGCTACTGGGCCATTTATGTGAGTAGAGGATAACACGTTTCGTGTTTCTTTTCAAGCCTTACTTCACATAGAGGAGCGGATTGACCCGCGCACCGTTTCTTAGGACTTCAAAATGTAAGTGAATACCTGTAACACCTCGTACATTACCTGTATTACCCATGAGACCGATAGTTTGGCCAGCTGTTACACTCTCACCGACAGAAACGAGGAGTTTAGAATGGTGCGCATACAATGTTTTGATTCCATTGCCATGATTAATAATAATTTCACAGCCATAGCCTGAATTCCAACCACATTGTGACTTCTCAACTACACCAGCACGAACTGCGTAGGTTGGGGTCTGCCATGGACCTGCAATATCGAGAGCGTGATGCCTAATACCGTAATATTGAGTGATAGTTTTAGCACCACTTGGCCAGACATAACCAGAAGCTGAAGGAGCAGCGGCTGATGATGGTGGTGCTGCAATGTGCGTTGCGACTTGGGTAGTATTTCTAATCGGAGTCTTTGGTGCTGAAACAGCGGTGTTGATTTTTTCACCACCTGGCACCATAATTCGTTCACCAACCTGAAGATCAGTGCCGTCTTCACTCAAATGATTAAAGCTAATAATGCGGCCCTGTTCGGCAGCATACAAAGCAGCGATCTTCTTAATAGTATCGCCCTTTTTCACAGTATGCATAATACCACTCGTCGGAGGAACTCTTATTACATCACCCGGTTTAATGAGCGATCGTAATGTTAAGTTGTTTTCCCACATAATTGTTGCAACACTAACACCGTACGCTTGAGCAATTTCACTAAGTGAGTCACCAGATTGGATAATATAGCTCGTTACTTCCTGGCGCTTATCAGCTAAAAGAGCGCTGCCCGGCAAAATGATTGGTTTCATAATTGCTGTACCACCGGCAACAGCACCACTGTAACTGGGATTATAAATAACACCCTCACCTGGATTTTCACCCACAAACTGCAAATCCAAAGCGCCCGCGCGCCATGATGGAACGTCTTGTGCGCCCACATAGACATCAGAACTCACTTCTTCAATATCAACTTCATCCGGCACACCAAGCAATTGATAAGCTTGCGTTTTCTGACCAGCAAAAGCCAAGTTTTTATTGGCTGACACTTTTGATTCTGGTAACACCGCTACCCCAAGAATAAGGAAAATCACCAGCTGCAGGAAGTTACGTTTAAGGAGCCAGCTCTGCGGTACGCCGATTTTCTTGAAGAAGGACTGGGCTTTATAGCGAAAAAAAGCCACGATAGTGGCTCCTTGGAAGAAAATTTTACCTAACACAAAAGCCATTTTGGCACCTAACCACCAAAATGCTCGTTTGATATAGACTAAAATGCGTAAAAAGCGCAGTAAAATGACGTATTTCATAACTTTGACCTTGACTGATGACCTAATTTACCATAGAATAGCCCCAAAATCAAACTTATTCTTCCGCCCTAGGCGGACCCCGATTATTTCGGGTAACAACCTCACAAAGACTATGACTGTAGTCCTTTTTGCCCTGGTGCCTGCCATTTTGGCCGTGCTCTATGGTGGTATTCTCATCCGCTGGGTTATGAAACAACCTGCTGGTGATGATCGTATGCAGGCAATTGCCCGCGCTATCCAAGCTGGTGCTAAAGCTTACTTGAAGCGCCAATATAACACTATCGCTGTTGTTGCAGCTGTAGTCTTCATCTTAATCGGCCTCTTTGTGGGTTGGATGACAGCATTTGGTTTCTTAACCGGTGCTATCTTCTCTGGTTTAGCAGGTATCATTGGTATGAACATTTCCGTTCGTGCTAACGTTCGCACTGCTGAAGCTGCTAAGAAAGGTTTTATCCCAGCGCTCACTATGGCTGTTCGTGGTGGTTCTATCACGGGTATGTTGGTAGCAGGTCTTGGGTTGTTCAGTGTTTCCGCTTTCTACCTTATTACTAAAGATGTCTCAGCTTTAATCGGCTTAGGCTTCGGTGGTAGTTTGATCTCTGTCTTTGCTCGTATCGGTGGTGGTATTTTTACCAAAGCTGCTGATGTTGGTGCTGACTTAGTTGGTAAAGTTGAAAAAGGTATTCCAGAAGATGATCCACGTAACCCAGCCGTGATCGCCGATAACGTCGGTGACAATGTTGGTGACTGCGCTGGTATGGCTGCAGATTTGTTTGAAACATACGCTATCACTGTTATCGCAGCGATGGTGCTTGGCAACTTACTTTTCCCAGCAAACGATAAAATTTTGATTTACCCATTGGTACTTGGCGGCGTTTCTATGATCGCTTCCATTCTTGGTACTTTCTTTATCCGCGTTGGTAAGAGTAACAACGTCATGGCTGCCCTCTATAAAGGTTTAGCTGCTGCCGCTGTTCTTTCCTTGATCGCTTTCTATCCTGTGACTCGTTGGTTAGTTGTTGGTACCACCTTCAGTGTTACAAACATTTTCTTGACTACTGTTATTGGTTTAGTTTTGACTGCGGTCATGGTTTGGCTCACAGAATACTACACTTCAACAGAATACAAACCAGTGCAACACATTGCTAAAGCTAGCGTGACTGGTCACGGTACAAACGTTATTGCTGGTCTCGCTGTTTCTATGAAATCAACAGCCGCACCAGTTATTTGTATCGTTCTGGCTATGCTTGGCTCCTTCTGGTTAGCTGGCATCTACGGTATCGCTATCGCTGCGGTTGCTATGCTTTCAATGGCTGGCATCGTTGTTACGATTGACGCTTACGGCCCAATTACTGACAACGCGGGTGGTATTGCTGAAATGGCAAACCTCCCACAATCAGTTCGTGATATTACTGACCCGCTTGATGCAGTTGGTAACACTACAAAAGCGGTCACTAAGGGCTACGCTATCGCTTCAGCTGCTTTAGCTTCATTAGTACTCTTTGCAGACTTCACACACAAACTTCCAGCTAACACTGTCTTTAACATCAACGATCCAAAAGTTTTGGCCGGCCTCTTTATTGGTGGTTTACTGCCATACCTCTTTGGTGCCATGCTTATGGAATCCGTTGGTACGGTTGCTCAGAAAGTTGTTGAAGAAGTTCGCCGCCAATTCCGCGAAATTCCAGGTATCATGGATGGCTCTGGTAAACCAGACTACAGTAAAGCTTCTGACATCGTTACCAAAGACGCTTTGCGACAAATGTTGTTGCCTGCAATGCTTCCAATCATCGCTCCAATCTTGGTAGGATGGTTGCTCGGCGTCCAGGCACTCGGTGGCTTGCTCGTTGGTACAATCGTCACTGGTCTCTTTGTAGCGATCTCTATGACCACTGGTGGTGGCGCATGGGACAATGCTAAGAAGTTCATCGAAAAAGGCAACCACGGTGGTAAGGGCTCCTTTGCACACCAAGCTGCAGTTACTGGTGACACCGTTGGTGACCCATACAAAGATACTGCTGGTCCTTCAATCAACCCAATGATCAAAGTTGCAAACATCGTCGCGCTTCTCATCGTTGGATTGCTCGTGAAATAATACAAATTAGCAACAAAAGAAAAACCACCCTGGGAACAACCGGGGTGGTTTTTTGTACTGAGCATAACTCAGCCGAGAAAAGTGTTTTGTAAACACTATGCATATAGTGTAGCTACCATCTTTAAAAACTGTCAACTGTTTTTAGTGCATAATTATTCTTGTAAGATAAATAAAACCTCTCCATGATATGGAAAGGTTTTATTATTGAAGATCGCCCTCTCTTTATCCGCTACAGAGCGAACAAAGAGAGATGGGGGCGACCTGCGTTAGCGAAGCCGCTCCCATCCGTAGATCGGGAATGTGCTTCGCTGGTTCAGTTTTTCTCCTGCCTACTTGTTCCCGCTACGCCGGCGGCGACGCGCGAGGATGTTCTCGACCGAGTTTTCCTGCCGGTCGTTCTCCATGAGATTCTCATCGATCTGTTCGATGACTTCCTCCACGGAAAGCCCGCAGTTGAGCGTATGCTCTCCCAACGCCGATGCGGCAATGAGAGTCTTACCTTCGTGCCCGACGTCTTCGCTGTACACCTGGCTAGGCGGCATTTCGAGCCCCTCGACCACCAATCCGTTCAGATGAGCCCCCTGGTCGATATCCCTCTTGCGCTTCGTGATCGCCATGTTGTACCTCTGATCGAGGCTGCCTTGCTTATCGCCGGATTTAGGGTTATCCCAAATACAGAGACTTGCTTCTTGGCTCCTCGCCTAAAGATTCGAAGTTCAAATCCTTGGGTGAGTAGTTAGTGCGGCAGTATACTCTTTTTTTCTGCTTTGTCTATAGCTTTCCTGTGCTTAAACAACGTATGAATATATCATAAAATATGCATTTTGTCAATGCTTAAACCTGTTTTTTTGCTATGTTGACATAAAAACTAAAAATCACACCTAAAACGGTGTGATTCCATTCACGAAATACCTATTACTAACAAGTATTATAGTGAAGGCGATCGAGCAACCCCCACCTTTTGCTTCGATCACCACTACAGGTGTTGTGGGCAATGCAGCTTACCCCTGCGGATAACCACGTACATGAACGCTACCTTGAAAAAGCGCTGCACAACCTGCATTACACCTCCCTGGCCCAACGATACACGTGAGCCTCCGGTTTGCCCGCGTCATTCCTGAAAATGACGGCGATAAAGACTCGTCTCGAGATCTTCTTAGGACGAACAGGCGCTGGTTCTTTCCCCAGATCCCGCCTTGCTTCAAACAAAGCCCCTAAATAGACGAAACCGAGCACGATCAGAAATGCCGACCCCATGCTGCCCCCCCCTTTTCGGTTTCCCTAGTATTACTGTAGCTAGTTACTTAAAAGACTGTCAATAGTTCAATCAGAACTAATTGACAGTAGCGCCTTTTTAGGCTACACTAGCCCCACTCATTTATCCATTATTTTGCTATGCAGTACGATAAAAAAGAAGAGAAATCACAAGTTATTTTAACCATTACTATTAAACCTGCGGATTACGCAAAGGATCTTGAAATTGCAGCGGTTCGTATGTCTGAACGTGCAGCTATCAAGGGTTTCCGCCCAGGCAAAGCTCCATACGAAATGGTGAAACAGCAGCTTGGCGAACAGAATATCATGCAAGAAGCGGCAGAACGCATTGTTCAACGCTCCTATTTTGAAGCGGTAAAAACTGAAAAATTGGCTACTGTTGGCATGCCACAAATTACTATCCAGAAAATGGCTCCAGGCAATGATTTTGTTTTTGAAGCTAAAGTTGCCTTACTTCCATCAGTCAAACTTCCAGATTTGAGTAAAATCAAAATCGAAAAAAAGGAAGTTAAAACAGGGGACACTGAAGTAAACAAAGTGCTTGAAGATTTACGAAAGATGCAGCCGAAAGAAACGGTGAAAGCTGGCGCTGCAACTAAAGAAGATAAGATGGTTGTTGACCTCGACATGTTTATCGACAACGTAGCAGTCGAAGGCGGCCAAGCAAAGAACCACCAAATCTATTTGAACGAACCACACTATATTCCAGGTTTGGCTGAAGAAATTGTTGGTTTGAAAAAAGATGATACTAAAGATTTTAAACTTGTTTTCCCGAAAGACCATTACCAAAAGCATTTAGCTGGTCAAAAAGTTGATTTTAAAGTGAAAGTTAACGAAGTTTTTGCGCTTGAATTTGCAAAACTTGATGACGAATTCGCTAAGAGTGTCGGGCAAGAAAGCATGACACAGTTGAAAGAACTTTTATTGTCTAACTTGAGCAAAGAAGCTGATAAGAAAGAAATGGAACGCCAAGAAATTGCCATCCTTGATCAAATGATCGAGAAAACAACCTTTGGTGAAATCCCACAGATTTTGATTGATTCTGAAAAACAGAAAATGTTTAATGAACTCAAATACGATTTGGATCGCCGCGGTATTTCCATGGATCAATACATGCTTGATATCAAGAAAACTGAAGAACAAATCTTTAAGGATTTTGATGAGCAAGGTACTAAGCGAGCTAAGGCTGCACTTATCTCACGCCAAATTGCAAAAGATAACAACATCACTGTTGATAAGGATGATATGGATAAAGAATTGGCTGACATCAAAGCTGCATATCCAGATGATGCAAACGTTGAAGAGAATATCAAACGCCCAGAAGTTCTCGATACCATTGCTGCAACTATTCAGAACCGCAAAGTCCTCGCACACCTCAAAGAAAAAGTGCTTGGTAAAAAATAAGTACAGAAAACCACCAGTCTCTGGTGGTTTTTTTATAATGTCTGTATAATCGAAAGAGTGTAATCTACGATAATAATTACTATATGTATTTTGGTGCCCATGTTTCAATTGCTGGTGGTCTGGTCAACGCCCCGCTTAATGCCGCTAAGATTGGTTGTGAAGTTTTTCAGATGTTTAGCCGGTCACCACATGGTGGTTGGGTCGCTCCGCTGAATGACGAAATTGCCGCGATGTTTAAGAAAAACATGGAACTTTCCGGCCAGCGAGAATGTTATATCCATACGCCTTATTTTGTTAATTTCCCCTCGGCGAACAGTCGCATCAGTCATGGTACTGTTGCTGTCGTACGGGAAGAACTGGAGCGCGGAACAAAACTTGGGGCGAAATATGTGATGACCCACATGGGAAGTTACAAAGATTTAGGTGAAGAAAAGGGTTTTGAACAATTAGTGAAAGGTTTGGTTAAAGTTTTAACAGGCTACGAAGGGACAACACAGTTGTTGATCGAAATTTCTGCCGGAGCTGGCAAAGTTGTTGGTCATACCTTTGAAGAAATTGCACAAATTATTCATCACCCTGATTTAAAGAAATTTCCACTCGGCGTTTGTTTTGATACACAACACGCATTCGGCAGTGGTTACGATTTGCGAACTAAGGAAGCAGTTGATGCAACTTTTAAGCGCTTTGATAAACTGATTGGCCTCGATAAATTAAAAATGTTCCACTGCAATGATTCTAAAATCGAACTTGGCGGTAATAAGGATCGCCATGAGCATATTGGTGAGGGTTTGATTGGTGAACAGGGTTTTGAGGCAATGGTTAACTATCCTGCTTTAAAGGATAAAAACTTTATTTTGGAAACTGAACACGATAAAGTTGAAAATGATTTAGCATTACTCTTCAAATTTAGAAAATAAAAATAGTGTAGACTAATGTATACACTATGCAAATAAAAGTTAAAGTTATTCCGCGTTCATCAAAAAACGAAGTAATTGGGGAGATGGCAGACGGAACGCTGAAAGTTAAATTAACTGCTACGCCGGTAGACGGAAAAGCCAACGAAGCGCTCATCGAATTATTAAGCAATCATTTTAAATGCAAAAAATCCGCTTTACAGATTGTAAGCGGACAAACGACGACTCGAAAGATTATAACTTTAATAAAATAATTATGGAACGTAAATCAAAACCTGGTGAAATGATTAACTTACGCGAGTTACTGACGCAGCATGATGTAATTCACGAACTTGGCATGTACAACCATAAAGATATCACCAAAGAACAATCAAAAATACTTTTTTATCGAATCAGCGAAGCTATCAAAGACTTGCCTGTAGCTGATGATGTTACGACTGTTATTAATCTAACCATTGATGGTGTGCAGTTTCATATTACACTGCAACCAGTTAATGAAAGATTAGCCTTATCAGTCACTCAATCCACTCAAGCACCTACACCTAGATCTTTTTAATTTGGTAAATCCATTCCACCCTTATTCCAAGGATTACAACGAAGAATACGCCAAATAGTAAGAGGTACTCCCACCAGGAGGCCTCTTTTTTTAATGATTTCATAGCCATATTGGCTACACGTAGGGTAAAAACGACAATATCCGTACGGATGTGAGTCTTTAAACCAGCCATGATCGGGTGATAGAGTGCGTTGATACAGCAAAATCAGCCAGAGGATTGGCTGACGTGGAATATTTAGAATGAATTTTGCTATTTTATTGAACATATTTGTCATTGCGAGAAGCAAAGCGACGAAGCAATCCCATGGTTTGTCTACCAAACAAGGGGATTGCTTCGCTTCGCTCGCAATGACAACTACTATACGAGCCGAGCACGCTCAAGCAATAAGTTAGTTTCTTTGCTAACTTCAGCAAAATCTTTGTCTTTAATTGCTGGTCTTGCAACAAATAAAAGGTAGAACCCACTCTTTAACTTACCTTCCTTAAGGAGGAGTCGGACAACCTCTCGGACCTGTCGTTTAAGACGATTACGCTCAACAGCCTTTTTTGAGACTTTCAAGCCTACTGTGAACGCAATTTTGAGTTGTTTTTCAAAGGCGATCGGATCTTCCTTGGCAGGGAAATAGTTCTTGTTTTTGGCTAATTCTACTACTTTTATATCTAAAAATGTACCGTTTACCCAACGGCCTAACTTCATGATTAAATTGAAATCTCGCACTTTAGCGAGACGGTTTTCAGCGGGTAACATAGACAGTAGTATAACATAAACCGGTAGCTTGAGGCTACCGGTTCGGAAGTTTGTTTTAGCGCTTATTTCGGCGCAATTTTCCAGTTATTTCGTCGGAAACTGTGAGTTTCTTGCGGCCTTTGACGCGGCGGCGGCGGAGCACTTCACGTCCCTGTTTGGTACTCATGCGTTTCATGAAACCATGGGAACGAGCGCGCTTACGTTTCTTTGGTTGGTAGGTTCGTTTTGTAGACATACATTATTGGAGAAATAATAGTGCCGTAAGTATACATGGTTACGCATAAATTGTCAATTATTTGGTCGCTTGTAAAGTTATGCACAGTCTGTTAGTATTTCTCCACATCTTATCCACCAAATCAGTTTGTCGCTTATCTTCAAATAAAAGCTTCTATGCTACAATGAGGAAGCAAAAAAATGATTTAAAATTTTCGTATGACTAATAGTGAAATGTGGCAAACGGTGCTGGCAGAACTTGAGCTGACCATCTCCAAAGTAAATTTTATAACGTGGTTTAAGAATACTGGTATTATTTCTTTTCAAAATAGTCAGGTATTACTCTGCGTCCCAAACGCATTTACAAAAGCTTGGCTTGAAAAGAAATACAACCAGGATATTATCAAATCCTTGGAACGAGTCAGTGGTAAACCAATCAAGAAGTTGGAATACAAAATCGATAATATTAAAAACATCGCTGAACAAGAGGCTTTTCAGCCAAATTCAGAAAGCCAGACTAACCAAAATCAACACTTTATTGTAGAACCATCCGTACCTTACGCACCAGATGTTGGTTTTACTTCATCTTCTTCAACGTTTGCTCGAACCCAGCTTAGCACTGCTAATGGCGGTTTTACATTGAGCGCAAAATATACGTTTGATAACTTCGTGGTTGGTAAAGGTACTGAACTGGCCTATGCTGCTGCCCAGGCAGTTTGCCAACGTCCTGGCGAGGCTTACAACCCACTCTTTATTTACGGCGGCGTAGGTTTAGGTAAAACCCACTTAATCCAAGCCGTTGGTAACGAGCTTTTGAAGAAAAATCCGGCTATTAATATCATGTACGTTAGTGCTGAAAAGTTTTCTAATGATTTTATTGGCTCAATCCGCGATAAAACTTCTAAAGATTTCCAGAATCGTTATCGTCACATTGATTTACTCTTAATCGATGATATTCAGTTCATTGCTGGTAAGGATGGTACTCAAGAATCATTTTTCCACACCTTTAATGAGCTCCATCAGGCTAATAAACAGGTTATTTTGACTTCAGACCGCCCACCAAAAGCGATTCCAGCTCTTGAAGATCGTCTTAAATCCCGTTTTGAATGGGGCATGATTGCTGACGTCTCTCCACCGGACTTTGAAACTAAAGTCGCCATCTTAGAGCGTAAATGTAATGAAAAGAACTTCCCTTTACCACTCAAACTCATCCAAACCGTGGCTACAACCGTACAGAATAACATCCGCGAACTCGAAGGTGCGCTCAACAAGATCATTGTTTTCCATCAATTAAAGAATATTGCACCGACTCCAGAGTCTATTAAATCCATTTTATCTCAACAAAATGGTGCAACAGTACGCCAATCTTTAACTCCTCAGCAGTTAATCGAGACCGTTGGCCAGTTTTACAACATCTCAAAAGAGGATCTCTTGGGGAAAAATCGCGAAAAGAAGATCTCAACGCCTCGCCAGATCATCATGTTCATGATGCGCGAAGAACTTAAGATGTCTTACCCAGCAATTGGTGAAGAATTAGGCGGTCGCGACCACACAACCGCTATGCATGCACATGAAAAGATCTTTTCTGAGCTAGAAAACGACCTTAAGATGAAGCAAGAGATTGAAATGTTAAAGCAACGGTTGTATATTAATAATGTCTAAAAGTTATCCACATAATTGGGTATAACCTGTTGATAAAGCCAAAAGACTGAATTATTGTGCACAGACCATGTGTACAACCTATGGATAGGCCGTGAAGAAGGAGTTGATAAGTGGGTAGATTTATCCAGAAAGTTATTCCCATAATTTTCCGCTTATCCACCTGACCGATCGTAAAAAAGTTGTTATACACATATGCACAGGCTCCGGCACACAGGTGTGGATGGAATTATAAACAAGTGAAATGGCTAAGCTTAGAACAGAAAAGTACTTATCCCCGTTGTTCACAGCCCTTATTATTATTACTATCAATAGATATATAAAAAAAGACATTAACGATTTAACGATATGAAGATAAGTTGTACGAAAGAAAATATATCGAGAGCGTTGGCCTTGGTGAGCGGAGTGACAGGTAAGAATGTTAACTTGCCAATTTTAAATAATGTTAAGATTCAAGCTGACGAACAGAAAGTGGAAATAATTGCCACTAATTTAGAATTGGCGATTGTTGTAAATGTTCGTGCAAAGATTGAAGAGCCAGGATCGTTCACGGTGCCTGCGCGTACGTTACTTGATATTGTTAATTTATTACCGAATGAAAAGATTGATTTTTCCTTAAAAGAAAATGAACTAATAGTTACGTGCGGCAAATCATCTACAAAAATTAAAGGAACCTCTGCCGAAGATTTTCCGATTATCCCATCTTTGGAAGAAGGGAAAGGATTCCTGATTGAGGCTGAAGCCTTTAAGCAAGGTCTAGGACAAGTTTTACCGGCGGTAGCTAAGTCTGACATCAGACCAGAGCTCGCTGGCATCTTCTGTGGCTTTAATATCGATAATGACTTAACGCTCACAATGGCAGCAACTGACAGTTATCGATTGGCCGAAAAGAAAACTCCGTTGAAGCAGGGGAATGAACAATTAAAAATTATTATCCCAGGAAGAACTGCTGCGGAAATTAATCACATGCTCACTGGTGGTGAAGAAGAAAAACAAGCACGCATTTTAATTAACGATAACCAAATCATGGTTAGTTACGGCAGTGCGCAAGTTGTTTCTCGGTTAGTTGAAGGTGAATATCCAGACTATAAACAAATTATTCCAACAACTTTTTCAAGTACCGTTACTATCGATACTAACCAGATGGTAAAAGAAATGAAAGCGTCTGGTTTGTTCACTACTAATGGTGTGAACGCAGTTTCCCTAACTATTCATCCAGAGACTAATGCGGTTGGTGTATCATCAACTTCAACTCAAACAGGTGAGTATACATCTGAATTACAAGCTGAAGTCGAAGGTAGTAGCGCAACGCTCTTGTTGAACAACCGTTATATCCTCGATGGTATTAATAACTTTTCTACAGATCAGACACAGATTAAGATCATTAATTCAGATAGTGCTTGTATCTTTGCTCCTAAGGGAGATGACAGTTATTTGTATATTGTGATGCCTATCCGTCAATAATACTTTAAAGTTAGCCAAAAAGCCTTTCCTAGTGGAGGGCTTTTTTTTTATATCTGCCTACAAAGTTATACAGTTATGCACCTCAGCTGTTGATAAGAAAATTTGTGTACACAAGTGTACACAATTATCCACAGGTAAAGTGGATAACATGTATAACTTTTTTAGCTAAGTATAAACAAAAAACCAGCCTCTCCCAGCTGGTTTTTTGCACAGGCATTTAAAATTGTATATCTACCAGTCCAGTGTACCGCCGACTTTATATTCCGTAACACGAGTTTCAAAGAAATTCTTTTCTTTGTTGAGGTCGACAGCTTCAGACATCCAAGGGAAAGGGTTCGGGGTATTATATTGAGCAGGAAGACCAACGCGACCCAAGCGGCGATCTGCAATGTATTCGATATATTTGCGGAAACCATCAGCGTTCATACCAAAGATACCTTTAGGGAACACCTCAGCGGCAAATTTAGCCTCAAGGTCCACTGCTTGGCGGACGAGATCAATCGCGTGTTGCTGGAATTCTGGAGTCCAGAGTTCAGGCTGTTCTTCTTTGATGGTATTAATAATATTAATACCAAAGTTAAGGTGTTGAGATTCATCACGCATGATGTACTGGATCTGTTCAGCGCTGCCTTTCATTTTGTTCTGGCGTTGGAAGCCAAACATAACGGCAAAGGAACTATAGAAGAAAATACCTTCAAGCACGAGAGAGAAGACCACCATGTTTTCCAAAAATTTCTGGTCGCTTTCAAATGTACCGGTTTTGAAATCAGGATTGAAAATGCCTTCGTTGAAACTTAAGATGAAAGCATCTTTGTTGTAGATGGAATCTACTTCGCGATACATGTTAAATATTTCACCTTCATCAAGGCCGAGACTTTCCACGATGTATTGATATGCGTGAGTGTGAATTGCTTCTTCGTAAGCTTGGCGCAAAATGTACATGCGGCATTCAGGTGAAGTGACGTGTTTGTACATGCCGAGAACGACATTGTTAGCTGCGATAGAATCAGCAGTTGTGAAGAAACCTAAAACTGTTTTTAAAGCTTTACGTTCATCTTCTGATAGCGCGGTTGGAGATTTCCACTGTTCGATATCAGTTTGCATACTGATTTCAGTTGGTAACCAGTGGTTAGCGTTGCCTGTGTTATAGGCTTCCCAAGCGAACAAATGTCGCATTGGATACAGCTGGATCACGTCGGCATCAGCGCCGTTGATAACACGGCGCTGATTGATGTCGACTTTGGTGGTGGTTTTACTAATTGGCATAATGGGGTAATTAGTGTGTCATTCCCGCGTAGGCGGGAATCCAGGATACGACGTTGGGTGTCCTGGATCCCCGTCTTCACGGGGATGACAGTTGGGCCGTCGTTCAGAATTAATTATTGGCAGGATTCACAACTTGGATCAGCGATCTTGCAAGCTTTAACGTTTGAGATTTCCGCAGCTGGTTTGGTTGCTGCAGCTTGAGCCATGCTTGCAGCGACTGATGGTTTTGCAATAGTAGCTGTAGCCGTTGCTGCTGCAGTAGATCCGCCAGACATGGAGCTTGCGCCAACAGATGGGCGAGAGGCTTCGGATGATTCAGTTTTTCGTAAGTGAGTTGAACCGTGTTCAGCGGTGCTAAGGGTTGATTTTTCAACCTGTGAAGCAGCCAAGGTGCGGAGGTAGTATGTAGTTTTGAGACCCATTTCCCAAGCGTAAAGATACGCATCACTGATTTCCTTACCAGACGTTCCGTGGAAATAAATGTTGAGTGATTGACTCTGGTCGATCCACTTGCCGCGGTATGCTGCAGATTTAATGAGCCAAGCTGGATTGATTTCAAAGACTTCTTTATATTTTGCGCGGATATTTTCTGGAATTTCCATGATCTGAGCAACACTACCATCACGGAATTTAATTTTGCCAAGCATTTCAAAGTCCCACAATCCAAGTTTTTTCAAATCTTCAACTAAGTATGGATTGATGACAATGAAGTCGCCAGCTTGGTTAGATTTAACGTAAATATTTTTGTAGATTGGTTCGATGGTTGGAACGCGGCCGACAATGTTTGCGATTGTAGCAGTTGGTGCCATCGCTAAACAGTTGGAGTTACGCATACCCCATTCTTTAATGTGGTTTTTAACAACACTCCAATCCATTTTTGAAGAGCGGTCAACCATAATTTTTTCACCGCGTTCTTTTTCGAGTAAATCGAGCGTATCAACCGGCATGATCCCGCGATCCCATTTTGATCCGCGGAAACTTTCGTACGCGCCTTTTTCGCGAGCGAGTTCGGAAGAGGTGAGAATCGCGTAGTAGGAAACAACTTCCATACTGTAGTCGGCAAATTTCACACATTCTTCGGAATCAAAGTTAATACCTTGAAGGTATAAAGAATCTTGGAATCCGAGGATGCCTAAACCAACTGGACGATGGCGCATGTTAGATCGTTGCGCATCTTCAGTAGGATAAAAGTTAATGTCGATAACGTTGTCGAGCATGCGCATTGCAGTTCGGACAGTTTCGGCGACAAGCTGTTCGTTGAATTTTCCGTTGGAAATAAACTTAGAAAAGTTTAATGAACCAAGATTGCAAACTGCTGTTTCGTTTTCAGAAGTGTTGAGGGTAATTTCAGTACAGAGGTTTGAATTGTGCACAACACCAACATGATCTTGTGGAGAGCGGATATTACTTGGATCTTTGAAGGTGATCCAAGGGTGGCCAGTTTCAAATAACATGCCAAGCATTTTTTTCCAAAGATCACGTGCTTTCATGATTTTGAAGAGGCGAATTTCACCTGTTTTAGCCATGCCTTCATAACGAGTGTAGCGTTCTTCAAAACGACGGCCATAGATGTGGTGTAAATCTGAAACTTCTTCTGGAGAGAAGAGGGTCCAATCGCCATCTTCGCGAACACGTTTCATGAAGAGATCAGGAATCCAGTTAGCGGTGTCCATGTCGTGAGTGCGGCGGCGTTCATCACCAGTATTTTTGCGGAGTTCCAAGAAGGATTCAATATCGTAGTGCCAGGTTTCGAGGTAGACACAACTTGCGCCACGGCGACGACCGGAGCGGTTGATAGCGACTGTTACGTCGTTAGCAATTTTTAAGAATGGGACAACACCTTGTGATTCTACGCCAGTACCTTTAATGAAAGCACCAGTCGCGCGAATGTTGGTCCAGTCTGTGCCGATACCACCAGACCATTTAGAGAGTTGGGAGTTATCAGAATATGTTTTGAAAATGTTTTCGAGGGAATCATTAACAGTGTTCAGATAGCAAGAACTGAGCTGTGGTTTTGGAGTTCCGGAGTGGAACAATGTTGGTGTTGAAGGGGTATACAACATGTTAGAAAGAACCTCATAAAATTTGAGTGTCCACTCTGTTTTATTTGTTTCTCCGATTGCCATGCCCATCGCTACGCGCATCCAGAATGTTTGTGGCATTTCTAAAACTTGTTTTGTTTTGTGGTCAGCTACGAAATAACGATCGTAGAGGGTTTGCATACCGAGGTAAACAAACGCGTCATCGCGTTCGATAACCAATGCTTTTGCTAATCGATCGAGATCGAAAGCGAGTAAGCGTGGATCAAGACGTTCAATTTCAACACCTTTTTTAAGGTTGCGAATAAAAGCTTCGCGATATTGTTCGTGTAGTCTGGAGAAATCAATAACATCTTTGCCGATGGTGTCTTTATAGTTTACGAAGAGAAGAAGACGAGATGCAACTTTGGAATACGCTGGATCTTGTTCGATCATGGCGCGAGCAGTCATGATGAGAGCGCGACCAATGTCGGATGTTTTCATTTTATCGTACAATTCTGAGCGGCATTGATTCAAAATAGCTTCACCATCAACTTCGTTTTCTAAACCTTTCAAAGCTGGAGCAAGTGAGCGGCGGAGTTTATCCATTGAAAATGCTTCAACCTGTCCGGAGCGCTTGATAACGTTCAAATCATTGTTTTCAATTTTAACAAGAGTTTCTTTTTTGCGTTCAGCACGTTCTTTAGCGTGTTCGTAGCGGTAAAGGATATAGGATTTAGCAACATCAAAGTAACCAGCCTGCATTAATTCACGTTCAACAAAATCTTGGACGTTTTCTACTGCTGGATGTGCTTCGGTGAAGAAGGATTCGAGATTGGTAACAACAGTCGCTGCTAATGTTTTAACGATTTCAGGATTAACTTTTCCTTTAATCTCTTCAAAGGCGCGAGTGATTGCGACTACGATTTTATTTGTGTCGAAATCAGCCATCGAACCATCGCGTTTTTTAATCTTTTTGATCGTTGACATAGGACAAGCGTTTTATAAAAAATGTAAAGCACCATTTTGTGGTGCTTCGTATTGTACATCTACTATATATAGTGGTCAACTGTGTATAACTACCACTATAGGTTGTTTTATTGAGATAAGCAAAAAAGACCCCGTGTGCGTTGATTTAAAATTGTTTTTTGCTTGTTTTTCCCACAAAAAAAAGAGCCGTAAGCCCCTCTTTTTTTATTATTTTCTGGTATTAACAATCCTATCACGCGTATTTTTGTAACGCAAGTGGAAAAAGTGTGAAACGTGTGGGTAAGTACGGGGATATGTGGACAGAACTTATTTGCCAAGGCGACGGCCAGCTGATATATAGAAGGCCAAAGCTGTCCCAAGCTCGTGTGGGGTGAAATCCGGCCACATTTTATCGGAAAAATAGAGTTTCGCATCTTGGATGTCCCACATCATAAAGCCGTTTGAGAGATGTGGGTCGTTTCCCGTGCGTACCACCAGGTCTACGGGTGGTAAATCTTTGGTATAGAGCTTGTTTTTTAGTGATTCCGAGGTAATTAGGTCATTGCTGTGATAGAGCCGTTTAATAGCCGTTAACATTTCTTCATTACCGTTATAGGCTAGGAGGAGAGTAAGGGTGGGGCCGGTGTTATGTTTGGTTTTTTCAATTACTTCTTCGGCGGCTAGGGCCACATCGGCAGGAAACAGTTCTTGCCACTTGCCTAGAACCCGAATTTTAACCCCTTGTTTGATTAATTTTTTGGAAGAAGCTAGTTTAATGAACATTTTTTTGAAAATTTCCATCAAAAAGGCAACTTCTTTACTATCTCGCTTAGTTAGGTTGTCGATAGAGCAGCCCCAGAAGGTAACATAGGGGATTCCTTGCTCAAAAGCTGATTCAAAGATAATTTCGGCAGCATTAAAGCCGGCGCGATGGCCAAAAACGGATGGTTGGCTGCGTTCTTTGGCCCAACGACGGTTGCCGTCGGGAATAAAGACAATATGTTCTGGTAAAGACATATCCTAGGCAGGATAGATGGCAATGAGGCGTCGTATAATAACGTCTTTAGGTGAAGTAATGAAATCACCCGGGAAATCAAACCATTCGCGTTTAAAGGTCTCACAGTCAATTTTACGGATACCGGCTATTTCAGGATCTTGGATGAAGATGTAATGCTTCGTTAGGCTGATTACTACTGAATAATGCCCGTCATTTTCAGAAAACCAATCAACGATGACCGGAATTTTCTTATCTAACCATTTTTGGATGTCGCTAAAATTTGCTTTGTCTTTAATTTTGCCTTGAAAACCATATTTTTTTGCTGCCGTAAGCAGTCCTTCAGCGGATGTTCCAGATCTGTGTAAACTTTTAGCCAACTTAGCGAGTTCTTGTTCTGTGGTTGCAATGCCAAAATAGCCAAGTACCATGTGTAGTGATGCTGGTCCGCAATAACCCGGAGATTCACGAAAAGGTTTTACAAGAAGTTTGTTCATAATGCTGTAAGTATAAGGTTTGTTGTCTGGTGTGTCTAGAGTGTTAGTCAATCGGCTAAACAAAAAAACCGCCTTGAAAGCGGTTTTTTTAATTGGTGGACCTGATCGGATTTGAACCGATGACCTTTGCTTTGCAAAAGCACTGCTCTACCAGCTGAGCTACAGGCCCTCCTTCGCTGAAGCTTCGGCGGACAGTGCCCGTCTTACTTCGCTTGTAGGTTTTTCGTGAGCACACTATACCAACTATCTTAAAAAAAGTCAATATGTGTGCTATACTAGGTGTATCACCATTCATTCTATGCCTTCCGCGTCAGCCGAATATCTCTATTTAGCTCAAATTATCCTCGCCATTTTCTTGGGTGGTATTTTGGGTGTCCAACGAGAACGTTCGGGGAAATCAGCTGGTCCGCGTACCTACGCACTCGTCACAGCCGGTGCGGCGATGGCAAGTATGATTGCGCTCAGCATTGGTTCACCAGCTATTATCGGTCATATTATTGCTGGTATTGGTTTCTTGGGTGTAGGTACTATCATGCATCGGAGTGATAGCTCTCATATTGAAGGTCTTACGACTGCTGCTGGCCTTTGGATGACAGCTATGATTGGAATCGCGGTTGGTACTGGGCATTTCATCCTCTCGGTTGGAGCTACTATTATGATCTTACTGCTACTGATGCTAAATGATCAGCCGTTCAAAGGAACAAAAATTCATTAAAATGGTATCCTGGATTCCCGCCTGCGCGGGAATGGCACTATATTAAAAGCTCCCTTTTGTGGGGCTTTTTTAAATCTTCAAATAGAATGCACCTAGCCAGAGTAAGAGGATAGCATAGGCGCTATCGAGATGCGCTCTTTTTAGTGCGTTTAAAAGATAGATGAGTAAGGCAAAGGGATAGGTGACTGCTGCCAGCGGATTTCGCCGGAGCGTATGGCTGGTGGTATTGGTGAGGGCTTTGGCATCACCGTTCGATGGAATGGCTTGTAGAGCGATTACAAACCCCAACCAGAAAAATAATATGTTGTATAATGATGGGTAGGGTTGTTTGATTTGGGAAAATAATACTAACGCGACAAACGAGTTGATAATGAGTGGGCCATATGAAATTAGTAGTGCCTGTATTTGTGAGCGCGGTTCGTCATGCACAACAAAACCAGCTGTTTCGCCAAAGCGAAATAATTTGATGCGATGAATTTTCACTCCGGAAGTAAGACAAAAAATAATGTGGCCGAGTTCGTGCATCACCACACCTGGAGCGAGTACTAGTGAAAGAAAATAATACCAAGCCATAGTTAGGCTTTGTTAGTATGTGGTAAAAAAGCGAGTGCGCCAACAGCCCAAAAGAGGAAAGCTAAATCGTTTTTAAAATAAGGGACATCAACGAGGCCGTGAGCAAATAAAATTATTAATGCGGAGATAAGTGCTGCACGGGTAAGTATGCCGGTAATTTTGTAAGCGCGTAGCATTGTATAGATGTAGAAGATTGCAAATGAAACCATTCCAATCAAACCAATTTCAGTCCAAAAGTTGAGTAATATATTATGCGGATAAATAAGGCGTTCCATTTTTTTGACATCGTAATACGGCTTTTGGATTTTACGAAAGAATTGTCGGATGCCCGTTCCAAAAACAAAGTTCTTCGGTGATTCGTTTAAAAATTTCCAGGAGTAGTCCCAAAGCACTACACGGTTTGAACTTGATTTTTCTTTTGATTGGATGAGTGATTGTACGGGTGGAAGGAAGAAACCAATGAGAGCAACAACAATTATTGCTAGTGTTGTTTTTTTGAAGTTATAGAGCCATAGGAATACGAGTAGGCCGGTAAATAATGCTATGTATGCACCTAGCGATTTGCTGAGGAGAATAGCGATAAGCGCCAGCGTAAATGCGAGCCATGCGATTGGTGAACGGTATCCTGGATTCCCGCCGGAGTTTACCCTCGACTGCGATCGGGGGCGGGAATGACAAGTGAGTGCTACATAGGCGCATAGTGGGATGAGTGGGGCAAGATAAAGACCAATATCGTTAGGTGAAGTGAAAAATGATGTAACGCGGCCGAAAAGTTGGTCATCAAAGAGAGATGGCGGATAAAAGCTTGGACTAATTTTTTGGAGAATGGCAGTTATGCTAACGCTAAATGTTGAAAGCATTAATCCGAGAGATGTTTTCTCAAACGAGACTCGTCTGCCAATTAGTATGACCAAGAATAGTATTGGCTCCAGGAAATACGCGCGCCACTGGCCGAGCGAAATTTTCCACATGTCGCTGATAAAAATGCTGCTGACTGAGGCTGCAAAAAATAATCCGAGACAGATTGTAAATATGCAATGTTCTTTTGTGAATGCGACTATATTTTTCCAGTCACTTTTTAAGTATTTGAGAGTCCAAACAGCAAATAAAATACCAAATGAAAGTTCGAGCAATGTAGACGGCAGAGCAGTAACCCCAAAGACATTGAAACGAATTAGATACGTTGGGAGGGAGATGAGAAAAACAATCAATGCCGTTTCAAATTGTTTCCAAGATAAAACAGAGAAGAGACAGGTATAAATAATGAGCAAAGCAGCAAACATATTACCAGAAAAATTCTTTACGTTTTAGCATTTCGTTGAAGCGAATAATATCATATGCGATAAACTCATTTTCAATCGTTCCATCTAGTGCCATCTCTACAGCTTTTTTTAAAGGTACAAAGACTGCCTCAATTTGTTCGCTAACATCGTGGGGAAGCGGACTCCAATGTAAGTTTTTTCCGGCAAACAAATAAATGTCCCAGATGAGCGTGCTCGCAGGAGATTTCTTTTGGACTAATTTTAGTGTTTTAGCAGCGTATCCGGTTTCTTCACGAAGTTCTCGCTGTGCGGCTTTTTTCGGTGTATCACCTGGCTGGTCCATGCGTCCGCCTGGTAAAAACCAGGTGTTCTTTTTGTAACCAACACGACGTTCTTTAATAAGTAATAGTTCGTTTTTATCATTGAAAGCCATCGTGCTTACACTTGCTGGGCGTTCGCAGTATTCAAAAAGCGTTTTTTTGCCGTCAGGTAATGTAACCGGACGTTGATGCAGTGTAAAAATTTTTCCTTTATAAACAATTTTATCTTTTCCGAGTTTAATACCTTTCATAGCAGTGTGTTTACAGTAATTATTTTACACGAACGATTCGTTCTTTCTTTTTAAAGCGTAGCTGTACCGCGACAGGTAATTGTACGCGACAAGTGAATTCGTGTTTGAAGATGTAGGTTAGGAACATGGTTCCTAAGAAAGACAAAATTGATACGGCAATGAAGAGTGGGAGGAATGAATAGGTCTCCGCGAAATAACCGCCGATAGCCGCAGCTGTCGCAACACCAAAACCAATCGTCGTATCGTAGATACTGAATTCATAACCAGCTTTATCTTGATTAATATAACGATTGAATAATACTTTCCAACTTGGATAGGCAAGTGCCTGACCAAGACCGTATAAAACTTGGATAATGTATATTCCGGCAACGTCTTTGCAGATTAAATAACCAAGCGGGACGATGCTAATAAGCATTGATCCAGCTAACATGGCATACAGTTCGCGGCAATTACCTTTTTCATCGTCAGTCCATTTACCAACAATGATTTGAAAAAGCGCTTTGGTAAATAATTGGATAGTAATCGCCATACCTGCAGATGCAATTGTTGCTCCCGCGATATTATTTAAAATGTAAATTGAAAAAATTGGCTGGATCAAACCAAAGCTGCTCATGATGAAGAGATCAGAGATGATAAGCGCGCGAAGTGGTTTGTTCATAGTTGTAATGTGTTCCTAAAGTGGCTGTATTGTAACAATCTGGGATGCTTTTGTCTATTCAGTTAGACTGTGGTAGGCTTAACGCGTTATTGTGAGGAGTGAGCGTAGTGAGCGACGTGGCAATCCCATGGTTTTGTTCAGAAAACAATGGGATTGCCACGTCGCTACGCTCCTCGCAATGACGCGTTATTATATGCAACAATTTATTTTAAAAGGACTTGTAGAAACCGGCCAGGGCGATGGTGCAAAATTAGGTGTACCAACCGCCAATTTGGCGTTAGTCATTGCTGTACAAGAGAACATGGTGGCAGGTTTGTATACCTGCCAAGTTTTGGTTGGTGAAAAGACATTTGATGGTTTGGTTTATTATGGTGTTAATTCACTCACTAAAAAAGACTGCCTAGAAGTCCATTTACGGAATTTTAAAGAGGTCTTGTATGGCAAAGAGGTCACTATTACCACTTCAAAATACCTCCGGGAAGCCCGTTTTTTTGAAACTCGTGAAGCACTCCAAGCTCAGATTAAAATCGATTTACAACAGGTAGGTTGGATAGTTTAAAAAAACGCTTATATTAGCCTAAATACCTCTTAGTACCCTTGACAAAATGGTGTTTTTTTGTTATACTCACAAGTGCTAATGATGACTCCATTTCGGTGGTCTCATATGAGCAAGAAGGAGCTTCTCAGATGTTTGGTCACGGAAAGGGCACCAAGATGCCTCCGGTTTCTACGGGGCATGACAATAATGGTAATAATCGGCGAGTTACTATCGACGAGAGCGGCAAAGCTTGGGAGCGAATCGGTAGCGGTTCGCACACGATCTTGCTCGGTCGGGCAAAGAACGGTGAGCAGGCCGTGAACCTCTCCCTCGCGCAACGGGCGCTCGGGAAGCGTGGTCGCTAGCCGCAAGTAGATCTTTTAGGAAAACAAAAAGGCCGCTAGTCTGTTAGACTGGCGGCCTCTTTCTTTATTTATAGTGATTTTTGAAATAGGAAGATCCCACGCTTCCTGCCTAACGGCAGGCAGGCGCTCTGGATGACATTTTTATGCTGGCTGTAATGCGAATGAACATTTATCAGAACAGAATACGCCATTCACCGCACAGGCTTCGCAAGTAATGAAATGTGCGTTACAACTTTTTAATTTACAGTTAACGTAATTTTCACTCGGTGCACTACAACGAGCGCAGCGACCAACAATTTCGTGGGCAACAGTTGGGCTGTTAAAACCCATAGCAATGCGACCGTCGAAGACGTAGAGCTTACCAGCAAAATCTTCTTCAGGATATTTTTCCATGTAGGAAACAATACCGTTGTGTAATTGGTAGACGTCGTTAAAACCATTATTAACCAAGAATCCGGAGGCTTTTTCGCAGCGCACGCCGCCAGTACAAACAGTAACAACTGTTTTGTCTTTTAAATGTTCAAGTGTTGGAAGGAGTGCTGGAAGGTCGCGGAAATTTTTAAGTGGAGGTAAAATTGAATTTTTGAAAAAGCCAATTTTATGTTCGTAGTCATTGCGCATGTCGACGATATAAAATTCTTTTTTGCTATCGTGAATCCAGCTATGTAATTCTTCGGGAGAAATATATTTACCGGTAACACGTGTTGGGCTGAAATCTTTTTCACCTAAATGCAAGCTAACGATTTCATCGCGTACTTTGATTGATAAACGGGGGAATGCGTCGCCTGTGCCAACGCTCTTTTTGAAATTCATATCTGCAAAGCGTGGGTCGGCGAGTAAGGCGGCTGCGTATTTTTCTGTTTCCTCAAGTGTCCCTTCTACGGTGCCGTTCAAACCTTCCTTAGCAATAATAAGACGGCCTTTCAAATGAAGGTCTTCACATAACATGCGCTGTTCAGTGGCAAAACGTTCTGGGTCAGCGATGTTTGTATATTTGTAATAGAGGAGGATTTGTTGCTCGGACATAGGGTTATTATGTCCTCTTTGTATCATTTTTTTACTGTTTTGTCCAGCTTGAGAGGGTGTAGGTCGGCAGCAACACTAAAGGCGAGCGCTAAGATAACTACATTTTTTAGGATGTATTGTCCTTCCATGCTTGGAACAAGGAAGCTGTTCCAGGTGACTTCCGGCAATAGAATAAGTGGTCCAATGGTAGTAAAGATATGTGGAATTAAGAAGGCAATGGCGAGCCGTTCGGCCTTAGGGATTAAAAAGAGGATACCGATGATCATTTCATATAAACCGAAGAGAACAATAAAAGTCGCAAAGGTTATGCCAGGAATGGTTTTTTCGAAGAGGTTTTGTACTAACGGTGTTGCTGAACTGTCTCCGGTAACTTTTAGTAGGCCAAACCAGAAGAAAACGATGAATAGCGCTATTCGGGCAATAAGGCCGTGATAACGCTTGAGTCTAGTGATAATTCCTTTATCTAATGATACTATTGTGGCAATCATACGTTATATAGTAGTGATAAGGCCATTATAGCATCTTTACTGCATATGCTGAAGAACCTTGCGCAATGGTAATTGCTCGTGTTACGATTCATTTATTAACCTCTACTGTTATGAAACGTCTATTTATCAGTTCTTTAGCACTTATGCTTGTTGGTGCCGGTTGTTTACCGGGTCAAACCAATCAGCCATCGCCTACTTCCACCAACGGAAATAATACTACTACGAATCCTTCACCAACAACCACTCCAGGAACTTCTACCACCACATCTCCAATCACTACTCAAAGCGGTGTGAGCTCTGTAAAGATTTATATGGTGGCTATAGAAGATAACGGTAGGAGTGGTCCGCTCATCGGTTGTGGAGATAGTGTGGTTTCTGTTACGGTAAAAGTTCCGACAACCACAGCGCCTCTTTCCGCAGCAATCAGGGAGTTGCTCAAAGTGAAGACGCAAGATTATGGTCTGTCAGGTTTGTATAATTCGTTGTACCAATCTAATCTTCAACTCGCTAGCGCTTCAGTTGTAAGTGGTACAGCAACAATTAAATTAACAGGAAGTATGGCGCTCGGCGGTGTATGTGATGATCCGCGTTTTAAAGCGCAATTAGAACAGACAGCAAAACAATTTTCAACTGTTAAAAACGTTGAGCTCTATATTAACGGTGTAAAATGGGATGGAAGCATGAAGGGTTAAGATAAATAAAAATCCTGTACAATTCGTACAGGATTTTTTGTTACATACTTATTTCCCAGTTCCAGGAACTAAATAGGTTGTAGGCAGTTGGTAGGTGTATTTCTTGGACAAGGACATGTTCGCGTCCATTCACACAAAGCCATAAACAGGGGATTGCTGTGCGCAAAGCTGTTTTAATTTTTTCACTGAGTGACTCCGTTGAGTTTATAAATGAGCATAATTTCCATCCAAGCATTTTTTCTTGGCAAATATCAGCTAAATTTTCTTCAATAACAACAGTGATCGAATCGAGGTTCGTAATGCTAGCGAATGCTTTTGGGTGGGCTTTTTCAGCTTGCGCTAGCGCAAAGCGTTCCGGTCTGATAGTAATGGTTGTTGGCATAGTTCTTTGTTGTTTTTTCAGTATAGCATTTTTTCAAACAAGAAAAAACCCACCTTGTACAGAGGTGGGTTTTGGAGATGGGTGTTACTGGTTAGTACTGGATGTTGTAGTAGTTGTAGCGGTAGTTTTACCAAACGCTACTTTTAAATCTTGGATCGCTTTATCCATAGTTGTTTTGAATGTGGTGACAGCTAGGGTAACTGCAGTTTTGCGTGTTTCAGTGAAGCCTTTAACTTCTGGACCAACCTTCATAGCTTCAGTCCGAGCGTTTTTGAAGGCGATCTGAGCTGTCTTTAAAGCTGTTTCAAGATTTGTTTTAACGATTTTAGCATCGACAGTGGCACAATCAGCAGCGGCTTTATTTTTTGCCGTAATGACAGCTGCTTTGTATGTAGTAAGTGCTAAATCAATTTGTGCTTTACGGTCAGCGACAACTTTTTTTGTACTGCTCTGGAAGGCTGCTTGTGCTGCATCGACTGCTTGGCGGCGAAGTGTGATTGCCTGATCAAGAGTAGTCTTGAATGCTGCTAGAGCAATTTTTTGTGTGCCAGTAGCTGCTTTGCCGAGAGTTGCTTCATAACGTAGAGCTTGTTTTTCATCGTTCTTTGAACGATTTTCAACTACTTTAGCTTGAGAGTCAGATTTTTTAGTGTTGAGGGAATGATCACGTTCAGTGCGTACTTTATCAAGCTTACTTTGGTTGTTTGCTACGCGTTCTTCAAGTTTTTGTGCAAGAGTAGAAATTTTTGCACAGAAATTTTCCTGGCCTTTGTTTGCTTTGTTTTCGTGTTCTTTCGCAAAAGCAAATGCTGGTGAAAAAGTAGTAGCGAAAATTGTGAGAGAAATAATCCCGCTTTTCATTTTAGAGTTCATCGTTTTCATAGAGTGAGTCAAAGTTAGTAAGAGTGCTTTCTTCTTGTATTGTTGCACTTTGTTCATTAAAATCTACCATTGTTTTTTCTTCGTTTTGAAAATCAGTTTCGTAATCATTGATGAGGAGGGAAAGATCGTTGTCGATTGAGGCATTAGTAGTTACATTCTCGAGTTTGTAGGCCGTTGGTGGAATAGTAGCTAGTGGAGAGCCGGTGTTTGTTTTGTTGTAAACCACTAAGACCAAGATCGCAAACACTGTTAAAACTGGCACCAATGACTTTATTGCTTTACGCATACGATTATTTAGTTGTGTGATAAGTGAAGGTCGACCGTCCTTCTGGTAAGGTATACGTACGGTCGTGTTTTTTGTGACAGCAGGTTGATACGTATTTAGAATTGATTGCAATAACTCACGTTTCGGCTCAGGAATGGAGACGTTTTCAAACAGGCGCTTTGCTTCATTTTCTTCAATTGTGTTTTCTTCTTTCATATAATTTAGGTGACAGGTTTGTAGTGCGATCGTAGCTGTTTAATGGCTCGACTTTGTATTTGCCGTACTGCATCGTTACTTTTATCTAATATATTGGCGATTTCGTCCGTACTTCGGTCATTAATATATTTGAGGATTAGCACTTCACGTTGTTCATCATTTAAATTCTGCATCGCTTCGTACAGTTCTTTTGTTTGTTCTGCTTCTACTAGCGTTTCGTGTGGACCTTTTAAAGTGCTTGCTATTTCTGGTTCATCTTCTTCTGTAGAGTGGGCGAGTGTGGCGTCTTTCTTTTTTCGCCAATGGTCAATCAGTGTGTTTCGGGCAGCTGTTAGGAAGTAGGCGATTGGTGAGTTGTTTGAGGAGCTGTGTCGCGGTAAGGATTCAAGCGTTTTAAGAAATACTGCATGACAAATATCTTCTGCTAACTCTTTATTTCTAACCCGGACATAAATGAACCGGTATACTGGTGTAAAGAGATTAAGATAAAGCTCTTCGAAAGCCTTTTTATCCCCCTGTTTAGCCAAAATAAACTGTTGTTCGAGTAAGATTGTAGGGTTGGACATAGCTTTCTATATTAGGAATACGGGGAAAATGACTAAGTGTGACAAACCTCTTATTTCGCTGAAGGTAGTATAGCGATTGTGTTACTTTGGTCAAAACCGTCCGTACCAATTTGGCGTACGGCCAAACCCTGATCATCATTAATGTCTTGTATAAGCCCGCCATTTTTATTAATAGTTTCCAGGTCAGCCACAAGTGTTATGGCCGTTTTGCGTCGTTCACCGGCAATTTCTTGTTGCAAGCCGCGCTGTGTTTCTATGTAATCACTTGTCCAATAGTATTCTGGTTTTGGTGTAGTCGAAGGTTGTGTAACTCTAAAAAAGAGAACCTTAGAAGGATCAATTCCGACTGTGCGTAAGTAATCTACATTAATAGTGGTGCCAGCTTCAGCTCGGCGCATGCGTTCGTCAGCGTGTGCGGTTTCAGGAATTTCATGTGTTGGTCCAAAAAGCCCGCCTTCAGAGTGGCGTTCTTTGCCAACAACAAAACTAAACTTGCTACAGTGAAGTATATACTCGGCCAGTTTCTCATCAGAATTTTTAACCTCTGCTGGCAAAGCATTAAAAAGTTTTTCGTCTTCGAGAGATTCAAACACTAGCGGGTCAACTTCTTCTTTGGCTTTTATCAATAATGTTAAAGCTCGCTGAAAACTTTCATGGACGTTTGGTTCTTTTTTTCGATCAGCAAACAGTGTTCCGCCAGGCATTCTTTCGATAGACATACATTTATTTTAATTTTTTGAGAGAATCTGTGACCGAGAAAATACCTTGTACATTATATTTTCTCCAATGATCTGTGCTTAACATTTCAATTGGGGTAATGATCCCGTTTGCCATAATCTGATCGCCATTAGCGAGAGTAGGAGGTGTGGAAGAAAGAAGATTGGTGTTAAAGGCATAATATTTTCCATCATTTGTTTTGATGCTGATAGCACATTCATCTGTCTCTGGGCCAGTAGTATCTTTGTGTAATAAACAGGTGTATTCACCGGTTAAAGTTGTTCGTTCCGGTTGGCTGTTTGGAGTTGTGGATGTAATTTGTATATCACATTTATTTTCCACACACTCAACGCCTTGCATTGCCATGCAACTATACGCACATTTGCTTTCATAGTTATTTATAAGTGTTTCAATACGTCCTGCTTCTTTTTTATTTACCGGTGCATAGCAGTCAAAAGGGCATTTCGCAGTAACTACTTGGCAGTCGGATTGAGCGCTGCAATAATTTGCTTTGATAATTTCTTTTTTAATAGCTATTTCCTGTGTAGTAGGTCCTGCAGGGTAAACCGTTACCCAGACGCCAAGGCCAATTGCTAATAGTCCGGCAAAGATTGGCAATAAGTTTTTTTTATTTTTTTGTCCAGGTGTGAAAAGCATGGAGATCAGTCAAGTGTTTGTTACATTTATTTTTTCTTTTGATTTGATTCATATAGGGCAATGAAATCATCGACGGAAATTTTTGCAATCGCTTCACCAATCACATCCAGTGCGAGATCGTCGATTTTTTTGAAGCGAAGACATGATTTTCCCATATCCAGTTTTTTGCCACTGTCCTTATAGGCTTTTGCAAACCATTGTTCAATTTTTTTATTGGCGTAGATACCTGTGAAATAAATTGCGTAATAATTTTTTTGTGCAGCGAGAGCAACGTAGGGGAGTGGCTGCTCTCTATTTTTTAAATATCCTTCTGGATAGCGAGATAGTGGAACGGAGTAGCAAATCATACCGTATTGCACGCCTTCTTTGTAACCTTTAGGAAGATGATCAGCAATAGTTTTTCGAATAGTTTTAATAACAGCCTGTTTTTCTGCGGGTAGTTCTTTAAGGTATTGTTGCGCTGTTGTCGCTTTGCTTTGCACCATAAAAAGTACTTAGACAGAAACAATTTTTTGAATGCGACCAACTTGTCCGTCTTCGAGGCGAACTTTTATACCATGCGGATGAAATGAGTCGCTCGTTAAAATTTGTGCGACTCGTCCGCGAGTGAGTTTGCCAGAACGTTGGTCTTCTTTCAAAACAACATCAACTTCCATTTTTAGTTTTACATCTGCGCGATTGCGACCGTTCATAATGAGTGTTGTCTAAACTGGCTCGTATGTCAGTTCGTTAGTAATATGATTTTTAATGATTTCGAGCACCTTACCGACAACGGTAAAATCTTTGGTAACGACTATAGGGCGGTAAGCTTTATCGGAAGAGAGTGGTTTAAGCAAGATAGCGTTAGTGGTATAGAAAATTGCCTTAATGGTGGCCATTCCTTCGATCACCGCAACAACCATATCGCCGTTTTTCACTTGTTTAGTTAGTTCGGTGATAACGAAGTCGCCGTCGTCAATGCCGGCATCTACCATAGAGCTACCAACCGCTTTTACTACCACCACCTGTTCCGTTTTCTTTTCTTTAAGAAAGCTCCTATCAATCGTAATATACTCGTCAAAGACTTCTCCCGCAATAGTGCTCAAATTGTCACAGCCGGCTGCGCT
>JBKJTY010000024.1:0-24206 GCA_046590235.1 Candidatus Magasanikiibacteriota bacterium | reverse complement strand
GCCTCCGCTCGAACGCCATGGTGCTCGTCGAGAACTACAAGAAGAACCCGTCGCTCGTGCAGTTCGGCGGCTAACGCGCCGTCCCCATGGCGGCGCGTAAAACTGGACAACGAGCGGTTCTCGCTCGTTAGTCTGGGGGTGGGCCTGGGTAAATCCCTCAGGGTGTGATGTGAATAACGTATGAGGACTAAGATCCTCTACGACCGTCAACACGCGGGCCAGTAATTTGGCCCGCTTCATCTTCTGCATATAATTATTTGTAGTCAGAAGATGCAAAAAGAGACCTAAATCAGGTCTCTTTTTTGTTTATAAAAATAGAAGGCCCCCGAACTCAGTTATGAGTTGGGGGCCGGTTTTTGCTAGCCGGTCTCCTAGGTCAGCTAGATGATCAGGTTAGTGACTCTTTGCCTTTTTGGGCTTCATCACGCCTGGGGGTTTCCCATCGGAATCCTCGTCGATCTTCCACCAGTTGTCTTCGTAGAGACTGTGGTGGGCGTGTTCGTCATGGTGACTATGATCCTTATGGTCACCATGACCGCCGTGGTGATCGTGGTGATCTTTTTTTTCAGCTTTCTTCTTCTCTTTTTCCCTCTTCTCTTTTTCGTTCCAGTATTTTTCTGGAACTCTGTTTTCAGTGTGGACGATAACGGCACCTCTCCATAGTTTGGTGCACGTGTATATCACGTACACGATCATTAGAGTGAAGAGAATACCGATCCCAACAACACCCCATTCTATGGCGCCTTTGACCATTTGGCCAAAGCTGAAGTTAAACATCCAACTCAAGACGGCCATGGTAATCGCGATGGCGATCATCGACGGGACCAATCCGCCTCCTCCGGTGAAAGCTCCGAATACAGCTGCTACAGCTGCATGTCCGCCTCCACCATGATCTCCACCTCCGTGTCCGCCTCCGTGATCTCCTCCGTGGTCTGACATCGTTTCTCCTGTTCTGTCCGGTTAAGTGGGGACTGATTATAATAGCATATTTTAGGGGTTTTGTCAAGGCTTTTATGGTTTATCTTTGCTAATATTAGCCATTATTTAGGTTTATCTGCAACTCACTTTTAAGGTATTTTGCTGAAGTATTGACAAAAAGCATGATTTTCGTTAGAATGTGGGTAATCCATAGACAGCAGGTGGCCGTCAAAGGCCTTAATTACCTGCCGAGGTAATCGAGTACGACTTTCGTACTTTTCTCAGGTCGAGATTACGTGGTATTGTCTGTGGCATAAACACAGATTTTTTATTTGCTTGGTTTAACCGAGAGGTAAAAAATTAATACTATTATGCCAAAAACAAAACAACAGAAACAAGGCACGATCGAATCATTGTCAGTTGGTTTAAAGAGTGCAAAGGGCATCGTCTTTGCTAACTTCCAGGGTTTGACTGTTGCTAAGACCGAAGAGTTGCGTAAAGCAGCTCGTAAAGAAGGTGTAGTCGTTTTAGCAGCCAAGAAAACCTTGGTAAAACGCGCGCTTGAAGATGCTGGATATACAGGTATTGATACTACTGCCTTTGATGGTGGTGTAGCTACCTTTTATGCAGTAGACGAAATCGCTCCAGCTAAAGTGGTTGCAACTTTTGCAAAGAAAAACGAAATCGTAAAGATTTTCGGTGGTGTTTTGGAAGGTAAGTTCGTAGATGCAAGTATGGTCAAGAGCCTTTCCGCTCTCCCAGGCAAGCAAGAACTCCTCCAGAAAATGGTTGGTTCATTGCAAGCACCTATTGCTGGCTTTGTTCGAGTCAACGCCGGTGTCGTACGCAGTCTCGTGAACGTCTTAAATGCTTATAAAGAAAAGAAAGCTTAATCGCTTTTATTAATTACTACAAATATGAGTGAAAAACTTCAAACAATCATTTCTAGTGTTGAACAATTGACTGTCCTTGAATTGGCAGAATTGGTTAAAGCTATGGAAGAAAAATTCGGCGTTAGTGCTGCTGCTCCAGCTATGATGATGGCTGCTGCTCCAGCTGCAGGCGCTGCTGCAGAAGAAAAGTCAGAATTCACTGTTGAATTGACAGAAGCAGGTCCTAACAAAATCAACGTTATCAAAGCTGTGAAAGAAATCACTGGTCTTGGTCTCGCTGATGCAAAAGGCCTCGTTGACGGTGCTCCAAAAGCAATCAAAGAAGGCGTAAAGAAGGACGAAGCTGAATCAATGAAGAAGAAAATTGAAGAAGCTGGCGGTAAAGTCACTTTGAAATAATCTTCTCTCCAGAGAAAATAAAAATCCCGGCCGTGAGGTCGGGATTTTTTTTATTCTTTATTATTGAGGTAATTGAACTTTAAAAAGTTTGTTGCTTGCGATGATGTAGGCAATATTACTTTGTGCATCGATCGCCATGCCGGTCGGCTTGGTTATGCCGTTGGCTTTGATTTGTTGTTTGAGGAGACCTTCTTTGTTGAGTATGACCACGCGTTCATTCTTTGGGTCGAGGATGTAAATAGTGTTTAGGTCCGTGTAGGTCCACAAGCTGCTGCCTGTACCAATAGCAGGGTCAATGCCTTCGGCATCAAATGCTTGGCTTACACCACTGGTGAATTTAATGAGTTTGCCATCTTGGAGTACAAACATGTCACCATCAATGGTTAATGCTTCACCATTTTTGATAGACGTACCATCTTTGATCCAATCCTTACCTTGGCTAAAGCCGTTTTTAATACTATCGTGTCGGTAGATTTGGCTGTTTAGTGTATCGAGACTGTAGAGGCGACGGTTATAAACGACGATATCAGTAATCGTGACTTTTGGATTGTTGTAACTAACGTCCGCCACACGAGAACTATAATCTTCTGGGTTGAAGAGGAGGATATCTTTATTATTATAAAGAAGGGCGACGTAGTCATTTTCTTTTGGAACGCTCGCTTTGGTGAAGCCGGAAATTGTTGGGAGGGTGAAAACTACTTTGTTTTCTTTGGTTAACGTGTCGTAGACAAAGAGTGTTGAGGTTGATTTAGAAAAAGCGACTAATTTTGTACCAACTTTAACAATATTTTCAAGTGATGTATTTACATTCCAATCATGGAGCATGTCTGGGTTGATCTGGGTAATTTTTCTGATGCGAGCGGTAATATCCTCAAGTTGTTTCTTTAAATCAGAACACGTCTGTTGTTCATCTTTAGTTGTGCAGGTAAGGGCACTTAATAATCCGCTAGCAGAAGCGAGTTCTTTGAGGGCGGCACTATCATCTTTGTAAATAAGAGCGCTCTCCATGGCGTCTTTTTTTGCTTTAATTTGTTGGACAGTTGTTGTGAAAGCTTTTTGGCGGTCAGCTTCTTTTTGGTGATAATGTAAATAGGTAAGACTGCCAATAAAAATACCGGTAATTGCCAGTGAGGCTACAACGAGCACTTTAGTAATTGTAGGTAGGTGATAGATATTTTCTTTGTAAGCTCGCCAACTGCGGCGCCAATCATCAATAATGGCCTGGCGGCGTTTTTGGTAATTGGTGGCGACGAATACTAAAAGGATAAGATTGCGTAACAAGCCATAGATAAGGCTGTAGAGTATATAGGTGATTGCCCAAAGTCCTTTGCCGATAAGCTTTAGTAAGTCGAAAGAAAAGTCTAAGGCTGTAGAAAGCTTGTTTGCCAACGGCTCTTTAATCTTGTTGGGTGTTGAAGGTTGGCTTTGGCGGTGGGAAACGTGTGAGGCATTGATTTCTGTTGTGCCTACCGGTCTTTCCTCTTCAATGGTTCCCACATCTTCAACCATCTCTTTTCGGGCCAGCAATAAACGGATACGCTCATTAAGGCGGGGGAGGAAGGATGGGGCAAGGGTGTGGGCAGTGGTTTTTTCCCGATCAAATAAGGAATGGAGTGATTTTGAAGAAGCACCCTTTACCATTGGAGTCGCTTTTCTAATCGGAATTGGTCCTGAATCAGCACGATCAATATGCATGATTAAACCACCAAAAGAAAAGCCGTTTTTAATTTCCGAAAGAACACGTTCAATATGTTGTGAGCTTTGGACGGCTGGGCGGGTAGTGATAATTTTTTGGAGACGGTCATGGCTAAAGTACTCAGCAATATGCGGAGTTCCGGCAAACATGAAGTCGTTCGGGCTAATTTTACCTTGGATTATATGAGAGAAGAGTTGAACAGGTTCACTTTCACTTTCTTCATTAGATTGGATTAAATCCATTTTTTGGTACAAACCTTGTTGGTTCTTATAAAATAAGACCATTTGCGGCTTACCGTAATAGGTGAAGATGATTTCTGGTTGGCGAATGGCTCCAACGATGCAGTTGAGTTCGATGTTGGTTTTAGCAAGACCAAGGGCTTCTTGGTTCATTTTTTCTAAAACCAGTTCAAGGGAGGTTTTATCGTTTTCATCTGACAGCTCATAATAGTCGTTTTCGGCTTGGTCAATCAGTTCATGAAGGCGGGTAACGTATTTACTTTCGGCGTTATTAATTTCCGCGATAGCAAAAAAATAGCCCTTATTCATCTCTTCGGGCGTTGAAGGTTCGGTAATATGCAGGAGAACGTGTGAAGTGTTCTGTTTTCCACCCTCCACGAAGAACTCGTTTAGTCGTAAAATACGGTCCATAAATATCTTTGACTAGACCAACTCTCCATAGTATACTACAGCTCATAAGTGAAGTACAGTATGCTTGAGCACTTTTTTGGTTCAAAGACCCGCGTAAAACTTCTTAAGACCTTTTTCCGTTCCCCAGACCGGACTTTTTACGTTCGAGAGCTGGCACGGTTAATTGAAACCCAGCTTAATGCTGTTCGTCGTGAAATTGCCAACTTAGAGAAAGTGGGACTTTTGATCCATGTAACTTCAGATAAAATTTCCGCTAAAGATCTTGGTACTGAGCGCTCTAAGTTTTATCAGCTGAATACGAACGCAATGCTTTATACTGAATTGAAGGCTCTTTTGATGAAGGCTGAATTAATGCAGGAGCAGTTGTTGGTGGATGAGATCCGTATGAAAGCTGGGCAACTAAAGCTATTCTTGTTAACTGGTCAGTTTACTCACGAGAGTGAGGTGGATACGGACATTGTGTTGGTTGGTACGGTAAAGCCTTTGGTTATGGCTAAAATTATTGAACAATATGAAGGGGATTTGGGAAAATCAATCCGTTATACAGTGATGGATGAGCAGGAGTTCCGCGATCGCCGTCATATTGGTGATAGGTTCTTATATAGTATTTTTGAAGCAAAGCATATAATGTTAGTTAATGAATTTAATGTTAGTTAAGGTATGTACTTGGTGATTGATACAACGGAAGATGACAAAATAACGCTTTACTACACTGAAGGCGTCGAGTGGAAAATGTTTCATTTTGCAGCTAATCACGAAGGTTCGCTTCTTTTGGCAATCGATCAGATGTTAACTTCGGTTGGTAAAAAACCATCTGATCTAAAAGGTGTTGCGGCACGAGTTGGTACTGGGCGGTTTACGGCAACTCGTATGGCTACAACGGTGGCTAATACGCTGGCCTATTCTTTGCAAATCCCAGTTATAGCAACGGCTGTTCTTGAGCTCGATCATATTCGTGAACAATTAGAAAACACTCCACTTGGGCAATACGCTACTGCCCTCTATAGCGCTCCAGCTAGTGTTGGTAAAAAATCGTAGCTATGATTTCTGATTACCAACGGTACCGACTCTACGAAATATTGCCGGGTCTCTCGATTTGGTTGACTATTATCTTCGGTTTGGTGTTCAGCTTCTTGTTTCCACTGTTCATGATGTATGTCGTGATCGTTTTTGATATTTATTGGGTGCTTCGTGTATTGTATTTTTCTTTTTACATTGTTTTTTCTTGGAATCGTTTTCGACAGGCGATCAAAAAAGATTGGTTTGCGATGTTGGCTAAAGAGTATCCGGCTTGGGAGGGGAAAATTAATGTTATTTTCTTGCCCGTTTATAATGAATCATGGGAAGTTATTCAAACAACACTTGATGCGATTCGGGCTTCATCGTACCCAGCTCAAAAGTTATATATCGTCTTATCTGGTGAAGAGCGAAAAATTGAACATTGGAAAGGTTTGCAAGGAAAAGTTCTCACAACGTATAAGGAGTATTTCGCGGATGTTATTTGTTATACCCATCCAGATGGTTTGCCTGGTGAAATTCCAGGAAAGGGTTCGAATATTCATTCAGCAGAAAAACAGTTTAAAGTGTATGCCGATCAGAAAGGTTGGCGCTATGAAAACGTAATTATTTCTGTTTTTGATGTAGATACTGTTGTGCATCCAGAGTATTTTGCGCACCTAAATTACATGTACTGTCGTCATCCGCGACCTGAGCGTAGTTCTTTCCAGCCGATTACCTTATATAATAATAACATTTGGGATTCTCCTGCTGTACTACGTATTATGGCGTTCGGTACTTCTTTCTGGATGTTGTTTAGTTTGGCACGATTAGAGCATTTGGTTACTTTTTCATCGCACAGCATGAGCTTTAAGGCAGCTTTGGAATGTGGTGGTCATGCTAAGGATATTGTTAGTGAAGATTCACGTATTTTTTTTCAATGTTGGTTACATTACGATGGTGATTACGAAGTTACCCCATTGTATATTCCAGTATCAATGGATACGGTGCGTGATGATAGTATTATCGTTAGTTTAAAAAATCTCTATCTTCAACAACGTCGTTGGGCTTGGGGAACCGAAAATATTCCTTATCTACTTTGGCAGTATCGTCTACATCCAAAACTCTCTAAATGGAAAAAAACTATCATGCTTTTCCATGAATGGGAAGGAAAGTGGAGTTGGGCGGCAGTTACGATCATTATTACTATTTTAAGTCGGTTGCCATTATGGTTTGCCGGTAATGACGTGCGTCAGAGTGTGCTTTTCTTCAACACACCTCAAATCTTAGGGTTTTTAATGACCCTGGCGATGGCGGGCTTGCTGGTCTCAACAATAATGAGTATGCTACTTCTACCACCTCGTCCAGAGCATCACCCAAAACACATGTATATTTTCATGGTGCTTCAATGGGTGCTTGTACCGGTATCACTGTTTTTGTTCTCGTCGTTGCCTTGTATCGATGCGGTAACCCATCTTATGAGAGGTAAGTATCTAGGTTTTAATGTTTCAACTAAGAAGCGTGCTCAAGTACCAACTGCTTAATATGAAAAAGTTTTCGATTATTTTAGCTATCATTATTGGTCTTATCATCCTAACAGGTGTAGGTTTGGTTTTGATGTTGCGTTCGAATGGTGTTCGAGAGGTAATCGCCCAAAAAACGATTGCGGCATTTGTAAATACGACTAGTCCGATCCAGACTAGTTTGGTGCACGAAGTCCTCGGCTTTGGAAAACCCCGGATATACCTTTTCTTATTTTTGAATAATACTGAACTTCGACCCGGCGGTGGTTTTATCGGCTCATATGCCGTAGTTCGTATGCAGGATGGTGTACCGCATATTTTAAAAGTGGAAGGGACTGAAATTCTTGATCATTCTGTTCCTCAAGACTTGTTTGGTTTGCCACCTTTGCCGATTCAAAAATATTTAAAAGTCACTAAATGGCAATTCCGTGATAGTAACTGGTCACCTGATTTTATTCGTTCAACTGAGAAATCATTACAGCTTTACAAAGTAGAACGCGGAGTTGAGGCGAATACTATTGATGGTGTGATTGCAATTGACCCAACTGTCATTAGTAATGTTTTAAAAATATCTGGTCCGGTCACGGTTAACGGGGAAGTGTTTACCAGTGAAAATTTCACGCAAAAATTAGAATACGAAGTTGAGTACGGTTATGAAGATCGAGGACTTGATTTTAGGGATCGTAAGCAAATGCTTAAAGACATGGCGCATATATTGGTTAAGAAAATGGCCACAGACGTTTTTCTTCATTGGGGAGCGTACACCAAACTTTTACCGGCAATGCTTGAGCAAAAGCATGTTGTTTTACACTCGCTACACCCGGAAGAACAAGAGTTGTTGGTAAGAGAAAATTGGGCAGGACGAATGTCTGATGTTTCTGGTGATTACGTTCTTTGGGCAGATGCGAATTTAGGTTCTTTAAAGACTGATGCTTCGCTTGATCGTTCATTAACGTACACAATTCAACCTATTGGGAATACGTACCACGCCACCGTAATGATGCATTATGTGCATAAGGGAACATTTGATAAGTTTACATCACGTTACCGTAATTATGCTCGAGTTTATGTGCCAACAGGAAGTACATTTGTGAAGGCGAGTGGTGTTGTAGGTGTGGAAAATACTATGCCGGGTCAAGTCGATCAAGGTGTTGAGAATGGCCGCCAATGGTTTGGTGGTTATGGTGTTATTGAGCCAAAGACGACTAGAGATTTTTCGTTTACATATGAGGTATCAAAAGAGGTGGCTGAACAGATTAAGGCAGGTCAGTATACGCTCGCAATTCAAAAGCAAATTGGAACGCTTGAGCCGCAATTGACACTCAATCTCGACTTTGGTACAAAGGTGGTCGGAGCCCGTCCGGGTGAAGGATCTGAAAAGCACGGTGATACGAAGTATCAAGTTATTACTACGCTCGAAACAGATAGAAATTTTCAGGTTACTTTAGGTAAATAAAAAGTATGTTTGTAAAAAAAATCGGCATCGATCTCGGCACAACAAATGTTTTAGTGTATGTGCCAAAAAAAGGAATTGTCGTGAACGAGCCAGCGGTGGTGGCGATTTCTAAAGCCGACGGGAAAGTTTTGGCTGTTGGGCTTGAAGCTAAAGATATGATTGGTCGCACTCCAGATACTATTATTGCTGATCGCCCACTCAAAGATGGCGTAATTGCCAATTATCAAACAACGGAAGCGATGATCCGCTATTTTATTAATAAGGCTATGGGTGGCGTTCGTTTGTTTCGACCTGAAGTTATGGTTGCTGTGCCAGGTGGTATTACTTCAACTGAGCGACGTGCTGTGATTGATGCTACGATTGCTGCAGGTGCTCGTGCGGCCTACATTATTAAAGAGCCGATTGTAGCGGCAATTGGTGCTGACATTCCAATTGGTGCAGCTTCCGGTCATATGATTATTGATATTGGCGGCGGTACTGCTGAAATTGCTGTTATTTCATTGGGCGGTATCGTATCATCAGGTTCAGTTCGTATTGGCGGTAACCGTTTTGATCAATCTATCGTTGACTACACTCGCCATAAATATAATTTAGCAATTGGTGAACGAAGTGCTGAAGAAATTAAGATTGTAGTTGGTTCAGCAATGTATATGGATAAGCCGATCTCAATGGAGATTAAAGGCCGGGACATGATTAATGGTTTGCCGCGTGTTGTGACCGTTAATTCTGACGACACAACTGAAGCTTTGCAACATGATTTGGAATTGTTAGTTAGTGCCATTAAAGAAGTTTTGCAACGGACACCGCCGGAATTGTCTGCGGATGTTATTGATAAGGGGATTATTTTGTCAGGCGGATCAGCGTTGTTGCGTAATTTAGATGAGCTTATCGCGCAGGCTACCGGCGTGCCGACGTACGTTGCGGAAGAGCCGCTGCTTTGTGTGGCAAAAGGGACTGGTATTGCGCTGGAAAACTTAGAGAGTTATAAACGTAGTATTTTGGCCACAAAATAATATGGTGGTTGGTATTGAGGCGGCGCATGCGAATAAGCGGGAGCGTACTGGGGTGGAGGAGTATTGTTTTCAGATTATTCAGGAGCTTAAGAAGACTGTACCTGCAGATGTGCGGGTTGTTTTGTATTCAAATGAGCCTTTGCGAGATGGTTTGGAAGTTTTGCCAAAGAATTGGGAAATAAAAGTTTTATCTTGGCCATTAAAGAAGTTGTGGAGCCAGACGAGATTGGCGTTTGAACTTTTGATGCATCCGCCGGATGTTTTTTTTGCTCCGGGTCAGCTTTTGCCGTGGTGTGTGCCAAAGAAATCGGTAGTAACGGTGCATGACAGTGCCTTTTTAGCTTTTCCAGGTGCTTTTAATTTTTTAGGACGACAGTATTTGAAATTGATGCAATGGTGGATAGTGCGGAAGGCTAGTAAAATCATTGTGCCTTCACGTTTTAGTCAGCAAGAACTAAAGAGATTTTATCCTGAGTTGGCTTTAGAAAAAATGACGGTGATACCGCACGGGTTTAATGAGGCGGCTTATTCTGTGCAGGCTGTAGATGGAAGTATTCCTGAAAAGTATGGTATTACTAAACCGTATTTAATCTCAATTGGGCGGTTGGAAGAAAAAAAGAATACGCTTCGTGTCATTGAAGCCTTTAATTTATTGAAACAGCGGCATGATGTGCAGCTGGTTTTGGTTGGTAAGTTGCGAGTTGGTCAGGAAGCTATTCTCAAGGCTCTGAAGGACAGTCCGTATAAGGAAGATATTTTTATGCCTGGTTTTGTTTTGAACGCAGATGCAGCACAGCTTTTGGTGCAGGCGTACGTCTGTGTTTTTCCTTCACTACATGAGGGGTTTGGACTGCCGGTGCTCGAGGCCATGGCTGCTGGTTGTCCTGTTGTCACCTCATCACAGACAGCGTTACCTGAAGTTGGTGGGGAAGCCGTGCTGTATGTAGATCCACATGATACAGAAGCTATTGCCAACCAAATTGTACAGATCTTGAATAATAAGAAATTACGAGAAGAGCTTGTTCAAAAAGGGTTTGATCGTGTTAAAGAATTTTCTTGGAAAAAAGCAGGGGAAGTGACCGCTAACTCTATTGTCAATCAATGGTAAAATTGGTATACTTACGCTTAGAACTTCACGTTATGGTTATTGGACATGAAAAGATTTTGGCCTTTTTCGATCGCGCTATGGCGGAAGGAGTTTTGGCACAGGCTTATTGCTTTGTTGGGCCTGACCAGATTGGTAAGCGGACGGTTGCTAATGCAATCGCAGCTAAGCTGCTTAACAAAGAAGTTGATAAACTCATAAGTCATCCTGATTACGCTTATTTTGAGCGTGAAATTGACCAGAAAACCGGTAAGCGCAAAAAAGATTTAAATAGTGCGCAGGCGAGAGAAATCCGCCATCGTTTGGAGCGTCGTTCGTGGCTCCACGGTTATCAGGTTGTGGTGGTGAATGATGTTGAGCTTTTGAATGATGAAGCAGCAAACGCTCTTTTAAAAACTCTAGAAGAACCACCTGAAAAAAGTGTCATTTTTCTTTTAACCGAGAACGACCAGGTATTATTATCAACGATTAAATCTCGTTGCCAGCTAGTACATTTTTCACCGGTTGCTAACGATGCCATTAAGCAAGGTTTAGAAGGTTTGGATGTTGATTCGTTGGTGACAGAAAGCGCGTTACGCGTGGCGCAGGGATTGCCGGGAAAAGCAATTAACTTTGCTCTAGATGAAGAAGTGCGGGCAACTTACTATGCGGAACGTGAACGTTTTGAAAAAATGATTGGACAAACGCTGCATGGTAAACTCGAATTACTTGATGATGTTCTTGAAGAAAAAGAAGTCGAAGGCGGTTTGCGTGAGCGAGTGGAAGGTTTATTTGATCTTTGGTCCTTGTTTTGCCGGGAGATTATGTTGCATAAAGCCGGGCTGGCTCAGTTTCAACCAACAGCAGGGAGTGGTTATAGTACGCCCGAGCTGATCACTATTTTAGAAACATTGTGTCAGGCGAAAAAACAAGTCCGTCAGAACGGGAATACGCGATTGATTGTGGAACAGGTTATACTTTCTTTATAAATTCTTACTTTAATTTAATCTCTTCGACCTATGTCGAGAAAAATTTCTCTTGTATCATTACTTGCCACACTTGTTTTAACAGGTGCTGGTTGTATTTCGTTTGGTTCATCTAATTCAGCACAAGGTCCGATGGGCACTTTTCGCTCAGTAGACAATGGTGAAACCTGGCAGCAAACTAACATTCTCCCAACTGCTAAGGGCCTAGCAAGTATCGCTGGTGTTAAGGTATATAAATTGTTTACAGATCCAAGTGATCCAAAAGCAATTTATTTGGGCAGCCGCGGACAAGGTCTTTATTATTCTTACGACTTAGGTGATAGTTGGCAAAAGGCTAACGGGCTCGGTGATCGTTTTATTTACGCTGTTACAGTTGATCCAACCGATAAGTGTACTATTTATGTTACAGATGGAGCTGCGATCTTTAAAACTGAAGACTGCAGTCGTACTTGGAAATCGATTTATTCTGATTTAAACAATCGTGGTATTCGTTCTATTACTCTCAACGCTGATGCTCCAAAGACAATCTTTGCTTCGCTCATGAGTGGTTCTGTCATCCGCAGTCTTGACGGCGGTAGTAGTTGGAAATCAATTAAAACATTCAATCAAAACATTCAATACATCGTTGCTGACCCGCTTACTCCAGGTCGTCTCTATGTTGCCGGTGTTGATAGTGGTTTGGTGCGATCTGATGACAATGGTGTCACATGGAAGAGTATAACCTCAGGCTTGCAAAATTATAGCGATAGTTTATACTTCTACCGCTTAGCCCTTCACCCAAAGGAAAAGAATACGCTCTATTGGCTCTCTAAATATGGCATTCTTGTTTCAAAGGATGCGGGTGAAACGTGGACAGATTTAAAACTTCTTAGTCCTCCTGGCAGTGTTAATATCTATGCTTTTGCTGTTAACCCAGCAAATTCCAAAGAAATGTACTACGTAGGTACTATTTTAGGAGAAGAAGGTGCAAGTCGTTCAACTTTCTATAAATCAGTAGATGGTGGCAATAATTGGGTAACCAAAAAATTACCATCAAACACTATTCCAGTTACTTTGTTAATTAATCCAACCGACTCTAAAGTCTTAACCATGGGCTTTACAGTTCCAGATGAAAAATAATTAGTTATTTTACCGTATGAATGTTAATGATTTTAAGGGGGACTTTACACAGGCAATTGAATTCTTGAAAACGGATATTTCGCAGCTTCGCACTGGTCGCGCAACTGCGGCCATGCTTGATAGTATTACGGTTGAGGCTTACGGTACCTATCAGCCGCTTAAAGCTACGGGTACTATTAATGTCGCTGATGCGAAGACAATCACTATTGAACCATGGGACAAAGGCATGCTCCAAGCGATCGAAAAAGGTGTTCGCGATTCCGGTCTCGGTATTAACCCGGTTAATGATGGTAAACTTATCCGATTAACTTTACCAGAATTAACAAGCGAACGTCGCTCAGAGCTTTTGAAAATTTTAAACCAAAAACTTGAAGCAGGACGCATTTCAGTTCGTAAGGTTCGTGAAGAAGCTCGGGAAATAATCTTGGCTGAAGAAAAAGACAAGAATATTACTGAAGACCAGAAATTCAAAATGTTTGAAGATCTGGAAAAGATGGTCAAGGATTATAACGACCAAATCAAAAAGATGGGTGATCAGAAAGAAGAAGAAATTACGAAGGTCTAAGACTTTCATGCAAGACCTGGTCCAAAAGCCAGGTTTTGTCTTGCTAATCGTTACACTATGAGGGGTAAACGTAATCATTTTTTAGCACAGGACATATTGATTATTGCGGCAAGCATTGTACTGGCTGTTTTTTTGGTTAAAACAGATGTGCTCGGAGTAATTCTTACTTCAACACAGGGGGTTGGTTTTTTAGGCAGTTTTATTGCGGGGATGTTTTTTACTTCGGTTTTTACCACTATTCCGGCTATCGCCACTTTCAGTGAAATTGCTCAAGTAAACTCGTTGTATAGTACGGCATTTTTTGGAGCAGTTGGCGCTGTCATTGGTGATTTGGTCATTTTTCGTTTTGTTCAAGATCGTTTTTCAAAACATGTTGTTGAACTTGTTAAACAAACGACTATTCAAAAAAGGTTTAAAGCTTTGTTTAGATTGCGTTTTTTCCGCTGGTTTACGTTTTTGGTTGGCGGCTTAATAATTGCGTCACCCCTGCCTGATGAGTTGGGAATTAGTTTGCTTGGTTTTTCTAAGATGCGCTATTCATGGTTTATACCATTATCTTTTGTTTTTAATTTTATCGGTATTTTAATAGTCGGCGAAGTTGCGCGGTTGATCTAATTATCGAGTATGAGTCGTTTTGATATTCAAAAAATACGGACTACAGTTTTTTCTACAATTCCACTCAAGGAAGCTGTGGCATTGCTTCAGTCTGATGAAGAAAATGGTATCTCTGAAAAAAAGGCCAGTGAACGATTGGAAATTGTTGGTAAAAATGTTATTGAGAAACAGCGTCATTCAACAGCATTTTTGATTTTTTTTAACCAATTTAAAAGTCCGTTAATATTGATATTGATTCTTGCTGCAGCTGTGACGATCGGTATTGGGCACATGCAAGATTCTTTTTTTATTCTTATCGCGGTAGTTATTAATACACTGCTTGGTTATTACCAGGAGAGTAAGGCTGAAAAAGCGCTGGCTGAATTAAAAACATATCTTAAACAACGTACCCGAGTTATTCGTGGTAGTGTTGAACATGAAATTGATTCGGAAAATATTGTGCCGGGTGATCTTATTCGTTTGTCCCAAGGTGATCGCGTCCCAGCCGATGCTCGGCTAGTATCTATTAATGATTTGCAAGTTGATGAAGCTGTTTTAACGGGTGAATCATTGCCAGCAACTAAATCTACTGCAGCTGACGCACATGATTCGTCGCTCGGCGACCAGTATTCAATGGTTTTTGCTGGTACGTTTGTTACACAGGGTGTTGCTACGGCGTTAGTTTGTCGGACGGGTTTTGCAACTGAGCTTGGAAAAATTGCTACGCTTGTTGCACAGTCTGAATCAGAAGCAACGCCGCTTCAAGCAGCTATCGCTTCGTTTAGCACAAAAGCAACTGTTTTTTTAGGAGCGCTCACGGTGGTGATTTTCATTGTTGGTATTAGGCTTGGTCATTCCTGGCTTGATATGTTTTTAATTTCGGTAGCGATCGCTGTTTCAGCTATCCCAGAAGGCTTACCAATTGCGTTGACCGTAATTTTGGCGATAGGGGTGGAACGTATGGCTAAGCGGAACGGTGTTATTAGAAAACTTATTGCTGCTGAAGCGCTGGGCAGTACCACTGTTATTTTGACTGATAAAACAGGGACGCTCACCATGGCAAAACTTGAACTTAGCCAGGTGTTGCCGAATGGAAAAATGGATGAAGAAAAACTTTTAGAATTAGCCCTTATAAATAGCAGTGTTTTGATTGAGAACAGTGATGAACCACCAACAAAATGGCGAATTAATGGACGCATGGTTGAAGTGGCGCTCGTGCGATCGGCTGCAATTCGCGGGGTAATGGTTGAGAGTGCAAAAAAGAAGATGGCAATTTTAAGTTCTTTACCGTTTAACGCAGTTAATAAATTTTCAGTTTCTTTAGTGCGTGAACGTGGTAAACATCGATTAGTTTTCTTTGGTGCTCCTGATTTTTTTATTAGAAACTCTACACTGTCGGCAGCTGAACAAAAAGCAGTTATTGCGCAGATTGATACGCTCGCTAGTTCAGGGCAGTTTGTGCTCGGGGTAGCTACTAAAGAGGTTAAGGCGGCTGATGATTTCGATTTTGCTAAGGATTTAAAATTGTCTGATTTGTCTTTGAAAGGTTTGTTAACGTTCCATGATCCAATTCGGTCCAATGTTGCTTTGGCGATTCAGAAAGTAGAGAAGGCGGGTATTAAAACGGTGATCGTGACAGGTGACCACCGAGGAACTGCGGAGTCTGTAGCTAAACAGGTCGGTATTGATGTTGGCCCTAATGGTGTTTTGGAAGCTGGCGAGCTGTTAAAAATGTCACAAAAGGAATTGAAAAAACGGCTTCCTTCTATTCGTGTGATCGCGCGCGTCGCTCCACTGGATAAATTCCGTATCGTTACTGTTTTTCAAGAGCTTGGTGAAGTGGTGGCGATGACAGGGGATGGTGTGAATGATGCGCCTAGTATTAAGCAAGCAAATATTGGTATAGCTATGGGGTCGGGGACTGAGGTGGCGCGTGATGTTGCTGACCTCGTATTGCTTGATGATAATTTTGAGACGATTGTGGCCGCGGTGGAAGAAGGTCGTCAGATTATGAGTAACGTTCGTAAGGTTATCGTATTTTTGTTTTCTAATGTCGCTAACGAATTATTTTTGATTGGCGGCGCTTTAATTGTCGGGGTTGCCTTGCCGCTCAATGCGCTACAAATTTTGTGGGTTAATTTTTTCTCAGATAGTTTACCAGCCATCGCGTTTGCGTTTGAAAAAAATATTGATGGTTTGTCTGGTCAACCACGTAGCCTTAAGTCTGGCCTTCTCGATCCGTTGATGAAGTTTTTAATTTTGTTTGTCGGTATAGCGATTAGCGTCTTTTTGTTTGCCATGTATCTCATTTTGTTACGTATGGGGCATCCAGCAGATCTTGTTCGGACATTTATCTTTGCTTGTTTTGGAAGTTATACCATGTTCTTAGCGTTCTCAACTCGTAGCTTAGAAAAGAGTATTTTCGAGTACCCATTATTCTCTAATCGGTATCTAGTTTTGGGAACAGGCTTGGGTTTTGTGCTTATGGCTCTGGCAGTGTATTTCCCGCCGCTTCAGTCTATCCTAAATACCGTTTCTTTGCCTTTAAAATGGCTCTGTGGGGTGTTATTAGTAGGTATGGTGAGCGTTGCGGCTATCGAATGTGGAAAGTGGTTGTTTAGAAGAAAAAAAGCTTGACAAAAAGACAGGGGAGGACTACAGTAGTTAGGCCTTTTGGCGCAGTAGGGTTTGGCTCCTATTGCCTCAGTTAACACTAAAAGTGCTTCGCATCAGGCGAAGAACTTGGGTGGAACCGCCTTTGTTCGCCGAAGCTCATTCAAAGAGCGAAGGAGAACCGGGGCCCCAAGACTTCACACGAGGTCTTTTTTTATTCAATTTTTAATAGTTTTAGTTACTACAATATGGCCAATAACGATCTGATGGATAAGATAGTGTCGCTTTCAAAGCGCCGTGGGTTTATTTTCCCAGGGTCGGAAATTTATGGCGGTTTGGCAAATAGTTGGGACTACGGTCCGCTTGGTCATATTTTAAAACAAAACATCAAGGCCGCTTGGTGGAAATTTTTCGTTCAGGAACGTGGTGATATGGTGCCGATGGATACCGCGATCATTATGAACCCAAAAGTATGGGAAGCATCCGGTCATTTGCAAAATTTCTCCGATCTTTCAACCGAATGTAAGAAATGTAATCACCGTTTTCGTGCTGATCACTTGTTGGAAGCGGCTGGTAAGAATCCAACTGATTTACAGTTTGTTCCAACGCTTACTTGCCCAGATTGCGGTAACAAGAATTTAACTGAAGCTAAGCAATTTAATTTGATGTTTAAAACGTTCCTCGGTACCAATGAGGATACTTCTACAACTGCATACCTTCGCCCGGAAACCGCTGGTGGTATGTTTGTTAATTTCAAGAATGTGCAGAGCACGACCCGTCGTCGTTTGCCGTTTGGTATCGCACAGCTTGGTAAGAACTTCCGCAATGAAATTACTCCAGGTAACTTTATTTTCCGTACGCGTGAATTTGAAATTGGTGAATTTGAATATTTCATCAATCCAAAAGATTGGGAAAGTGTCTTTGAAATGTGGTTGAGTGAAATCAAGCGCTGGTGGAAAGATATCATGCAAGTCAACATGGATAATTTAGTCTGGCATGAAATCCCTGATGGTGAGCGCGCGCATTATAGCAAGCGCACGGTGGATATTGAATACAAATATCCGTTTGGCGTGAAAGAATTGCACGGTATCGCGTATCGCACTGATTTTGATTTGTCTCGTCATCAAGAAGTTTCTAAGCAGGACTTACAATATACTGACCCGGAAACGAATGAAAAATATTTGCCGCATGTTATCGAGCCAACTTTTGGTATTGACCGCATGTTGCTCGTTGTATTGCTTGAGGCTTATCATGAAGAGCAAGCACCAACAACCGATGCTGGTGAAACAGAGACTCGCGTGGTCATGAAATTCCCAAAACATTTAGCACCTATTCAAGTAGCTATTTTGCCATTATCTAAAAAAGAAGAATTAGCTGTTATTGCTAAGCCGCTTGCTGATCAACTCCGCAAACATTTCTGGATTGAATATGACGAAACCCAGAGTATCGGTAAGCGTTACCGCCGTCAGGATGAAATCGGTACGCCGTATTGCGTTACTGTTGATTTCGATTCAATCAATGATAAAAAAGTTACCGTCCGCGACCGTGACAGTATGGTGCAGGAACGCGTGGCTATTGATGAATTAGTAAGTTATTTGAAAGATAAGTTTGCTTGTTAAAACTAGTGCTATGCACCGCAAAACCAAATTAAAAAATGGTCTCAATTTGATTACTGTCCCTGTTAAGGGTACACGAGCGATGACTATTCTCGCTATGTATCCAGTTGGTTCACGTTACGAAACACCACAACTCTCTGGTGCTTCGCATTTTGTCGAACACATGTTATTTAAAGGGACAGCAACTCGCCCGGTAGCAAAAGATATTACCCGGGAAATTGATGCGCTAGGTGCAGAGTATAACGCTTTCACTCATAAAGAGTATACTGGCTACTACATTAAAATTGATGCCGCGAAGCAAGAGATTGCTTTTGATATCCTCTCGGATATTTTATTTCACTCTGTAATTAGTAAAGAAGAAGTTGAAAAAGAAAAAGGTGCTATCGTGGAAGAACTTCGTATGTACCAGGATAACCCATCTATGGCGATTGATATTCTATCCGATCGTCTAGTTTATGGTACTAATCCGCTTGGTTGGGATATTGGTGGAAGCGCTGAAACGGTTCGGGCGATTACCCGAGACGAGCTTTGGGAATATTATCAAAAACATTATTCTGCGAAAAACATGGTTTTGGTAGTGTCTGGTAACATTGACCGAAAAAAAGTTAAGAAAATGATTGCTTATTTTGAAGAACGTCATGCGCCAGAACAAGCAACAACCTTATCTTATTATAAATCACATTACGAAACATTCTCTTGGCCAGCTGAGCCGGTGCCAGTGTCGGAACGAGTAATGGTGCAAGAACGGGCAGTGGATCAAGCGCAACTTATCATCAATTTCCCGGGTTTACGTCACGGCCATCCGGAAGAATATGCCTTAGGAATATTAATGAATATCCTTGGTGGTACAATGAGTTCTCGTTTGTTTGTCGAAGTTCGTGAGAAGCGCGGATTGGCGTATATGGTGCGTTCCGGATCTTCCGCGTTCCGTGATTCTGGATTATGCTATGTACAAGCCGGGCTTGATCCGGGTCGTATGCAGGAAGCATTGAAGGTGGTCAAAGACGAGTTGCATAGGATTGCTACTGAAAAAGTGTCTTTGCAGGAATTGCACAACGCTCAAAATAATATTGTTGGACGCATGACCTTGGCAATGGAGGATTGCGGCGCTCAAGCTGAATGGTGCGCGAAAGATTTTTTCTTCAATTCTGGCGTTGAAACTCCTGAAGAAACAATGAGAAAGTATAAAAAAGTTACCATTAACCAAGTGTATAAAGTCGCGCATAAGTTGTTGGTTTGGGATCAGATGCGACTAGCCGCAATTGGGCCGTTTACTAAAGAAAAAGTTTTAACCTTACTTCCCTAAATAATTTTCTATGAAGCCGCTCTATTTGTTCGCTAATTGGAAAATGTATCTTGATCACGGTGAAAGCATTGCTTTGGCTAAAGATTTAGTTAAGCAGTTGCCAGCTCTGGCACTCAATGCGCAATTGGCAGTTTTCCCATCAAGCGTTGCTCTAGTTGGGGTAAAAGATATTCTTAAGAAAATAAAAGTTGAGGTTGGTCCTCAAAATGTGTATTGGATAGAAAAAGGTGGTTATACTGGTGAAGTGTCTGCTTTGATGTATAAAAATATCCTTTGTCGTTATGCATTGGTTGGTCATTCTGAACGCCGCCATGTCTTTAATGAAAGTAACTCTGAGGTTCGTCAAAAGCAAGATGCTATTTTGAATGTGGGTATGGTACCTGTTTTATGTGTCGGTGAAACACTGCAAGAACGTAAGAATGGGGAAGTGCAGATGGTTATAGAAGCCCAATTGCGCGCAGCGTTTACTGATGTTGTTTGGCCAAAAGATCGCGAACTTATTATTGCTTATGAACCAGTCTGGGCAGTTTCAACAGGTGAGTCGTGCGATCCGGATGAAGCTGAGCGCGTTGCTGCTGGCATCTGTCAGTGTGTTGAAGGATTAACAGGTTTGGTGCCTGCTGTTCTTTACGGCGGTAGTGTCCGTCCGGATAATGTTTCTAGCTATGTTGCAAAAGAGCATATTAACGGTGTCTTGGTTGGCGGTGCATCTACGAAGATGGAATCGTGGATGGAAATTCTTGACCAAGTAAAAGCTTAATATGAATGTAGTTTATATAATTTTATGGATAATTTGTGGGTTAAGCGTGGCGACTATTATTGCTACGTTTGTTCGTAAATTTCCACAGCTTTCCAATATTGATTTAGATAGTCTTCCGGAAGAAAAAGAAGCTCGCAAGAAAAAAGAGATCATAAGTCGCCGCCTGAAAACAGAAGGGGGTAAGATGGTTGAAAAAATGTCGACTAATTTAAAACCAGTTGGAAAAGTGTGGGGTTTGTTGCAGCTCAAGTTCCGTTTGTATGTTGGTAAAGTAGAAGGCCTGTGGCACCACGAAGAACGTGCAAAGAAAAAAATAGCTACACCTGTTGCTTCTGAAAATCGTGAAGCTAAAATCCATACTTTACTTCAAGAAGCTTCTACCTATTTGCAGGCGGGAGCATTTGAGCAAGCTGAGGCACATTATATTAATGTTATTAGTATCGACTCTAAATCATTTGAAGCATATCGTGGTTTGGCTGACACTTACTTAGCTAAAAATTCAGTTGAGGAAGCTGAACAGACCTATCAATTTTTATTAAAACTTCGACCGGAAGATGATGCGGTTTTGGCAAAGCTCGCTGAGATTGCTGAGCAGCAAGGAAAGTTGGAACAGGCCATTGAATATTATCAACAGGCTGCTGTCTTTAACGATGCCTTATCCCCGCGTTTTTACCACCTCGCAGAGCTCTTAGTTAAGGTAAAACAGCCTGAAGTTGCTCGTGAGGCAATCCTGTCTGCTATCGATCTAGAACCTAAGAATCCAAAGTACCTTGACTTATTGATAGAAATTGGTATACTATGCAGCGACAAGGATCTAGCCCAGCAAGGTTTTAACGAACTCCGCTTGGTAAATCCAAAAAATCAGAAGTTGCAGGTTTTCCAAGATCGCATCAAAGAGCTTGCCTAACTTATATTGGGCAGTTACCGAAGCGGTCAAACGGGGGAGACTGTAAATCTCTTGGCTACGCCTTCCTAGGTTCGAATCCTAGACTGCCCACCAAACGCCGCCTTAGCTCAGCTGGTAGAGCAACAGTTTTGTAAACTGTGGGTCGTCGGTTCAAATCCGACAGGCGGCTCCATTTTTATTCAGCGCCGATGTAGCTCAGATGGTAGAGCGCGTCCATGGTAAGGACGAGGTCTCGGGTTCAATTCCCGACATCGGCTCCAGGGACGCCACTTAGCTACCCCATTCGGCTCTTGCTACACGCAAGATTTACACAATTTTTAAAACAATCTGTATGTCACAAGATAACATGATCAAGTTGGAGTGTTCAGCTTGCAAGCATATCAACTACTTTAGCCGCAAGAATAAGAAGATTCTCAAGAATCGCTTGGAAATCAAAAAATTCTGTAAGCACTGTAAGAAAACTACACCACACAAAGAGACTAAATAATAGTCGCTGGTCGTCCGCCGCTCGGTGGACGACTTTTTTCTTTTGCGTATGCGTTTCATAACCGCGCTCTACAATAGTTTGTGGAATCTACCTTGGCTTAAGGATAGCCGTTATGCCCCAAAAAAGGCTTGGGGTTATTTTTTGGCTATGATGGCCCTCGTTACTGTGATTATTTTTATACCGCTCGCTTTTGCAATCCCACAATCTGTTAAAGGGTTGAAAGAAATTACAGCAACTAAGGTTCCTGCTTTTCAAGCTGCTTGGTCTAATGGTACGCTCGTCGTAACTGGTTTAAAACAACCATACGTTGTTAAGGATAAAGATTTTGTTCTTGTGGTTGATACTGTTAGTACTACAACCATCGATCTCTATAAGCATCTTGAAACAAAAGAGCAAAATGGCTTGCTCATTAGTCGCGATAAAATGGTTGTAATGACTGGAGCGACTGGTGAAGAGCAGTCTCAACCATGGAGAAACGATTTTTCATTAACCCTAACTAAGGATCAAGTGGCCTCCTGGGTCGCTACACACTCGTCTGTTGGGTATATCGTCCTCATTAGCCTCATTGTATTGGTAATCTTCTTTATAAGTCTTACAGTCGGTATTTTGTGGTCTTTGGTAGTAGTAACTAGTATCGTGACATTGCTTTCTTCTCTTGCGCGTCGCGGATGGCGCTGGGGTGAAATTTTTGTAATTGGTTTATATGGGGCAACCTTGCCGATGCTCGTCTATCTCGTACTTTCTCTGCTCGGCATCCAAATCAGTGGTGTGCGCTTTATGGCATTGCTCGCGTTTTTGCTAGCCGTAGCGTTTACTGACGATAAACCGGAAGCCGTGATTGACTTATCTGATGAATCTGATAGTCTATAGCCGAAGACAGTAACAAATAGGCCTGTAGTTTCAATGGTAAAACAGCGGTCTCCAAAACCGCGGTTCTCGGTTCGAATCCGAGCGGGCCTGCACAGTCACATATGCCACGGATTGTTCCACCGTGCGCCAACCCCTTTCCGCTACAAACGTACATTTTTTGCCTTTCACCATAAAGTTCGAGCCGATCTTTTTGAGAAATGTGCGAATTGCAATCAAATCGTCCTCACGGGCGATTTTTTTGGCTTGTTTACTGTCTACAATAAATTCCCTCATCGGTTCGAGCCAATCAGCACCCTCTGTCCGGATTACTTTCATTTTGGCCTCCAGATTAAGTTTCTCGTTGAGGAGCTTTTCTTTTATAGCCAGGTACGTTTCTTTGTCTACTGTACCTTCTAAATGGGAATCGAGTAGACGCTCTAGTTTCGCTTTAATGGGCATAATTTGGCCTTCTAGAGCGTCCGCCAGGGCACTGGACGATTGCAGCTTAGTCTCTTGCTCCTCGTTAAGTTTGGCGAGCAGTTGATCAGTTATACTATCGGGTAAAGAAACTTTTTGCAGTGTGTCTTTGAATTGAAGTAGTAAATCTTCTTCGCGCACATATTTTTCATTGCAGTCAGTTCGTTTTTTAGTACAACGATAATACACATGCCCTTTTTGACGTTCGGCAGTAATGGCGCGAGTGCATGAACCACAGCTCATGAAGCCGGTGAAAATATAGTTGTGGCTGCCTTTTCTTCGGCGTTTGCTTCGCACTGCCATTACTGTTTGCGCTTGATCAAAAAGTTTCTTGGTAATGATTGGTTTATGCGTACCTTGGTGGATCTCTCCCTTGAAGCGGAACACGCCATAGTAAAAAGGATTTTTGAGAATGTGTTGCATGTCGCCGGCAGTACAGAGTTTGTCGGTTTTGGTTCGCAGATTGAATTTTGTTACAATTTGCTCGAGCGTGTATTCTCCCGTTGCGTATAGTTCAAAAATTCTTTTCACTAGTTTATACTTGTCGGGGTCGGGGAGTATGGCGTGATTGCGCAAGTCATTGGTATATCCGAAAGGAGCTTTGCCCGGCCAAATACCTTTACGTAGTTTTTGGCGAATGCCACGTTTCACGTTCTCACTAAGATTATCCACGTAATATTTGCTTTGGCCGAAGGCAATGGAAAGCATAAACTTACCTTGTGGCGTGTTGTCGAACCAAAATTGTGGGAATTTGAGGGAATTTATTTTATGGGTATCCACCATGTAAATTATTCGGCCGCCGTCCACGCTGTTTCTTGCCAGGCGGTCGGGGTGCCAAGCCAAAATACCGTCGGCTTCACCGGCTTCGATTCGTGCTATCATTTCGCCGAATACTGTTCGGCCAGGTTCTTTGGCGGTTTTAGCTTCCTCAAAGGAAGCGACGATTGTGAGTTTTTCTTTTGTGGCAAATTCTTTTAGTTCGTCGATTTGGGCATCGATGGACATAATCTGTCGTTCTTCTGCTTCGGATGATTTACGAGCGTAGAGAAAATATCTGTTCATACTGTGTTTTAAGAAAAGTTTGCTTTTGGCGTCCCGACAAACGGGACAAAGGCAAAAAATGTACGTTTGTAGCGGAAAGGGGTTGGCGCACGGTGGAACAATCCGTGGCATATGTGACTGTGCAGTGTCTATATGAACAATTACGAACTGAATTTATCTCCAAATGGTAACAGCCTAAGTACGGAAGCAAGTACGGAATCAAGAGTTCCGTACTTGGCAGGCTTTTGAGCCTGCCAA
>JBKJTY010000017.1:0-18926 GCA_046590235.1 Candidatus Magasanikiibacteriota bacterium | reverse complement strand
ATTGCGGACTGGACCATCCAAAGTCCGCTAAAATTGCCATGACTGGACCAAATTGTTCCCGAGCAACAATCTCTTTAATTTTGGAAAAATTATCTCGTACATAGACTGCACGATCACCAAAGTTATAAAGATGCTGTTTAGCGCGGAGCAACGATTCAGGATCAGCGTCAATACCGAGCAAACGGCCTTTCGGCGCAGTTTTAGCAAGGATTGCTTCACTGTGTCCACCATCACCAAGCGTACAGTCAATCGCGTTTGTATTTGGCTTAAGATTAAGCCCCAAGATAACTTCATTAAGGAGGACTGGTACGTGGCGCATATGGTCGGTAATTAGTTTAAACACCGAGCTCAGCCATGCGTTCAGCGATTGAACCGCTTTCCGCTTCTGTTTGGCCTTTATAGCTCGACCACTTTTCGCTGTCCCAGATTTCCAACCGATTGTACAGACCGGCGATAATAACTTCCTTGTTGAGCCCTGCGAATGAACGCAAGTATTCAGGCAAGATAATTCTTCCCTGTTTATCGACTTCGACATCCATTGCACCAGCAAGCATGAGGCGCGAAAACGCACGACTGTTTGCCTGGCTAATTGGAAGGGTGGCTAATTTCTCAGCCAACTTTTCCCATTCTGTTTTCGTATAGAGAAACAGACAGTTATCGAGCCCACGAGTAACAACGGCACCTTTTGATAACTCACGACGAAATTTGACCGGTACGGCCAATCGTCCTTTGTCATCGAGATTGTGACTATACTCGCCGATAAACATAATGAGTGAGCGAAATAGTTAAATAAATTTAACTATTTTCGAACGAATTATGTTTATACGTATGTATAAACATAATAACTGTGAGATAAATCCGCCTTTGCCAAGGCTCAGGCGGACAAAGTAGTAAGACAAGCATTGTCACCACTTTTCCCCACATACTTCCATTTTAGCCCACATAGCAACACTTGTCAACACCTTTAACCATTCTCCGCCAACGCAAATATTGGCTTATATTAGCAAAATAATATTATTAAAAGCGCGTGTGGATAACATAAATAAAAAAACTTCCTTTTTAGGGGAAGTTTTTAACTAGTTAATTTTTACAATTCGTAAACAAACCCGGGCGCCGCCACTTCGGTATTCACACCCTCTGTTTTAAGATGCGTCGCCAGCGCACTCGCCGCTCCAAATTCACCATGATTAAGGAGGACACGTTTGGGCTGGGCTTTCTTCAACCACGAAATTAATTTTTTCTGATCGGCATGGGCAGACAACGAACCAACCATCTTAACCGTACAACGTACAAAAACTTTTTCATCAAAAATTTTAACCAAACGAGCCCCGTCCAACAACTGACGACCAACGGTACCTGGTGACTGGTAACCAATCAAAAGTAACGTTGTTTTTTCATCAGATAAATAGCGAAGAGCATGGTGCATAATGCGTCCACCATTCATCATACCAGACCCAGCAATAATAATTTTAGTACCTGGCCAGTTATTAATTTTTTTAGATTCTTCACGGGTATACGTCATCGTGAGCCCAGGAAAATCAAACAGGTCATCACCTCTTTTAATATACTCTTCAGCTGCTGTATCATAATACTCCGGAAACTCCCGGTACACTTTTAACGCATCAATCGCTAGCGGACTATCAACAAAGATAGGGACTTTTGGTAAGCGGTGCTGACGATCCACTAGATCATTTAGTTCATAAATCAATTCTTGCGTACGTTCTAAAGAAAATGACGGGATAAGCACAGTACCCTTTGGACGAAGTGATTCACTAATCATTTTTTCAACAACGCTGTCGCGTGTAGCGGAATTTTCATGCAATCGGTCGCCGTAGGTGGATTCACAAACCATAACATCAATATTGATTGGTAATTGTTCGGTATCACGTAAGATTGGCACATTAATATTGCCGACATCACCTGAGAAAACAATGGTTTTATCATGCGCTTTTACCTCAATAAAACCTGAACCGAAAATATGCCCGGCATCATGCCAGGTGGCAGTCACACCAAAACCATTTGCCATGAGAGAAACCGGCTCATTATACTTAATACCTTTTGATTGATCAATCACAGCCGCAACATCTTGCATGCTATATAAAATTGGCCGGCCAGTTGTGCGATTTTCGTATTGCATGATTTGGAAAGCGTCTTCCATAATCAAACGAGCCAACTGGATAGTTGGCGGTGTCATATAGAAGAACCCTTTGAATCCTTGTTTCACCAACAATGGCAAACGACCGACATGGTCGAGATGCGCGTGGGTGACTAAAACATGCGTGATTATTTTTGGATCAAAACCTAATGTGGGATTTTTTGCTTCCTGCTCCGGAGTACCCTGGAACATTCCACAATCCACTAAAATTTTATAACTATCTACCTCGAGTAAACTGCATGAGCCCGTCACTTCATGCGCTGCACCAAAAAAAGTAAGTTTCATAGGAAAAGTATGAAGGTAGTATAGCAACAACTTTAGGAAAGAACAATCATTCTTTTAACAGCTAAATGTATCTATCCAAAAATCATATTTTCTGATAGACTACTTATACTATATTACTATGCCTCGTAACCCAATAGAAGCTGTTGAAATTGTTGAGCCGCCAATCCGCGAATTGACCAAAAGCCAATCTTCTTTCAAGCGCGGCTGCTTTACCGGGTGTCTTTTTATTGTCATTGCTATAGCCTTGTTTCTCTTAGGTATAAAATTTCTTATCGGCGCAGGCCCATCGGTAATCAAAACAGTTCCAAGCACTTTTCCACAAGATATTCCGGTCTACGATAAAGATGCCATTGAACGCATCACGTTTATTCCTGGAAAATATATTTACCGCAGCACAGAAATTGCCGCCCTCTTTCCTAAAGTTATTTTATCCCCTCTTCTCGTTCGGGTTCCAGACTCCACACAAACCAACACCACCAGTAAAACACCGTCAACTTGGAATGATATTTGGCAAATCATCTCTACACCAGTTAATAACTTGAGTGATAGCGTAGAAATTGAATGGCGCAACCTCGACGCAGAACCAAGTTTCATCTATACCTATTATAAAAAAGAACTCGGCAAGAAAAAATACCTCATCAACGATGAAGTCCGCAATAAAAACGAACAACACTTTACCTTTACTCGCGAAGATGGCATTAGCGGCTTTTTACTAGTTGAAGGCGACGAAGAAAGTAAACCAGGTACTGATTATGCCGCTCTCACTGTTTCAATCCCAAAACGAAAAATCCTACCTCCAACTACCACACTGAAGCGTTAACATGATTTCTAAACTGCTTACATCAGAATCAAAAACGGTGACGGGGGCAGCTATTATCATCGGGTTAGCAACTCTCGCTAGCCGTTGTATCGGCATTATACGCGACCGCGTTTTTGCCCACTATTTTGGCGCCGGCCCGATCATGGACGCCTATTATGCTTCTTTTAAAATTCCAGACCTGATATATAACCTGCTCATAGTTGGTGCGCTAACTGCTGGATTCATCCCAACTTTCACAAAGCTCTTAAACACAGACAAGACCAAAGAAATTGCTTGGAAATTGGCAAATAACATAATAAACATTGTCGGCATCACCTTATTTGTCCTTTCAAGTTTAGGCATTATCTTTACCACACCACTTACTCACCTTCTATTCCAAGGTTTTGATTCAGAAACCTCAAACTTAGCTATCAACTTTACACGCATCATGTTTATATCACCATTTCTACTTGGTATATCCATGGTATTTGGCGGCGTCTTACAATCTCTCAGACAATTTTTCATCTATTCGCTAGCTCCTGTTTTCTATAATCTTGGTATTATCCTCGGTGTACTAGCACTCACTCCGATGATGGGTCCTATGGGTTTAGCCTGGGGTGTTGTACTCGGGACACTTTTGCACGTCTTTGTCCAAACTATTGGTGTTTATAAAAATGGGTATCGCTGGCAATGGATCCTTGATCTTAAAGATCCTAATACGAGACTCATTGGCAAATTAATGTTGCCGCGAACACTTGGTTTGGCCATACATCAAATTAACACCATCGTCATTACTATTTTAGCAACACTACTCTCCGCTGGCTCAGTAACTATTTATAATTTCGCAGATAATTTGCATGCGGTACCAACCGGTCTTATTGCAATTCCATTCGCACTGGCTGTTTTTCCAGTATTATCACAAATTGCCACACAGAAAAATAAAGATGTCTTTGTGGAAAAGGTTAGTGAGACCACTCGAAAAATTCTCTTCCTCATTATACCAGTAATGGTAGCCATCCTACTTTTACGCGCTCAAATTGTACGCGTCATTCTTGGAAGTGGTGCTTTTGACTGGAACGCAACAATTGCCACCGCTAACACACTCGCCTTTTTTGCCTTCGGTTTAATCGCTCAAGCTCTAATCCCACTCTATGCCCGTGCATTTTTTGCGCTTTCTAACAGCAAAACTCCTTTCTTAATCAGTATAGCGACAGAAATCGTTACTATTATCTGCTGTCTTTTCTTCATGGGACGCTTTGGCGTCGCCGGCTTGGCACTTGGTAGCTCAATCGGCAGCATACTTAACATAACCCTACTAATTATATATCTCCGCCGTACATTAGGTGGGATCGACGGTTATGCAATTATGACTTTTATCTATAAAGTCTCCACAGCAGCACTAGCAATGGGCTTAGCCATCTATTTCATGAAGATTCCCCTTGGTTCTTTATTTAACCTTGATTACTTTTGGGGCATCTTGCTTCAAGGCCTCATTTCTGGTACAGTAGGCCTTCTCATCTACGGGGTACTCTGTTATCTTCTAAAAGTAGAAGAAATGACCGATTTTACCCAGAGTTTCAGAAAAAAATGGATGGGTTTCTGGAATATTAAAGAAGGAATTGATGAAGCCGAACACCTCAAATAGTATGAATAAAAATATCCGAAATTTCTGTATTATCGCCCATATCGATCACGGCAAATCAACGCTGGCTGATCGTTTTTTAGAATACACCAAGACTGTCTCATCTCGCGAAATGAAGTCCCAATTGCTTGATTCCATGGATTTGGAACGCGAACGCGGTATTACCATCAAGCTCACGCCTGTCCGCATGAAATATGAATATAAGGGCGAAGACTATATTTTAGACCTGATCGACACCCCAGGCCACGTAGACTTCACCTATGAAGTTTCACGTTCGCTTGCTTCGGTAGAAGGCGCAATCCTCCTGGTTGATGCTACCCAAGGCGTACAAGCCCAAACCATCGGTAATTTGTACCTAGCGCTTGAACAAAACCTCACTATCATCCCGGTTATCAACAAAATCGACATGCCAATTGCAAATGTCGAAAAAACCAAAGAAGAAATCATTAACCTGATCGGTTGCGATGAAAAAGATATTATTTTAGCTTCTGGTAAAACCGGTATTGGCGTGACCGATATTTTGGCAGCCGTTATCGAGCGCATCAAACCACCGGCTGACAATCAAGGAATGGCACCGCGCGCAGTTATTTTTGATTCCATGTACAACGAATTTAAAGGTGTTGTAGCATCGGTACGTATGGTTGATGGCGAAATCAAAAAGGGCGACAAGATTTTCCTCATGTCCACCCAGGCTCCGGCTGAAGTTCTTGAAATTGGTTATTACACTCCAAAGTTTAGCCCAGCCGATAAAATTGCTAACGGTGAAATTGGCTATGTTGTTACCGGATTAAAAGATGTCCGCGATTGTCGCGTTGGTGATACCATCACACACCTCAACAGTGAAAAGAATGGCGGAACAGCCAACGAAGCACTTCCTGGTTACCGCGAAGTCAAACCAATGGTTTACGCAGGTATTTTCCCTAAAGAAGGTGACGCGTACGAAGATCTTCGTACTGCTATCGATAAATTAAAACTGAGCGACTCATCTCTTATTTACGAGCCAGAGCATTCCCATGCCCTTGGTTTTGGTTTCCGCTGTGGTTTCCTCGGTATGTTGCACTTGGATATTTTCCAAGAACGTCTTAAACGCGAATACGATTTAGAAATTATCATCACTGTTCCTAGTGTTGCCTACTATCTTACCAAAACAAACAAAGAAGAAATGACTGTGCATAGTCCACAAGAAATGCCTAACGCTTCCTTTATTGAAAGCATGCAAGAACCATGGATGAAACTCGATGTCATTACCCCAAAAGATTACGTTGGTGGTGTTATGGGTCTGATTACCGACCGCAAAGGCAAATACATTAATACTGAATATTTAAGTTCCGGTTCAGACCAGCGCGCTTTGTTACACTACGAAATCCCGCTCGCCTCTTTGATTACCGATTTTTATGACAAACTCAAGACAGTTACGTCCGGTTACGCTTCCATGAACTACGAACTGATCGGCTACCAACCAACAGATGTCGTTAAACTGGAAATTTTAGTTGCCGAAGACCCGGTAGAATCACTATCTACCATTGTTTGGCGCGACCAATCGTACGCTGCGGGTAAGAAGATTTGTGAATCTCTCAAAGAGTCCTTGCCTAAACAGCAGTTTGACCTTAAAATACAAGCAGCGATTGGTGGTAAAGTTATTGCATCCGAACGCATCTCAGCCCTCCGTAAAGACGTTTTGGCTAAAATGAGCGGTGGCGACTACACCCGTAAATTAAAACTCTTGCAGCGCCAGAAGAAAGGTAAGAAAGATATGAAGGCGCATGGTAGAGTAGACATTCCAACTGAAGCTTACTTAGCAGTCTTAAAACGCTAATATATGGAATACAACAAGCTTGTCCGCGACAACATCCCGAGTAGCATTGAAGCTAAGGGAGAAAAAGTTTACACACATATTGCCGACGACCAGGAATATGAACAAGCGTTGTATAAAAAATTAATCGAAGAGGCGCGAGAATTTAAAGCTAAACCTTCAGCCGAAGAAATGGCTGACTTACAAGAAGTTCTGACAGCTCTAGCAGAATTCAAAAAAATATCCGCAGAAGAAGTTACAAAAGCTAAACTGGATAAAGCAGAAAAAAAGGGTGGCTTTTCCAAACGTATTATTCTTGAGCGAACTGAAATTGTATGATTAAAGCAATCCTTTTCGATCTCGATGGCGTCATCATTAAAGATCCAATCTTTAGTACTGTCTACGCGGCCGAATTTGGATTAACACCGGAAGACATGTTTCCATTCTTCACCAAAGAATTTCAAAAATGTTTAACCGGTGACGCTGATCTTAAAGAAGCGCTGAAACCTTACTTATCAGTTTGGAAATGGGACAAATCAGTTGATGAACTACTCACCTATTGGTTTACCCACCACCAAGATATTGACCAAGCAGTACTAGCATTGGTAGAAAAATTGCGCGCAAATGGTACTAAGTGCTATTTAGCAACTAACCAAGAAAAGTACCGTACTGATTACATCTGGAACAAACTTGGTTTAAACAAATTGTTTGATGGCATATTTGTCTCTAACGAACTACACGCAAAAAAACCACAAAAACAATTTTTTACAAAAATAACAGACAATCTCCACGTTGATCATCCTGAAGAAATAATATTAATTGAAGACACCATGAGTGTGATCAAAGAAGCACAAGATTTCGGCCTGAATACGATTTATTACACAACATTACACGATTTACAAAATAAATTAAGCAAACACGTATCAGTATGATGAAACAAAAAACACTTAAAGCCCTTTGGTCTGTCGTAGCTGTCTTTGGCATCATTGCCATGGTACTCACCAGTATTTTACCGGCTTTACAGTAATCCTATGGAGAAAAAATGGATCTTTCAAGAAGCACCGGCTGCTGAGTTTATTGCTGCGCACCCAGAACTTCCACCGCTCGTCGCTCGCTTACTCTGGAACCGCGGACAACGTGAACCTGAAAAAATAACTTCCTTTCTAAATCCAAACTACGCACGTGATGTCCATGACCCATTTTTATTTAATGACATGGAAAAAGCAGTCAAAATAATTTTTGACTGTATTAAACTCAACAAAAAAATCGTAGTGCACGGCGATTATGATGCTGACGGCGTTTGCGCCTCCGCAATCATCATGACAACACTTAAAAAATTAGGTGCGGCACACACTGACACGTTCCTCCCCCACCGTGAACTCGACGGATACGGCTTGAATAAGCGGACCGTCCAAATGCTCAAAGATAGTAATACCGAACTTATCATTACCTGCGATTGCGGTATTAGCAACACTGAAGAAGTTGCTTTTGCCAAAGAGCTTGGCATGCAAGTGATTATCACCGACCATCACGCTATGCCGGCCAAATTCCCTCCAGCAGACGCGATTATCCACCCACTCGTGCCTAACGAACGATACCCAGATAAAACCCTCGCAGGCGGCGGCGTAGCCTTTAAATTGATCCAAGCATTACTCAAACGCCACCACGAAACTAACGAATTAATGCCAGATGGCCAAACCCATGAAGCTTTTGAAAAATGGCTGCTTGATTTGGCGTCTATCTCCACTGTTGGCGACATGGTACCGCTCATTGGCGAATCACGAGCACTTGTCCGCTACGGCCTCACCGTCCTTAATAAAACACACAACCTCGGACTTCAAAAACTTTTTAAACAGATTGGTTTAATTGATGAAACCGGCAAACAAAAACGTGTTTTTGATACACAAACTATCGGCTTCCAAATTGCACCGCGCATTAACGCGGCTGGCCGCATGGACCATGCTAATGTTGCCTATGCGCTTCTTATGGCAGAAACCGAAGAAGAAGCTGTTAGTTTGGCCGCACAGCTCGACCAAAATAATGTTGATCGTCAAAAACTAACTGACCAACTAGTCGCCGAGGCTCGTCAACAAATCAAAGACACAAACCAGTCTAACAATCCGATTCTCTACACCTTTGGAGAAACATGGGCTACAGGCATCCTCGGCCTCATCGCCAGCCGCATCAAAGAAGAATTCTATAAACCTGTTTTAGCCATGGGTATTAATGGTGGTACTGTTACTGGCTCTGGCCGCAGTGTTCCAGGATTCAATTTGATTGAAGCGCTCAAAACAATGCCAGAATTTTTCCACAAGTTCGGCGGACATCCGCAAGCTTGTGGTTTTTCTCTCAAAAACCGCGAAGTCTTTGAAGACTTCAAAAAAACATTGTTAGGAAAAGCAGCTGAAGGAACTAAACAACTTGATCTTTCCCCTCAGATTAAAATTGATGCTTTGGTTGATCTCGAAGAAATAAATTGGGATCTCTACAATACCCTTCAAAAATTTGAACCATTCGGCATGGGCAATGATGAGCCACTTTACGCAGCCACCGATCTCACCGTCATGGGCGTAGATTCTGTAGGCCAAGACGGCAAGCACCTCCGCATTCTCGTCAAACACAATTCCCATGTCGTCAAAAAAACTATCGCCTTTGGTTTTGGCAACAAAGATCGACACCCGGCTAACTGGCGCGAACTTGTGCCGGGCACTAAAATTGATTTAGCCTTCACAGTTAGCGTCAACGAATGGAAAGGAAATCGAGATCTACAGTTAATGATACAAGATATTAAACGAACTGAAACCAATCAACTAACCATCCCTACCTCTAAGAATACAATAACGGCGTAAATAAAAAAATCCAGTCATAATCGACTGGATTTTTTTATTTTATTTCTTAAGGTCTTTTTCCAAATCCTTCCACTTCTTCTTAAGTTGGCGGACTAGCTGCTCTTTATAATCTTCAGCCATTTCTTTCTTATCAGCATATTCAGCTACAGCACGTTCAACCAAGGCTTCATACATTTCCTTAGTTGGGCCTTCTAATTGTTGGAGACTGCTTTTAAGCTCTTTATACAAAGGATCAAGATGCGTCGCTATTTTAGCGCGCATCTCTTTACCCTTGGGTGTAGCGTTAAGCCACATAAGAGCGGCGCCAAGGGCACCTCCAAAAAATAATCCTTTACTAAAGCGTCCCATACGTTATTTAAATTAAACCCCGCAACCTGCGGCAGCTGAACCTCCACCAACACTGAGGGAGGTGCCGAAACCTGGATCAAATGAACCAGTGTTCAAAGCTGTACCACATTCTGCCGGAGCGACATTAAAGGCATTACAAATTGCTTGTTTTACTGATTCTGGAGTACGAGATACTTCAGCTTGCACACCATTGATAACCAATGTTGGAGAACCTTGTACACCGTATTTTTCATTTAGATCAGCTTGTAATGGGTACTGAGGGAACTGACCCGACAACCAACTAGACTGATCGTTGTATTTAGTTGTAATACCGAAAGTCTTATCAGTTTTTGCCATACAACTGGTTACGGATGTCTGATTAACACCAGCTGAAGTCAAACATTTCTTATAGTCTGCTTCCTGACCATTGTTACTGCCTGCACCAAAGAAACATTTAAGGTATGCGGAAAACTTTGTAGGCTGCTCCTTTTGGATACAATACTGACGTGTGTTTTCATCAATTTCTTTCTTACCATGCATAGCATAAGAAACAAATTTAACATCAATATCAGCTTTATTCTTTAACAAATCCCAAGCTGGCACCAAAGCTTTTTGCATCTGTAAACCGTATGGACAATAGGACATGACAAACAATTCTACTTTTGGTTTGTCAGTTTTTGGAACATCCACTGCAGGAGCAGCTTGGCCAACATTTTGGTCGCCAGCTTGTGCGAGAGGTACAGTTGCAACAGGAGAACCAAATGAAGCGCCCTTAAGCATGATACCACCTAAAACTAAGAAACCAATTGTGCCGAGAGATAATAAACCACCAGCTACACCGACGAGCAGAGCGCTTTTCGGATCTAGAAGTTCAAAGAAACTTTTTTTACCGTCCATATGTGTACAGTTAAATTAAATAACAAGTTGTTGATATAAAGCGAAATAATCTAATACCCCTTGTCGTGGATTAGCCAAATTGGCTTCAAAACGAGGTGGTTCAGCTCGAGCAATGCCGCCAGTTTCGGGTGACGTTACCAAGGCATCGGCTACCCTGAGCAACTGGGGTAAGTACCACATAGTATACCATGAAATATATAAAGCGAAAAGGTCTGGAACTACCACTGGACGATGATATGTCACCAGTAGCGCAACCTGCGGATTTTTCCTCTTAAAAGCGATAATTTCTCTCATCATTCCAAGTATTGGACAGTGTACATGCACCACATCAAATGTATCTAAAGCATCCACAACTGCTGAGCCGGTTACCATACCCTTGAAAACTCTAGTGGGCGCAACTTTCTGAACATTGGAAGAAATTCGTTCAGTAACCGAGCCGTATTGCACAGTAAACGCTTCTGCTTCAATCCCCAATGCGACTTCGGCTTCAACTTCGGCCATTGCCAAATCGCGAATATCATCGAAGTAATTAAAAGCTGCAGGAATTATATGCACGATACGCATATTATTTACGGACAAACGAATGGACGTTCGGTGAAGGAAGACGATTGAACAACCATGATTCAAAGTAGACCAAACTATTAACCGCATCTTTAACGGCTCTAAATAAACCTGGCGCAGGCGCTGTCTCGTCCAAACTTTGGAAATAATCTTCACCATTAATCTGATCTACTCCACGCTTTTTAGCAGCACGATCCATTAAATTAAAAGCAACAAAACCAAGCAATTGACCCAGCACGTGCTCACTATAACGAAAATGTACCGAACTAAAACCGGCTTGCAGATATACTTTTTGCAAACGCTCACGTGAAAAATAATTAATATGCCCGGCGTATTTTTTGGTCAAATCACCTTTCCACCCACGACGACGACAAAAATTCCAGAAAGATAAGCTATCCCCTTCACACGGAACGTACGCATACAAAATACCACCTGGTTTTAAAACTCGCTTTACCTCACGCAATATTCCTGACACATCATCAACATGTTCCAAAACATCATAGATTAAAACAGCATCCATAGAATTGTCAGCATATGGCATTGCTTCGCCGTTTACCGCATACACAACTCCATCCACCACCGTCTTTGCCATATCAATTGCCCGAACACTGATATCACACCCATGACAGACCAGATCAGGACGAGCACGTTGTACCGAACGGATAAACTGACCAGCACCGCAACCAAGCTCAAGCACCGTACCACCAGCAGGAATACCTTTGAGAGCAAATAATGATTGTTTTAAACGAAAACTAGCCAGCACTTTAGGCGACAAACTAGCATAACCTCTTCCCCAAATTGATTGTTCGTAATCAAAACTCATACTGAGCGATAAATATTCATAAGATCACTGACATGTTTTTCCCATCCATAGTGCCTGACAACTTTCATACGTCCGTGCGCACCCATTGTAGCACGTTCGTCAACTGTATGCGAGGCAAAATCTCGCATAGCTTTTGCCAAATCCTCTATAGACGCAGGAGCAAAAAGCACACCGTCTTTTCCAACATCAATACGTGAGCGAACACCAGGAATATCACTGGCAATGACTGGACAACCTGCGGCTAACGCTTCAATAATAACCAAGGAAAAAGATTCTGCATTAACGGCAGCTACAACGAGCGCAGTTGCAGCTTGATAATAACGATTTAATTCAGCACGATCAAGAATTTTACCAACAAAACGCACTTGTCGCTCCACACCAGCTTCATGTGCTATCTGTTTATATTTTTCCATACCATACCCATCCCCTACCACCGCCAGTACCACATCCTTATCACTAACCAAAGCCAGAGCATTGATAATACTTTCTAACCGCTTAAACGGTAATGGGTTGCCGACGAATAAAAATATCTTTTTATCTTCCCACTTTGCCAGCTCTTTTGGAAAAGGCAAAGACACTGCATTGGTGAATACTGTCGTATCAACACCGTTATAAAGTTCAACGGTCAACTTTTGAGGTATCTCTAAACCAAACTTGCTAGCTGTCAAATGCTCACGATCAACAGAAATTACTTTTTTAGCATCAAGCAGAATACTTTGGGGCATGAACAAATCGTATACCTGCTGAACAAATTTTTTAAACGCGCCCACAGGGGCAGCGTCCATATGATACGTAACAATATAAGGCACTCTAAATAATAATGAGGCTAACCACACCCATTCTGCCCCACCATACCAAGGATAATGAAGATGTACCAAATCAAAACCTGATAAACGCCAAAGAAGCTGTGGTACAAAACCAGCATCGCCAAATTTAAAAGGCGTCCATAGACGTACGATGTTGATACCAGAAAAATAAGTGGCGTACTCACCACCGTAATCTAGAGTAAATACCGTAACATCATGCCCGGCAGCAACCAAACGTTTCGCTTCTTCCAAAGCGACTTGGCCCATACCGCCGATATGCGGTGGAAATGTAGCTACCACGTGAGCAATTTTCATATATAATTGTCATCAGAGTATAGTTGTCATTCCCGCGCAGGCGGGAATCCAGGACACCGTCATTGAGTATACTGGATTCCCGCCTGCGCGGGAATGACAATGCGTCAGAATGACATTAAAAAAATAAACGACTTTATGATTTGTGATCTTTTTCGTTAAGAGCAATTTGACGGGTCAACTCGGTCAACTGACGATTAAGACGCTCCTGTTTAACCATGAGACGAAATACAATGAAGAAAGTTAGAACTAAAGCACCATACACCACTAAATCAGATCCGCGACCAACACCAACCAATTGGGCTACAGAATAAATAGCATCCTGCGGTACTAATATAACTGCGAATGCGGACAACCAAAAAGCAATCCACAAACCTGCACCGCGCTTCGATAAATCTTTAGCACGATAACGATTAATGACTCGTCCAATGGCAACTAGGAATACTGTACTTAATATAATTTGAATTGGTGACATAGTATTATTTAAAAATAACGCCAACAAGTAAATCCCCCATTATTTTTACTCCCCCAAGCATGCCTTGTCCATACTCATGATACGTTACCTCAATCGGGAACTCAATATAACGCAAGTTACGTTCGGCAACCTGCTGTAGAATTTCTGTATTATGCGCCATGCCATCTTGTGTAATACGAATACTACCGAGCGCTTTCTTAGACATGATTCGAAAACCATTATGCGCGTCGGTCAACTTCATCCCAAAAAAGAAATGGTGCATTAATCTACCGACTGGTAAAATAACATATTTTTTAAACCACGGGATAGCAGAACGGTTGTCCAAAAAACGCGAACCAAGAAGAATGTCGGCTTCTGACTTTTTTAACGCATCAAGGGCAGGAGCAATGTCAGTGGGATTGAATTGTAGGTCAGCATCAAAATGAACAACCGTATCAATTCCCATTTTTCGAGCGTACGCATTGCCAGTTTCAAGTGCAGCACCCTGGCCGCGATTGATACGATGTCGCAGCACGCGTGCGCCAGCCTGAAGTGCTAATGCCGCAGTTCCATCACTTGAACCATCGTCAACCACCACCACATTTTCCCAACCATGTTCAAAAAGGCCGCGGATTACGCGACCTATTGTTTTTGCTTCATTATACGCTGGCACGACGACCAAAACCATATTAACGGAGTGTTGGAGAGCCAAAATCGTTGTTAAATAAGAGAGCTTCGCGATGCGCAATCACGTAATCGATAGTTTTACGCAAACCATCTTCAATACGTACTAACGGCAGCCAACCAAGCGACTCTTTAGCATAAGTTAAATCAGGAATACCCTTTCGTGTCAAGAAAAGGAGGGGTTTTTCAAAAACCAATTTTGAGGTGGAATTTGTCATTTGGACAATCTTTTCAGCTACTTCTTTATAGGCTACTTCCCTATCACCACCAAAGTTAGCGACGTGCGTAGTGGAATCAGCGGACATAAGACGCACTAAACCATCAACCATATCAGTCACAAAACAAAGTGACGTGGAAAATGTCTCATCACCGTAAATGACCAAATCTTTTCCTTGAAGGGCATTGTAAATGAAATCAGGAATAAGACGCTTTTCTAGCAACTGCATGTTTGGACCATAGGTGGTAAAAACACGAGCAATTTTAGCATCAATACCGTACACTTGGCGATATGTTTCTACGCAGGATTCTGCAAAACGCTTTCCTTCATCATAACACGCGCGAGAAGAAAGCTGGTTAACAACTCCGAGGTCAGACTCTTTAAATACATTTCCTTTACTCATATCTTCGCCGTACACCACTGAACTGGAAGTGAACATGTACTTGGCGCGATATTTCACCGTTAAATTGAGCGTGTTGATCATGGTTAATGAATTCGCATAGAGCGCATCCATTTTAACCTTATCAAAATTTTCAGGGTTAGCTGAACAAGCTAAATTATAAATTTCCTGAATACCTTGAAATTTTACTTTAAACTTATCCAACTCATCAAAATCATCCAAGTTAATCGGCTTGGAAACATCGTGATTAATAAATTCAAAATCAGGATACTGAAGTAAGTGTTTAATATTATTTGGATGGGAATTTGAAAAGTTATCCATACAAATAACATTCGCTTCACGGAGTAACCGTTCGCACAAATGTGAGCCGATAAAACCGGCTCCACCTAACACGAGCACGTTCTTTTTTTCAAAAATGGGCATGTCCATAAAAAATGTAGAATGTAGTGAGAATAGCTTTAGTATAGCATTTCTTACTGAATCACACCACTAAGTGGCGGCAGTGTAAACGAAGCCAACTTTTCGCCACGCCCATTCACTAGTGTCGAGGCTCCGCCTTTACTTTTAAAACGAACTAGCGCATCACGACCAGAAGGAAGTGAGGATGCTCGGCGTATCAGTATACGCTCTTTATCATTCCAAGCCCCAACTGAATCCAGGCTATAGCTTTGATTTTCCACATTTACAACCACCTGGTAAGCCGTACCATTACGCTTGATGATCGCAGCAACTTCTTCGCCACGACCCTCACCCCATACCCCAATAGTTAGCGCGTTGATGGCTTGGACATTAGAAAAAGAAGCAGATTTGGTTGTGTTATCAACAAAGTTATATTGTCGAACAAGAAGAGTATTTTTACTGAGCGTTGCGTACGCAATAATTTGATTATTAGCACTTGCTTCAGAAGCCAAGACACTTCCTTGAACTCGAGCTTCTTTTAATTTAATGCCGTATCGATTAAAGAGAGTGAATGTTGTTTGGTTGTTTTTTACTGTAAATTGCTCCAATAGATATCCATCACCGTTCATTACATGAAGACGTTTAACAATTACACCTTTTTGTTCGGTAACCGGCAAAGTAATTTCCCGATCCAAACGACCATCTAGGTCATATACTTGAATAGAGAAGACTTTTTGACGAGTCGTCAATACAGCGAGCTGACCACTGCCCGGGAGCGCTGCAGCGGAAATTATTTTGGCACCACTAATTGTTGCTGCATCAGTTATCTTTTGATTTCCAACATCAAGCTGACGAATAACTTTGCCGTCAACCGTATAAATAGAACCACTTTGAGCTGTGGCTACCGCTAACGCCACACCACTCATTGCCTTACCTACATTCAAGCGACCAAAAGAAATTGAATGTGTATTTTTTGCTGCGATTGAATCTGCTGTCGAAATAAGAGTGGAAATAATCTGATCCGGCTTCCAATCCGGATGTGCCGCTTTCAATAACGCTGCAGCTCCAGCTACTATTGGTGCCGCAAACGATGTGCCATCCCAAGCTCCACCAAATTGTTCTGGGTAACCATATTGCGGTGCGTAACGCTGAGTACTAAAAATAGATTCTCCCGGAGCTGCAATATCTATGCAATTACCGGTATTACTAAAATAACTCACCTGGTCATACATATTGACCGAAGCAACCGTGAGCAGCCAATTTTGTGTTTGTCCACGATCGTAACAAGCCGGATACTCTGGAACTGTCGACAAGTCACCTATTACTGTTTCATCATGATTGCCTGCCGCAGCAACTACCACGATACCTTTTTGATACGCTCGATATAATTCACCCCTAAGTGTTGGTTCATCATACTTACCAACAAAACTCATAGTGATAACATTGGCACCATTTTCAATTGCATAATTAACCGCGCGAGTTACATTAGACAGCACTCCCGTTCCGGCATTAGTAATAGCACGTATAGGCATAATACTTACCTGCCAATTAAGACCGGTTCCATCAATTCCATTATCTCCACGCTCCCCGATCAAACCGGAAATAATGGTACCGTGTGATACAGATTCTTTATCATCTCCCTCATCAAATACAGACGTTCTTGGGTCATTATTCCCTTCCACGAAATTCCAACCATGCACATCATCAATAAAACCATTAGTATCGTCATCAACACCGTTATCAGGAATTTCTTTGGTATTTGTCCAAATATTTTTTGATAAATCGGGGTGCCATGTATCAACACCAGTATCAATTACCGCTACAACTACCTTGGAAGATCCCGTTGAATAGTCCCATGCCTTAGGCGCGTCAATCTGATTCCAAACAAGTGCCTGTTCCTGATAATACGGATCATTAGGGACACGAGCTAAAGCTGGAGTTGCAGCCAATATGAAAACAGCTACTAGAAGAGCTGTAGGGGTTGCTTTTTTTGCTAAAATACGGTATACTTTTGCCATAATGACATTTAGTATACTATGTACTATCGAATTAAACAACTGATGCTTTTGACCGGCGATGTGCTCGTAATGTACGTCGGTTTATTTTTGGCTCTTCTCATCCGCTACCAAGGAGCTCCGCTCCTATCTGTTGCCCAGCCATTGGCTTATTACGTGTCTTTTCTATTTGCTTTAGCCGTAGTTATTTTGTTCATTGTCGGTTTGTATGACATTGGGCAAATTAAAAATAATCGAGCTCAATTCATTAAGATTGCACTTAGTGGAATTGTTTGGATGCTTTTGTCGATAATTTTTTTCTACGCACGCTCTACTACTGATATTACTCCAAAAACCACTTTGGTCCTTATTACTCTATGTAGCTTCAGCCTTATTGCCGCTTGGCGCGGATTGTACAACCGCTTTCTTTCCACTAGTTTTTTAAAAACAAACGTCATTTTTGCCGGCATTACTCCAGAAACTGTTGAATTAGTTAACCTCTTAATTAAACAACCACAGCATGGCTACCATGTACTTGGTTGTATCGCCCCATTAACGAGTAAGCTGGTAAACAGCCCTCTACCACAAGCAGAATCAATTAGCGAACTCATTAAACAAACTGCGCAGCCAGGTATAATCGTTATTGCACCACAACTTACTGGAAACCAAGCAGTTTTAAGCGACTTATACCAAGCCATCTTCCATCAAGTAAGTGTTATTACATTGGCAGATTTTTACGAGCAAATTTTTGGCCGCGTACCACCCCTTACTTTTTCCGAAGCTTGGTTTGTCATCAACCTTCATGAACAACAGAAAAAAATCTATGATCGAGCACGAATAATTTTTGATTATTTTGTTGCGCTCATAATGGGCTTGATCTTCATTGCTACTTTCCCTCTTGTCGCGCTTGCGATCAAACTTTCCTCTTCTGGTCCAATCCTTTTCAAACAAACCCGTGTTGGACGAGGAGAACAGCCTTTCACAATCTTTAAATACCGCACCATGCAGGCTTTGACTGCGAGCGGCAGTGCGGAAATGAACGGCCCGCAATTTGCGAGTGTTGGGGATGCGCGCATCACAGCTATTGGCACCTTCTTACGTCGCACGCGCATTGACGAGCTGCCACAGTTTTGGAATATTCTTCGCGGTGAGATGGGACTTATTGGGCCACGTCCGGAACGTCCTGAGTTTGTAGCAGAGCTTAAACGTGAAATGCCTTTCTATGCCCTTCGTCACCTTATCAAACCCGGCTTAACGGGTTGGGCGCAGCTGCATCATTCTTATTACGGGACTATCTCAGAAAATCTTCTTAAACTGCAGTACGATCTTTTCTATGTTAAGAATCGTGGGCTTTTGATGGATATTGGGATCTCGTTAAAGACTATTAGTGTTCTTGTTCGGTTCATGGGACGTTAGTCTTTATAAAAGTATACAAAGACAATTTTACTTCACAGCAATGTGTCATTCCCGCGAAGGCGGGAATCCAGGATACTACAATGTCATTCTGAAGATTCTTCGATTCCTCAGAAT
>JBKJTY010000030.1:0-16646 GCA_046590235.1 Candidatus Magasanikiibacteriota bacterium | reverse complement strand
CCCGCCGGTAGCGCGCAGGCGGCTCTATTGCCTGCACCTACTAAAACCACTCATGCTATGGGTGGTTTTTTAGTTTTCAAAAATAAAAAACAGCCCTTAACAGAGCTGCTTTAGTAGTCCCCCGATTATGTGCGGGGGTGCACTGCCAGACCTCTGTCTGACTATCCTCCTATTAAAAAATGATGTGGGTTGCCATGACATAGCACTGGTTAGTACCCGGAATTGCTCCGGCCAGTGCCATTCGCACGATAGGCCCTGCATAAAGGGTATCGCGCTTGATATGGCCAGAATTGATCTGCTGCAAAATCTCCGTATCTTTGAGCGGCAAATTATAAACAATGCCGGACATATCCGTGATTTCACAACGATCGCTTGTCTTTCCCTGGTAATCATCCTCGTAGAACTTGATCGACTTGGTACGAATGTAGCCGACTGACTGCAACAACACCCGATCGTCCTCCACGTACACCTTGCCATTGTTCTTACGAATCAACGGCGGAAAAAGAGCGGTCAGGTTTGCGAACATGAACGGTGCGATAAGCTTCAGAAAGTCCACCGGACTCGACTTGGTCTGCAAGTGGATCGGATGCCAATACTGCACCTTCACCACAGCAACATCTTCGGGATGCGTCAGACGCCTATGCTCCTCGTCAACCACGGTGAATTTATCGACCTGCACATGATAACCCGGCAACCACCTAATGTTCATGAAGGCCTCGGTAAAACCGAAACTGTCGATGAACAGATTACCGTTTGGTGGGAGTCGAGGCCGAATTTGACGAGGCTTTTCACCGGGAGGGAAGATCAGGATATTTGTACAAAATCCCTTACCTCCCATCCGCGTATGCGAGAGAATCACACCGTTGATCACGGTTTCACCCCCCGCGCATTCACTCGAAGTCCCGCGTGCGGAAAATCAACGAGACGATACCGGCGCGGACTGGCATGGTTCGGCTCCTTGGCGGTCGGATAGACCACCCGGAGTTCCACCCCGTCGATGTAGTTCGCCATGATGCCCGTCGCATACGACCGATGACAATCGTCGTGATGCGGACAAGCGCAGAGCACGGCCACCGCCTCGTGCGGACCGTAGAGCACGGACTTGATAAGCAGATCCTGAAGCGGTTTGCGCTCGACCATGAGCCGTTCGTACGTGCGCAGAAAATCCGTCCACGCATTCGGATCACGATCAGGCCCCTTGGCGCTCTTGAACGTGTCGTCGAACACTTTCCGCATTTCCGACGTCGGCGAAAACTGCGGCGCATGCACGCAGTCGATACCGTGCAACTTCGTAATGTAGGGGAAATCCCCCTCATGCGTGAAGCGGGCACCGTCATACGAACGGCTGAGCCGTGTATCGAGCACCGCCGTCACGTTCTCCTTCTTCAAGAGCTCGTAAAAAACGGGTGCTGTCATGGACGTGCTGATGCTTACCACCCGCCGAAGCTTCGGCGGACGAACGTACTTCTTTTCCTTACCTCCTTCGGGTGAAAAGGGCAAACCAACCTGAGACGTTTCCAATGTCGTACCTCCTGTGAGTTGTTAAAGAATTGTCGCGTAGCGACTAAGGAGTTTACCTTATATAAGCTGTTTTGTCAATATAAAAACAACAGCCTTGGTAAGCTGTTGTGTAAGTATTACATCTTCCTACTATCGTATGCCCAATGTAAAATTGCCTGACGCTGCCGAGGTCGACAACCAAAATCTCCCGGCCGACAATTTCGTTTGATTTGCATGATGTGACGACTTATAGCCTTCCAACGGCGAATTTGACGACGATCTTCGCCCGGAAGCCGACGACCCATATAATACCGGCAATACCACTGAAACCAACCACGCGGGTCATCAGTATATATCCAACCTTTCTGTCTCCACACCGCAAGTGACTGGCTGGCTCGCACTCTAAAACAATTTAACTTCGGATCAGCCTTTTCTGGAGAAAGTTTTGCTTTAACAAACCACGACTTTGGAAATTCCTTTTGACAATCAGTCATATACTTACCACCAAAAACTCCAAGCTCCAACATTTCTTTCGGAGTGAGATGCGGCTTAAACTCTGGATCAAAATTCTTCCCAACTGGTTCAATTAATGTATAACGATAACCTTTTTGCATTGTGTCATGCACGATAACTATTTTTTTGCCCATATTATTGCGTAATAAACCAAACCAATAAGAAAAGCGCAGACCACCAACCAACAAACGAAATAATAAAGCTTAGTGTAATCTTTGTTTGCCACGATGATGGCAAAAGTTCCGCCGCTCTCCCCTCTTTTTCACGTTGTAGTAAAAACGGACTAACACTAAACGACAAAAAACAACCATTTAAAATAAGCACACATGCGACTAAAGTGTGATAGAGCGGAATACCGGATAACGGCAATCCTCGATACAACAATGCACCACCTGCTATCGCTAATAACATACCCAACCAAATAAGGGGTTTAGTCACTTTATGCGTCCTCGTTGTAGCTTCTGTCCAATATGCTGACTTACGACCAAGAAAACCGTGAAGGTCAATTACCGTCACGGCACCTAGGCCGATGATAAACCCGGCAAGTAAAATAAATAAGGCCAGCGTGGTAAGCATGTGTTTTTAATTAAGACGCCAAATACTATAATTTAAAAAAGCTGCGAAGCTAACCCAAAGGATATACGGAACTAACAAATACATCGCTAACGGACGAATCCAATAAAAATATAGCATCGTTGCTACAATTGCCATCCATAACACAATAATTTCACCAAGCGCTAAACCAGGGTTTTGAAGACCGAAGAAACATACTGACCAAAAAACGTTTAACACCATCTGGAGAGAAAACAAGACAATAGCCATAGTTTTTGTTGGCCCCTTCTTTGATTCCCACACCAAATACAACGCTACACCCATCAAAATAAAAAGTACCGTCCAGACAGGGCCAAACACCCAGTTTGGAGGGGAAAATTCCGGTTTTTGCAAACCAGCATACCACACAGGAATGCTCGAACTCGTAAAAATTGACCCAATGCCACCGGCTGACAAAGGCAGTAGGATTGCAATAATCAGTTTAAAAAGTTTTGTCATACAAAAAACGGCAAGTAGTAATAGATTTGATATATAAAGTATAGCATTAAAGCAAAAACATTGACAAACAGTTAAAAATAAGGTAATTTACGCTGTCCCTAAACCTTAGTTTACCGCATCGGAGGATGCATGCACACCCCGAAGAGTTATATTCATATTGGAAAGGGAAAAGACAAAATAACAACGTACATTAGCGAGGAAGTAAGCACTACTGAGATCGCTGTGTACATGAAAGAGCAGAAAGCAAAATATCTCACCTCGCTCGAGATCGAACTACCCAAAACCGCATGGGGCAACGTCATCTCGGAACTTCTCAACCTCAACGTCCCAGGGGAAGATGGGTTTATCTGCTGGCTCTGCGCAAAGGTAGAAGCAACCTACGCAGAATCAAGACAGCACGCTAAAACCGGAGAGATAACGAAGGACAGTGGCCTTCAGCCGCTAATCGAAGCGATCTTCAAGCTCGACGACTTCAATAAATGGCTGCACATGTTCATCGATCACATCCTTCAACAAGTCACTTATCGGGAAGAATCAATGAAACCGAAGAGGCAGTAAACCTCTTCACCTTTAGTACCAGCGGATACTGGTACATGGTCATCGGCCGACGACCACACCTGTCGGCCACTTAACAAAAAGACCAACCATCGTTGGTTTTTTTGTTTACTGTAACAATGCGAGCTATACTACCTACACCAGCTCACTTCCCCGACACTCCATCCAATTAATCCTCAACCCACCCTCATCATTCACACCCTCCCCCATCCAATAACTCCTATACGGCACCGCTGAGACCACAAACTTAATAATGAGGCAATCATGAAGAACGCTAGCTTTTTCAAAACACTTTCGAACCAACTTCTCCACTAGCGGGCGGTCGAAGATGTCGGAAATGGCTATATTGGTAACATTCGCACCTACAGAACCACCTCCATAGTTTTTTTCATAAAAAAGAATACGATAACTCATTTCCATAACGTGAAGCACCTACTTTAGAATATCTTTAAATTGAGTTTATAAATGCTTGAACTTATACCATTAACAACCTTAAGAAAAGATAAAATATATATAAAGTTTTTCTCGCACATTTTGCCTTATTTTAGCTAACCATTGCGCTTTTTTCCGTTTTGCATTACTATAGCCATTGTTATAGCTTATGCGCATTCTATTAGTTGAAGATGAACCAGAAATTGCGAACTTCGCTGCCTCATGTCTCAAGTCTGAGTCTTTTATCGTTGATGTAGCCAGTGATGGCGATAAGGGATCGTTCCAGGCTCGCACCAATGCCTATGACCTAGTAATCCTCGACAACATGCTTCCTAAGAAGCTCGGCCAGAAGGTTTGTGAAGAAATTCGCATGAGCGGTAAAACCATGCCAATTTTAATGCTTTCCGTTATTAATGATACTGATAAGAAAGTAGAACTATTAAATAGTGGTGCCGACGACTATCTCACTAAACCATTTTCACCTCAAGAATTAATAGCTCGCGTACGCGCCCTCCTTCGTCGCCCAACTACGGTGCGCCAGGAACGATATACTATTGGGGACATCGTCCTTGATAGCCGCGAACACAAAGTGATGAAAAATAAAAAAGAAGTGTATCTGACTCGCAAAGAATTTACCTTACTTGAGTTTCTTATGAGCAATAAAAGCACCGCTTTGTCTCGCGCCATGATTGTTGAGCACGTCTGGGATATCAACGCCGACCCATTTTCCAATACGATTGAATCCCATATCGCCAGTATACGCCGAAAAGTTGATTCGGACAGTAAATATATTATTACCGTGCCAGGCATTGGTTATAAAATGATTGACCGCTAAATGTCATTCCTGTGAAAACGGGAATCAAGGATACTCACTTACTCAAGTGGGTTTTTTTGTCTTCATAATTATTTTATCTTTCCTTAATCATTGTAATAGCTTCTACACAGTACAATTTCAGCGCTCATTGAAAGAGAAACATTCACGCAGTCCATTTCCATCTTTTACACGGAGTTGTGCAATGTCCACTAACCCGATCCTAGTTCGTAACGCTCGCCCATCCGATTTTCCCGCACTTGCTGACATGGAGGAAGCAGTGTGGACCCCTGAAAAAGTGGAACCGCTCGGCGTAAAGCACTTTGAAGCATGGCATCGTTGTTATCCGGAAGGTTTTTTCGTGGCGGAGTCGAATGGCCGGCTAGTCGGATTCACCTGTTTGGAGACGGTCAACTTTTCGCTCGACGCTCCCCTGCCGAACTACTTCCGCACATTCAACGAACTCACCAACAATGGCTACATCGAAGGAGTACACCAGCCGAACGCGAACCACCACTTCGGGCCGACCATCTGCTCGATCGAGAAAGGCGCCGCGCACCCACTGCTCCGCGCAATCCTCGATTTGTCTGCCGAGCGTAAGCAGCCCCTTCTTGGGGCATCGCGCATGCCCGGCCTTCACGCCTACATCGAGACGAACGGTATCGACCTGAAAGGTGACCATGAAACAGCTGTTGCTTTGCATTACGTAATTTCCTGTGTTAAGATGGCCGGTGGACGGGCACACCCGTCTTTGTACGCTGGTTTTACCCCGGGGCGTTTTCCCGAGGTTACCGCGCAAGACCCGGTTCTGAAGAGCTATTTCCGACACCAAGAATTTGTCTTCTACTGCATGCTCCCGGGGTTCCTCACCGATGTTAAATCACACAACTTCGCTGTCCTTTTTGGACAGGAACAAGCCGAGTAATTTCACCCACGTATGTTTCTCTTCACTTATACAGCCGCAGTCCTAGCATTTCTTTGCGTTGGGACTGCGGCTTTCGTCTTTTTAAAAAAACGTGACAGTAGATTAGCTATCTATTTTTGTTGGTATCTAATCGGCCTCGCTGTATGGGTAGGTGGTAACGCAGCCACCGATTTGACCACCACTGATTTCACCGCTCGCCTCTGGAGTGGTATCTGCCTGATCGGAGGAGCATTCTTTATCAGCGCATACTTAACATTCGCAGAATATTTCATTGATGAAAAACCACTCAGCTTCCTAAAAAAAATCTGTTTTTTTGGTCCAACCATCGTCTTTAGCACTATCGCCTTCACACCATTCTACGTTCAAGAAGTCTACATTACCTATACTGAACCAACCGGCATGTCGCTCGGCAGTATTAATTACGCCGTTCTCGTTTTCACCGTTGGCAGCATGCTGTATGCTTTATGGAGACTTATTAATAGTTACCACAAAACCCATCACACCAAACAAAAACAGGCTTTCTACTTAGCCACTGGTTTTTCCTTCTTAATGATTGGAGCATCCGTCTTCACCATTATTTTACCGTTTACCGGAGAATTTCGCTTCTTTACGCTTGGCCCACAATTCTCTCTCTTTACCATCCTCCTCACAGCCTACGCAATCTTCAAACACCAGCTGCTTGATATTAAAGTTGTCATCCAGCGCGGCTTGATTTTCACCTTACTTTTAACAACAATTGTTAGCAGCTACATTACCATCCTTTTCCTCATTCTTGCCACCGTTGAAACGACTACCACGCTTCCCTATCTTATCAGTGGTGCTATCACCACCATAATTGGTATCATGGCAGTGCCATTGATCGAGAAAAAATTACGTCGCTGGACCGATAAAATATTTTTTAAAGATAAATATATTTTCTCAGAAGCAATGGCTGAACTTGGCACCATTGTTAGCAAATTCGACCGCTTAGATGAACTTACCGACAACGCGGCCATCGCAATTAAAAGAATATTGCGCACTGATACCGTTTACTTTTCTCTCACTGGAGAATATACTCATTTTTCAATACAACAACCGTGGATAAAATCAGATTCCACAGCCAGTTTACGACAACCACTCATTACTATCGAACAACCATCTCAATCAGATGAGTCAGGTGTACTACATGTTCCATTAGTGCTTGAAGGTGAATACATTGGCGTCATGACGCTGGGAAAGAAATTATCCGGAGACGATTATTCTAGCGAAGACATTCACCTCATGAACACCTTTAGCCGGTATATGTCTGTCGCGCTTAAAAAAGCGCTACTCTACCAAACAGTTCTCGACTACTCTGAAAATCTCACTAAAAAAGTTGAAGAACGCACCAAAGAAATTAAAACCCTTCAAGAAAACCAAGCACAGCTCATGCTTAATATTTCTCACGAGCTTCAAACACCGCTTACCATTATTAAAGGCGAGCTCGGCATGATGCAGAATAAAATTGGCGACACTACCGTCTTTGAAAAATCCGTCGATCGCATCTCTACCTTTATCCGCGCGCTACTTCGCCTGGCAAAAATCGAAGCAGCAGGTGAAAATACACCGAAGCAATTGATTGATATTACCGCCCTTACTCGAGAGGTAGTGGAATACGTTACGGTCATGGCAGAAGCAGAAAAAATTACGCTTACTGCAAATATTGAAGAAAATATAACAACACTCGGCAACCGTGAACAACTCGAACAGCTCATCACCAACTTGCTCAGCAATGCGATCAAATACATCGCGAATAACCGCCGCATTATCCTAACTGCAAAACGCGTAGATAATCAGATACAACTTACTGTGGAAGATTCCGGCATCGGCATTAGCCCCGAAAATCTCCCCCACCTTTTCAAACGCTTCAATCGCTTCGCCGGCACCACAAAAGATGGCACCGGCCTAGGTCTTGCTCTCTGCGACACCATCGCAAAGAACCACGGTGGCACTATTACTGTACAAAGCGAATTAGGACGCGGTACGACGGTTACAGTGACCTTAAAGAGCTCTACAGAAACTAAAACAGAAGTTACACAGAAGTAATAACAATAAAACCGGCTATAAGCCGGTTTTATATTTACTGTAGAAGTATTAACTGATCGAATCAGTCTTATTGCGACTGCGTTTTTCCATTTTGTTTGGATAGACAATCTTACTAGCCTTCTGCTTTCTCGGATCAAGCGCCTTCTTAACAGATTTTGACTCGTTAGTTGTTTCTTTAATCTTACTGGATTCAAGCTTCTTAAGCGCATCCATTTGTTTTTTGTACCATTTCATAGGATTTTGAGTGATTTATAGTTTGGTTAGGATAGCATACATTTGAGGAAAACTCTACCTCTAACCATAAAAGCCACTAGGGAAGCTTAAATGTAATCTCAACCACTCTATCCTTTGCCACCAACCCCAACAACTTAGTAACTTCTTTCTTAGTGCTATTCTCCGCCTCAACACGCAACGTAGTTGTTGCCACGGCAGTTCCAGCAACATTTTGGAGTGCCTGATACGCTTCATTGTATCCTGTATTGTTATTAAATATTCGCTTTAAAATACCCTGCTTATTCGCCAGGGTGAGATCACCAATTAATTCGATACTATGTGTCTCGATCTGCGGAAGTCTAAGTGCGATGAGTCTATCAGTAACCGTAATATCCTCCGCAAAAATTTTATTAAGATCAACACCCGAGCCAACCTTCATATTACCGGAAGCGACGATATCTTGACCCCAAAAGAAATCTTTGAAAGCACTGCCAGAATCTTTATTGATATTCACCTGTTGATTCAATATATATGTCTGAGTAATCAAAAACCCTTCTTGTTTTAACATGGTGACAATACTGCTTGAGTTCACTTGAGATGCTGTATGGCTTGCAGGACTAAACACCTTGTACCCCAGAAAAACTCCCGTGCCAAGCAAAAGGACGGTAATAAAGAGGTAAGCGTAGATTTTCATAGCAAAAGCGGGTAAATGAGTTATACATTGAGTATAGCACGTTTAGATAAAAAACAACCTTCTAATTGAAAGTTGCTTTAGTATTGTCCGGATTAGAGTGTCGGCGCACTTTGGAGAAACCTACTGTGCGGGTTCAACGATTAGGCCCTGACAGGATCCATCGGCTGCAGCAAAAAGACGCCCTACGAAGGGCCGCTTCGAGCTCCAGTGATCTTTCAAACAATTGCCAATAACCCAGTCTTCCCAAGGAAAAGATTCGACTACTAGATATTCCTTCAAGAACGACTCGTTTATTTGAGTCAGGCCGCGACCACGCTCGATCACCTCCCCCGCTGCGTTTATCGTGATAAACGCAAGCAAACCACCGTTTTCTTCCCGCACAACCAGCCGTACTATTGGCCCCGCATACGCTTTGTTGTCCGGATAGAAATAATAATCCACCGGAAAACCGTACTTGGCTTCTACGCCCGGTGGTATAGCCGACCTTCGCCCTTCCACCATTGAAGTTGCGAAATCTTTGCATGCACAAAGAAATAGCACAAATATGCTGGCAACGATCTTTTGCACGGTTTTGTTCCTCCTATAGAGTAGGGTTACACGCCGTAGCTAAGGCGTCAACTACCCTAAATAAAAAACAACCCAGAATAATCTGCGTTGTTTTTTGGTTGTCGCGAGCCGCAGGGATATTCTCCTGTGACTCACGACGAAGCCGACATGGCTACCTGCTCCGCACTCGCTCCATTCGTGCTTCCAGTTTGGCGAACCCGATGAGTGGAAAGATCGGGAAAAACCAGGCCGCGAAGTAGAACACGAGGGTGAAGAAGACGAAAACGAAGAGCAGGGGGAATGAGTCGATCTGAACCTCTGTGGCGTTGACGAGCCGAAAAAAGGTGTTGTGGATCGAATCCCGGAAAGGTGTGTTGAAAATGAAACACACCACCCAGGCGAGGCCAGCGATCGAGTACAGCACGTACAGTGCATTCTTCATTGGTGGAACTCCCAGCGTCAACATAATGACGCCATGTCGGTTGATGGCAGTAGGTAAAACGATCAATACAGGACAGTGCACTCATCGCTTTACCTAGTTGCACGATTAAAAGAACTAACAACGCAGTATAGCACAAATTAGGGGTTTTGTCAAGGATAAAACAAAAATAATGGCTTGGATTAGCCATTATTTTAAAGTATGCCCTTAAAATAGCGCGTATCAAATAAAAAAACACCCCATTACTGGAGTGTTTATTCCGATATAGCTCTAAGCTTCTTTGCTTTCTCAACCAACTTACGCTGTTCCGCATTAGCCATTTTTCCAGCTTTAATAAAAAGCTGTTCTTGCCTTTCAGGAGAAGCGTTAAGAAAAAAGTCAGATAGACTATTAAACTCCCTTTTTTGTAATGGTTTTTTCTTCAATTTCATAGTATTCTCTCTAATTCCTCTCTAGTATACGTAACCGACAGATGGTCGTCAATACTCACATTTTGAACAGTAATATTATTATACTCAACGATACTATTTTCAAAATCTTTCTTGACCAAAATAATTGTTACTCTCTTTTCGCCTTTGAAATCATCAGCAATACGCTTAACTACTTCGCGCGCGCTCAAAAACTGTTCAACAAACGCTATCTTGGGAATATTTCTACCCTCAACTCTTTCTCTAATTTGCGTAAACTCCCACGCTATTTTTGGATGTTGGTAGACATACATAACTCGTACATTACGACCACGACTTATTGACCGTTGCACGTTAATAATTGCTTTTTCGTATTTTGAAAAAGTCCCATCAAGTATAAAGTTTTGTTTATTTTTCAGCACTAAATCATGCACGCTATCAACAACGAGCGAGACAGCGCCCTGAAATAAAACAGAGTTTTTTCCGGTATAACCAGGGATAAGAGCTCTAATTTCATCAGCATCGATACGAACAACACGGTTTCCAACTTCTTTCTCAAGCAACAAGAGTACACTTTTAGAAAGTTCTGTTTTCCCAGCACCAGGTGAACCAGCCATAAAAACAGAAGTAGGGTGCTCATCAGGAACATACACTGCCGTATCAGTTAATCTCTTGGCGATATTTTTTCTTTCTTTTTTAGCAAACACAATTGCCGCTGCCATTAGTTGGTTTTCGTCTTCGGTCATAGGGTAAACATTGTTACAGCAGCACTATACCAAGCTCACTATAAGGAAAAAGTAAACCAGAAATAAAAAAACACCTTGTACAGAGGTGCTCTTTAATTCTCTAATTACCCAATCGCCTTCACCAACGCCTCAACCTTATCCGTCTTCTCCCACGGAAACCCTTCTCTCCCAAAATGCCCATACGCCGCCGTCTGACGATAGATCGGTCTAAGTAAATCTAAGTATTCAATAATCTTCCCTGGTCGGAAATCAAAGACCTCCGTTACCGCCCGAGCCAAAACATCATCTGCCACTTTCCCGGTACCAAAGGTATTCACAAACACACTGGTCGGCAAAGCTCTCCCAATGACGTAGGACACCTGTACTTCACATCGATCGGCTAATTGAGCAGCCACGATATTCTTGGCCACGTAGCGAGCCATATATGCGCCTGAGCGATCTACCTTGCTTGGATCCTTGCCCGAGAAACAACCACCACCGTGTCGGCCATAGCCTCCGTAGGTATCCACAATAATCTTGCGTCCAGTTAAACCCGTATCACCGTGTGGACCGCCAACAATAAACTGACCAGTCATGTTAATAAATGTTTCTGTTCTGGTATCGAGATACGTTCCACAAACCGGCTTCACTACGTGCTCAATCACATCACGGCGAAGATCTTCGAGCAGAATTCCCTCATGATGCTGCGCGGCCACCACAACATTTTTTAATCGAGTTGGTTCGCCATCAACATATTCCACCGCCACCTGCGTCTTGCCATCCGGGCGAAGATACGGGATCGTGCCGTTCTTTCGCACAAGTGCTAACCGTTCTGCCAAACGATGCGCCAGGATAATCGGAAGCGGCATGAGCTCCGGCGTTTCATTCGTCGCAAAGCCAAACATGAGACCCTGATCCCCCGCCCCCTGCTCTTCCGCGCTCACCTGGTTCACCCCGCGCGCGATATCCGGCGATTGTTCATGGAGCGTGGTCAGTACACCAGCGTACTCTGCTGAAATACCATACGCTGCATCAGTATATCCAATATCTCGAAGAACGTTTCGAGCAATCCGTTCTGCGTTGCTAACACCCTTGCTTGTCACCTCGCCGCCAATCACCAACAGACCGGTCGTGGTAAAACACTCCACCGCCACTTTGGAACGAGGATCCTGTCGCAAAAAGTCATCGAGGATAGCATCGGAAATCTGATCGCAAATTTTATCTGGGTGACCTTCGGTAACGGATTCAGACGTAAAAATAAAAGATTGTGCCATAAATATGTAAAGAAACTACCAAGCGTAGGCTTGGATCTTGAATTAAGGCACGAAGATAGAGAGAAGCTCGTATGAGCAGAAAGTTGCTGATGAGTAATCAACGCTAAGGACCGAGTATTGATAGGACCGAGCAGCAACTGCCACCATCTTGTGCACCATTAGTATATCCGAATTATAAGGAATTAACAAGTAAAAAAATAATGCTATGAAATGCATAGCATTATTTACTACATTATAATTATTCGGCTGTAACTAAGTTATTCAGTTGCAACTTAGTTAAAATACCATTTTCTTTCTGACCACGATCTTTTTGCAGACGCTTAACTGCGTTACGTGTAGCTCGACCAAATTTAAAAGTTTCATTATTCGGAGAGCCTGGGAGATCTTCGTCAGCAACAGTGTAACCATTATCATTTAACCATTTTTGTAATTCTTTAACATCACTACCTATATTACCAGTAGCAAGGTCACGTTTAAAGGAAATTATTTTATCACCCAACACTTTACCAGCAGGTGCTTTTTCTGACAAAAGTTTGTTTAACACATTAACCGTTGCCTCGTCAGCTTTACCTGTCGACGCCAAACCATTGCTCTTTTGAAAATTAACTAGCGCCCGTCTAGTAGCTGCGCCTAAGAAGTTTGTTTCTTTGCCAGGAGAACCGGCGCCAGTTTTTGAAACTGCAAACCCAAGTGTGTTTAAACCGCGTTGGATATCAATGACTGTTTCACTTCGAGTACCTGGTTTTATAGGTTGGGTAATTTTAATGGTGAGTGCTTTTTCCGGGACAATAACTGGCGCTACAACCGGTGGCGCAAGAACAACAATTGGCGAAGCAATTATTTGCACTATCGGCTGCATAATCAACGCTATTGGTTTTTCAATCGGTGGTAATGGGTGTTGAATAAGCGGTTGCGCGAAAATCGGCTCAGTGATATTCGCTTGGGAAACCAATGGAGGAGAGTAATATGGATATGCTGTAGTACTGATGGCCAGCTCGCTTGTTGATGAGCTACTATTACCATACGTGTCAAAAGCCCAAATATTGGCAACGTATTGAGTTGCGACTGTCAGGCTTGAAATTGAAAAAGTTGTATCACCGCCGTACGTTCTAGATCCAAGACTACTGTTAGTAGAAGAAGTGATGGCGGTGTTTAAAGTAGTTACGCCAGACGAACCAGCTTTATAAAAAATCTTATATTCGCTAAAATTAGTTTCTACTGATGCAGCACCGTAGACTACTGTTACAGCCGCTGTTGTTGCTGAACTACGAATCAAAGCCCCGGGCGCAGTCGGAGCAACATTGTCGATAGTAACCGTAGTAGACACAGTAGTACCGTCAGTAGTGCCATCATTTGGTGTTACAAAAAGACAATACGCCCCATCTCCCGATGGAACATTGGTCAGCGAGTCCCACGTATAACTTACCGTATTGGTACTCGCGGTAGTAATGGAGGATAATTGGTATCCACCGGCAGCGGCATTATTTTGAGTTACTAATCCGCTACTAGCCGTAGCAATCCCGCTTAGCGTAGAAGATGACTGGCCGGAATAGCTGGCACAAGTACCAGCCTTATATTCTGTTTTGAGCTTAACAGCGTTCGCATCAGCATCACTCACAGCCACAGAAACAGCAACATTGCCAGTGCCATTAGTTGCAGGCGTCAATGATAATGAACTAGCCGTAGGGGCAGCATTAGCTGAAGCAATAGTAGCAGTGAAGGCCGCTGAAGCACTTTGGTTAAATTCACCCAATGAGTCACCGGTATCACCGGCTCCCACTTGAAACCGAACAGTGTTTCCGACAGTCGCACCAGATTGCATTTTTAAAACCACGAAAATTGTTTTAGGACTACCAAAAGTGGTCCGAATTGGAACGGCAGATTCAGCATACATGTTCAGATCGCAACTTATACCGCCTCTACCACTAAGGGCACCGCTCTGTAAATACGCATCGAAAGTAGACTTAATGACACCGAAGTTTTCCTGAATAGCAGGAACAGAACCATCTGCCGCACCCGCAAAACCAATCAGCGTATCACCGGTACCGTTGTTAAACAAACCGTCTCCGTTACTTGCTCCAGTGTCGCAGTTGGTACCATCCATGTAGAGAAAGACCTGTTTTACATTAGCATTAAGGGTGCTAAGATCACTTGGTGAACTTCCGGCAGTATTAAATATAATGTATTGCAAATAGGATGGCATGCCGCCGCTTGGTCCTTCAAACGTAAATTTCAAAAAAGCGAAGTTAGATTCACCGGGTGTTACAGAAGTACCAAGACCCGTAAAAGATACTGTGTCGAACGCTAATGCAGTAGATATCTGATATCCAAACATCCCAACCACCGAAAACCAGAAAACAAAGAAGGAAGTAACAATACGTTTTAAAAAGGCAGGCATGCGAAAGATAAAAAGTAATATAAAGAATATGCTTAGAATGAGACTATGATACCACTTATAGAGATTAGTAACAATCAACAAATAAAAACACCCTGGTTATAGAGTGCTTTTATATACAGTGTAATAATACTATAAATTTAATAATTTCCTACATTCATCCCGCATAAACTCCGGATACAACTCCAACTTCGGCATCCCCCGTTCAATTACTTCACTCGCCGGGATCATAATACGCCAACTATACTTCTCATTTCGGTCTTCCCTACTCGCGCCATAGACGATTCCTTTCATCTTTGCCCGGATAGCGGCGGAAGTGCACATGGGGCATGGTTCGTAGGTCGTATAGAGGTAACAATCGACTAGTGTGCGTGTGCCAAGTTTTTTCATGGCTGCTCGGAGGGCGTTTATTTCGGCGTGGCAGGTGGAATCCTGGTCTTGGGTGACAGTGGTTATTGCTTCGGCGATTACTTGGTCGTCTTTGACGATGAGGGCGGCGACGGCGTGGCCAGATTCTTGGTGGTGGGCGCGGGCAAAATCAATGGCGCGGTGCATTACTATTTCATTCGGGCTAACCATAGAATTATTCTGTTAAAAGCTTTACAATAACATCTTTAATTTCTTGTTCGTGAATTACAATAAGCTTTTTAGCAGATTCAACTTGTACGCGTTTAGCATCAATTTTTTCGATAGCTTGTTTTTGTATTTCAAGTGGTGGAAGAGGAATTTTAATTGACCTAATTATTGACATATTAAGTCCTCCTCGTTGATTTTCACCATTGATATCTCGTATCTCTTGATATTTTTCTTTTAAAACATACAACAAAAATTCAGGAAGTAATTTTTGAGTATTTGGGTTTATTGACACTAATGACTGGTTACAAGCAGCTTCTATACGAAGAATAGCTACTGTCCCACGAGTCTTACCCTGTCCGTTTAAAGCAATCAAAACAGAATTGGCAGGCAACAATCTTGCGTTAGATTCTTTCAAAGCAAGCTCAGTAATTCTTCCTTCACAATCAAATATTTCACCTTTATTAATATCTCCAGAAACAAGCCATTTAATATTGCCTCCATAGTATTCCTTTTTCAATGTTGAAGGCGTCCCGCCTGTCATTAAATTAGAAACATCCCCTAATTTTACTATTGGCCATTTAGTTGAAACGTGAGTGGTCGCAGTTCGATAACGATCGCCAAAAAGATTATAGTCACCACTTTCGACAATTCTTATTTTTTCAACATAAACCGCTATCTCATTTTCTACCTTATCATTTATTCTCCAGCTATTTAAAATTTTCAGCGCCGTAGGTAAATCATTTTTATTAATTGGCCGTTTAGTAGCACCTAAATCAAAACCATCATTCTCAACTTTTATAAACAAAATATCTTTAGTTCGCTTTGCTAATTCATTATCAAACAACAGTACGCTTGTCTTAACACCACTATATGGCTGAAAAGTACCTGACGGAAGACTTACAACCGCGTATAAACCATCTTCAATGAGGTTCTTACGCAATTGTTTATATGCTGTCCCAGATTGAAAAATAATACCTTCTGGCACGATCTCAGAAGTGGTAAGTGCTATAGCAGCAGCTTCACAATAGCAGTTACTATATACCACAATGAGATTAAATTTTACTGAAGACTATTGACTAAAGAATGAATCGCTATCACTACTTAGCCTTATATTCCCAAGCTTCAGACTTTACTAAAACAGCAGAACTTTGAGAATTATTCCACAATGTCTTTTTATGTCCCCAATAAAAATACCAAGTAGTAGTGTTATCTGGATTCTTAACCTGCGAATTTGACCCAGGTTTTGTATATAAAATAATCAAATCACCAGATCGCACAACAGTGTCAGGAAACCAATAGGCATTCTTAACTAAGCTTGAAACCTTACCTGGCTCTGCCTGAACTGTATCAATTACAATATACCTACCGATATTATCATCAGAAATAACTCTTAGGTGAAGCGCCTCCATATTAGGCACACCAGAATCAACTAATTTTAATATTTTAATATTCATTTTATTCATCCTTTCCAAAAAATGATACTAGAACACCCGTCGCCATTAAAATTACTCCCGCCAGCAGTACAGC
>JBKJTY010000015.1:0-4771 GCA_046590235.1 Candidatus Magasanikiibacteriota bacterium | reverse complement strand
CACCGCAAGGAAATTCAATACTCCACTTATTCTGTAAATACCGGTGCTGTCTAACCAAAATTAAACGGCCATCTGACAAAACAGGCACCACCATTGCTGCCCCATTACTTTCACCGTAATAATAATTACCTATTTTATTATCCGGCAAGGTAAACGTATCGTGCTTATACTTCCACCATGGATTTTCTTGAACAATTTCAGTCGTTAACTGTTTCGGAATATGAGTCATATCTAAACAAACAATCGAGCCACTTCAGAAACATCTCCAGTGTCCTTACTGCGAATAATAGAATGCATTGAGCCTCCCCCATCGCCTTCATAACGTGGAATAATATGCCAATGTGCATGAGGCACGGCTTGTCCTGAAACAGGACCGTTATTAATACCAATATTCATGGCATCAGGTTTTAAAATAGTATTTACTTTTTCAGCAGCAACACGAAGACCGCGCATAAGCGCCTGGTAACTTGTTTCATCCATTGTTTCAAGTGTTGCAAAATGTTGTTTTGGAATAACTACTGTATGCCCCTTTGAACAAGGATGTATATCTAAAAATGCCAACACTGCCGAGTCTTCATAAACAGTATAATTCGGAATTGCTCCACCTATAATTTTACAAAATAAACAGTCCATACCAAAATTAAGAATTAGGAAATTTCCAAAGTTTATAGCCTCCAAAACGACCAACTTCTTTCGCCATTTCAATGTAACGATCATCTTTAACCAATAACCAACAACTAGATGCGTGTGTTGCTGCCAATGCCTTACCCCATAATTGCCCATTTGGCTGCCTATCAAAACCAACCAACGATTGTTTAAGTTCTGGCTGAGTATAATATTGGTCAATTGGAAAACCTCCACCTATTACCTTTCGTTCGGAAATAGCTTCCAAAGCCAAAAGTGGATAGGTCTGAGCAATAACACAATGCGATTCATTGGCTTTATCTTCTTGCCAAACGTATTGCATAGCTCGATATTCATTACTACCAACAGCATCAGTATCAGGACCTAAGCTATATGACGCAGTGATAGAGACACTCGCTACAACAACCAATACAATTATTGCGAACAATTGGGCTTTACCACGGAGTGATTGCGCAATTAGCTGTCCCGCAAGTACAGCAAGCACTAAGCCTACAAAGGCTAACACGACATCTAGTCGGCGTGCAAATAGCTGCTCCCCCGCTAACAGATATCGAGAAATTATGTAACCGCCAAAACAAGTCACCGCAAAAACAGTTAACCATTGATGCGCAACATTTATTTTACGAGCAATTGAACACCAGCCAACAAAGGCGAAGAGCCAGAACACTACTGCAACTGGCACAAGCCACCACATATTCATTAGTAACTCGTTTGAGATAAATGCTGACTGAGGAACTTGGTTAAATAAAACATTGCCAGCTGAAATATCATGCGGACGAGGACCGCTCGCTAAATATACAGCAGTAAAATTACCTACCAATTGGCGAAGTTGTGTTAGCCAAGCAATAGTAACTGGAAAGTGACTATATCGGGTCACCAACTCAACTACAGGAATCATGATTGACCCAAAAAGCGAAGCTACCACCACACCAACACGTCTCAAAGAAGGTTTGCTATGTCGAAGAACCAAAAAGATTTCAACGACTACCCAAGAGAACCAGAACAGAAGACAGAAGAGACTGTATGAAAAAATTGATAATAAACCAAAGAAAAACAGCACACCAACCTGCCCATGCTCGGGCTGTTTCGCACGCTCAAGAACAAACAACATGCTAACAAGCCAGAAAATAAAACCTAGATTAACTGGCAAGCTGAACGACCCCGCGACCTGCAAAGCAAATGGCAAGAAAGACAACCACACCATAATTAAGGCAGCTCGTCGTCGCAAACCAAGCACTTCACCAAATCTATAGAATAGAAACGGAACAGCCAATGACCATACTACCGGCAAAAGCCAGGTCATAATGGTAATTGAATTAACGCCAAAGAGTCGACTCGCCAAAGCGGACAACACCCAAAACTGCCCATATGTTAATGACCCTAATCGAGCACCGATACTTGGTGTAGCACTTAGCTCCGCAGCTATGATCGGTTGCTCATGAACAATACTATCGACGTACCCAATATGTCGCCAACCATCAGCCCCGTAAAATAGATCCTGGGTAAGCGGTAAATAACTGTGAAGAATAAACGTATGTACACATAGGAGCAAAAGAACAGTTGTGACACGAAGACGAGTAAAAATAAGCAAACCGAGCACTGCGGTAGCTGCCCCAAATACATATAAAAAACGCGGATCAATGACCTGCCACGGATTTAAGACTGAACCGCTCACGGTTGAATGCATTAACAGATACACTGCGTACGATGCCAGAACCAAATACATCAGCACTCCGAAACCTGATGACAGACCGACCGGGATCTCAAATGTTACTGACGAAACAGATTTGTCATACATCGGCGCCGTCCAGCTAGCCAAAGTAGCTATTAAAATACCAGATAATGCAAAAACAAGAGCAATGATAATTGGTGTTAACTGTGTGATAATTACAAACGCTCCACCAATAGCACTAATTACAAACACACTGGCGAGAACCGCAATCAAACGCGTAAATGCAGACTTTTTACCATTAAAAAATGTGGCCAAGACATCATGCATCTGTAAACTAGTCTGTACAACGAACAGTGAGGCTAATAAACCACTCAACCAAACCATCTGAGGTCCGTATGTTAAAACAAAAAAAATACCTGCCGCGAGTAGCACGCTTAAGAAACTTGCCCCTTTACGAAATACAAAAGTCATAGCTTATATATGCCTGGTAGTATACCATTTTTACAGCGCCGACGAAAGCGCACAGTCTGCCCACAATTCCTCCCCACCCTACCCTTGTGGAAACCACCTCCTTGAGATACCATGAGAACACTTATAGCTTGTCGTATGTCACTTGATGATATTGAAAAAATTCCACCACAAAGCATAGAAGCAGAGATGTCTTTACTAGGCTCCCTGCTCATCGACAAGGAGGCCATGCTCAAGGTAGCGGATATCGTAAAATCTGAAGATTTTTACAAGGACGCCCACGTCCTAATTTTTGATACCATTACCGAACTCTATAGCCGCAGCGAACCGCTCGACCTGCTCACCCTCAGTAATCGCTTAGAAGAAAAAGGCATCATCGAACGTGTTGGCGGACGCTCCTATTTAGCAACCCTCACCAATACTGTTCCGACATCTTCAAACATTGTCCACTACGGCAACATTGTCCACCGCAAAGCCACCCGCCGCCGCCTCTTGGCCGCTTCACAAGATATCACCCGCCTTTCCTTCCAGGAAGATAACGACGATATCGAGCAAGTCCTCGACCAGGCCCAGCAACGTCTCTACGGTGTTTCCCAAGTTTATTTAAAACAAACCTTTAGCCCAATTCGCGGCGTGTTGGCCGACGCCTTCGAGCGCATTGACGAATTGCATCGCAATAAAGGTCAGCTACGAGGTGTAGCGACTGGTTTCACCGGTCTCGACAACTTACTCGCTGGTTTCCAGAAATCCGACTTGATCATCGTGGCTGCGCGTCCAGCGGTCGGTAAAACATCCTTTATCATGGATGTTATTCGCAATGCTGCCGTCCGCCATCGCATTCCTGTCGGCATGTTCTCACTCGAAATGAGTAAAGAACAGCTTGTTGACCGTATGTTGTGTGCTGAAGCCAATGTTGATTTGTGGAAAATGCGTACCGGTCGCCTTTCAGACCGCCCAGAAGACGAAGACTTTTCTCGTATCGGCCACGCTATCGGCTCCCTCTCTGAAGCCCCTATCTTCATCGACGACTCACCGAACATCAACATCATGCAGATCCGTACCAAAGCCCGTCGCCTCCAAGCTGAACACGGTCTTGGTATGATTGTTATCGATTACTTGCAACTGATGGAATCGTCTAACAAAGGCGATTCAGATAATCGTGTGCAAGAAGTTGCCGCCATTACCCGTGGTTTGAAAGGTATTGCCCGCGAACTTAATATTCCGGTTATCGCCCTCTCCCAGCTCTCTCGTGTGGTGGAACAAAGTAAACCGGCGATCCCGAAACTTTCTCACTTGCGTGAATCTGGCTCTATTGAGCAGGACGCGGACGTGGTGCTATTTATTTACCGCAAAGCTGCCGATCGTAACTACCGCCCAGAAGATATTCCACCTGACGAACGTGGTACCGGTGAAATCCACATCGCTAAACACCGTAACGGTCCAACCGGTATGGTAAAAGTAGCCTTTGTTGAAGCTTTTGCCTCATACCGCAATTTGGAAACGGGCTTTGGTGATCCAAACGGCGGCGCACCAGCAAACAATAATAACCAGGCGCTCAAACCAAAATCAGCGTTTGTAAAAAATCCTAACGAAATTCCACAATTTTAATAATTAATATACATTTACTATGTCAATGTTCTCAAAACTCAAACAGTTCAAAGATTTACGCGACCAAGGTAAAAAATTACAAGAAGCCCTTGGCGGAGAAGCAGTTACAACTCGTGCAATGAGCGACAAAGTTGTTTTGACCATGAATGGCAACCTAGAAATCACAGGTCTTGCTATCGATCCTGAAGCATTGTCCCCTGATAAAAAAGAAAAGCTTGAAAATGCGATTAAAGAAGCGCATACAGATGCTCTTAAGAAAATGCAGCGTATTATTGCGGGTAAAATGCAGGAAATGGGTGGGTTTCCTGGTCTAGGTGGCGGCGACGCAGAGTAAAAGGTTTCTTCATCACAGAGTGTCATTCCCGCGCAGGCGGGAAT
>JBKJTY010000028.1:0-26643 GCA_046590235.1 Candidatus Magasanikiibacteriota bacterium | reverse complement strand
GGAAGATATTTTAATTCAAAGTATTGCTGACATCACTGAGCGGGTTATTAGTTCACCAGCTATTCTTGGTTTGCGCCCTGAGGTTCTGGTCAAAGGTAATGTTGCTACTATCGTATGGTCAACAGACAAAAAGACAACCGGCCTAGTCGCGTTCGCTAAACAATCGGATTATAAACCGCTGACCGACCAGCCGTATACAGGAAGTGCAGCTGATATTAGTGAAAAATCGACTATTCATAGCGTTAATTTAGAAAATCTTGAACCGGCTACACAATATCATTTCCAAGTAATTTCTAAAGGTGAAATTGGTAATGAAACAAAGAGTGCTGATTATGTTTTCACAACTGAATCAGTTTTACCTTTAATCGAAGAGGTTAAAATTGTAAAAATTAACGCTTCGTCAGTTGATTTAAGTTGGAAGACAAATGTTCCTACTGCTTCTAGTATCGAGTATACCAACCGCACTACAAAAAAGACCCTTTCAGTCGGTGAGCCTACCTTACTCGTCAATCACATTTTCAACGTACCAAACCTTGATTCAGGCACACCATATTCCTTGGTGATTAAATCTGAAAACGAAGTTAAAGACGTTGCTGTTTCTGCTCCGCTTACCTTTACTACTACGATTGATACTGGTGCGCCGGTTATCACAAATGTGTCCGCTAACTCTACTTTGTATCCTGGTAAGAATTCTAAGGTGCAAACTATTTTGACATGGAAGACTGACGAGCCATCAACCTCTAAAGTGTACTATCAAGAAGGTGTTCAAGAAAAAGGAACCGTCCTTTCAACACCGTTTGATCCGAATATGAGCACTGACCATATTATGGTTCTCACCAATTTCAAACCAGGTACGGTTTATAAGTATTGGACAGAATCTGATGACGCATCAGGCAACAGTACACAATCACAAATTTTTACCATGTTGACCCCGATTCAGAAAGAAACAATTATTGATATTATCGGTAAAAACTTCCAATCAGTCTTCGGATGGACAAATAAGGTAAGTCTCTAAAACCCTGGCTCTAAGGGTTGACTTTCCATTAAAAATCGGCTTTACTACAGTAACCTTAGTAATTTTTTTCAATAGTTAATTAGTTTTCATCTATGTCTACCTCAGGACCAGCTATTGTTGTTAAAAACCTTAAAAAACAATTTGGTAAACTTGTTGTACTCGACGGGATTGATTTGACCGTAGAGCGTGGCACGATGTTAGCCCTTCTTGGACCTAACGGCGCGGGCAAAACAACAACTGTTAGAATTCTGAGTACACTACTTAAACCAGATAGCGGGGAAGTGTTTGTGAATGGTTTTAATGCTGTTGAAGACGCTCATAATGTACGTAGTAGTATCGGGTTAACCGGTCAGTATGCTGCTGTTGATGAGTACCTTACTGGGCATGAAAATTTAGTGATGATGGGGCGACTTTATCATATGACAAAAGAAGATAGTATTCGCCGTGCCGATGAGTTGTTAAAACAATTTGATTTAGTCGATGCCTCAGTTCGGATTGTTAAAACGTATTCTGGTGGTATGCGTCGTCGTCTTGATTTAGCTGCTTCGCTTGTCGCTACTCCGCCGATTATTTTTTTGGATGAACCAACTACCGGCCTTGATCCGCGCAGCCGATTAGCTATGTGGGGTGTTATCCAGAATTTGATGGATAATGGCTCGACAATTTTGCTTACAACACAATATTTGGAAGAAGCAGATAAATTGGCTGATCGTATCGCTGTTATTGATCATGGTAAAGTAATTGCCGAGGGTACTTCCGATGAACTTAAAGCTCGTGTTGGTAAAGATCGTCTTGAGCTCATCATTAAACCAGAAAGTAATTTTGAAGCTGCTGTAACGATTATTAATGGTGAGGCATTACAAGTTAATCACGATGAGCGTCGTATCAGTGTTGCAACTGATGGTAGTGTGAGTGATCTCAAACGTATTTTAAACCTTATGGAAACCGCGCATGTGGAAATTGAATCGTTGTCGCTCCATAAACCAACACTGGATGATGTCTTTTTGCACCTCACTGGTCGTCAAGCTGAAGGGGAAAGTAAAGAAACAAAATAATTATTCTATATGCAAATTATTTCTACCTCTTCTATCACACCACAAAAACATTCACGCTTGTATTGGGCTCTTGTAGACTCCTGGATTTTAATTCAGCGTAGTTTAAAGCATATTATTAAAAATCCTGATCAGCTGTTGTCACTGGCTATTCAACCGATCATGTTCATGTTGCTTTTCCGTTATGTTTTTGGTGGCGCGATTAATACAGGCGGTACAACGTATGTTAATTTTTTAGTAGCTGGTATCATGATTCAAAATGCTGCTTTCGGTGCAACAACCACCTCGCTTAGTGTAGCTAATGATTTACAGAAGGGGATTATTGATCGACTTAAATCATTACCTATTTTTAGTTCAGCAGTGATGATGGGTCATGTGGTAGCTGATTTGGTGCGCAATGTAGTTTCATCACTTGTCATGATTTTAGTCGCCTTACTTATCGGATTTCGTCCAGTTGCAAGTCCATTAGAATGGTTGGGTATTCTAGGTTTACTTCTCGCTTTTACATTTTCTTTCTCTTGGTTGTCAGCCATCATTGGTTTGGTCGCGAAAAGTGTTGAGGCTGTACAGTGGGTAGGTTTTGTCATGGTTTTTCCGCTTACTTTTGCAAGTGCTGCCTTTGTTCCGACTGAAAGTATGCCGTGGGGTTTACGATTGTTTGCTGAAAATCAGCCTGTAACGCATGTTATCGAAGCAATGCGTGCTTTGATGGTTGGTACACCGATTGGTAACCATGGCTGGCTTTCACTGGCTTGGAGTCTAGGTATTACAGTAATTTGTATTCCGTTAGCTGGGCATTTGTTCTTGAAGAAAGCTTCTCGGTAAAGTCGTTTATAAAATTAACATTTACTAAGAAACAGCCCTAGTGGGCTGTTTTGCTTTTACTATTGACCGGGAGTGTTTGTTGTATTAGTATGGTGCCACGGTTCAATGGTGAATCGGTGAGGTATCTCATGTCCGGAACTCCCACCAAGGCAATGCAGGTGATCAAGCGAAGGAAGTTCATCCAACGAAATTTTGGCAAGAGGACGGCTATTTTGGCTGCGCTTACACCATGGGGACGTAAGCAGTGGCTTCGAGAGGAGGAGGCAAAAAACCGACAGCGAGCCAAGCGTTTCGCGTCTCCGAGTCGGTCGCTAAGGAACCGGTGATTCGGAAGGAAGTAGTTTGGTATGAGGGGGGGTGCGATCGCGAACCGCACGTTAAATTTGTTCGCGCCCCTAAAAAACGACCCACGTAGAGTGGGTCGTTTTTTTATTATTTGAGTGCTCCGAGATCAAGCGTCTGATCAATATTGATCTGTTCAATAAAGTCGTAGGCGTGACTGACGAGAATTACCGCACCTTCGAATTCATCGAGGGCTTTAGCGATAATCGGCAAGTGACGGAAGTTAATGTGGTTAGTCGGCTCATCCATAATAAGGAGGCCTGGTTTTTGGAGAACGAAACGTGCGTAGCAGAGCAAACCCTTCTGTCCTTCAGACAATGCGCCAACTTTATTTTGTAATGTTTCAGGTGAGAGAAGGAATTGTCCAGCAGTTGCGTAAATTTCCTGGTTCCATGGTTCAGGCATCATTTCTTCAAGCGCTTGATAAGCAGTTTTTTCAAAATCTAAACCGGAAAAATCTTGGCGGTAGTAGCCAACGCGTGCGCCTTTTGCGATCTTAGCGCCACCTTCGTTGCCCATTGCTAACGCTTCGAGGAACGTACTCTTGCCGATGCCGTTTGGACCCTTAACTAAAAGGATCTGTTTTTTACGGAGAGACATTGGCGGATTAATTTCTTTGCGAGTTGGCTGGTGATTAATCATGACACCAACGGAGCTGATCTCTACTACTGAGCCGACGATGTCTGTCTGAGCGGGGATAGTAAATTCACGGATAGTTTTATCTTCCTGGCGTTCATCAACCATTTCTTCTTCAGCCTCTTCAACCTGTTCTTTTAATTTACTTGCAAGTTTACGCATCTTACCACCTTTGTGGGCAAAGAAGTTGATTTTATCTTTACGGTCCTGGATACTGCGTTTAAGCTGGGCGTTTTTTGCACGTTCACGTTCAATTTGTGCTTCGATTTCAAACATTACGTTGTAGTAGTCGCCAATGTACTGTTCCATTTTATGAGTGTAGGAATCAAGGTACAAGACGCCGTGTGTGAAGGCGTTCAAAAAAGCCGCATCGTGTGAAATAACTAAGCAAGTTTTTGGGTAACCGATCAAAAATTGGGTGAGATGTTCAATACCTTCGGCATCTAAATTGTTGGTAGGTTCATCAAGCAACAGGATATCCGGCTCTTGGATCAAGGCGTATGCCAAGAGGAGGCGAGCTTGTTGACCGCCAGAGTATTGTCGAACTTTTTTATCAAGCGGAGCGGTGAGGTGCACGACTTCCATCACCTTCTTAATGCGGCCTGGGAGGTCATACATTTTTTTATCAAAAGCAGTTGCGAAGAATTCTTCAATAGTTTTATCGAGATTTTCCGGCTTCATTACCTGAGTAGCAATTGCAATCGTTGCGCCCATGCCGAGGTGTACGCCGCCACTGTCTGGCTTTAAATCGCCAGTAATCATTTTAAAAATAGTACTTTTACCAGCGCCATTCTGGCCCATGATGGTGATTTTGGCGTTTTCGCGGACAGAAAAACTAGCCTCATCGAGGATCTGTTTATTGTGGCCGTAATTAAAGGATACTTCGTCAAATCTGACGATAACGTCACCGTGGTTCATAGTATATATAAGGTAAGGCGTAGTTATACCATAAAAAGTACCTGAAGTCAACCTTGCAGCATTGACGCTTTTGGCTTAATGGCCTACAATTCAGCCAGATTGTATGCCATTTTTTCTTCGCGAATTTCTCACTTTTGGCCTTAAACAAGCTCGTGCCTGCATTTTTGCCGGTTCTTTTCTGGCTTTGTTGATTTTGTCGAACTATATTCATATCTTTGGTTTACCACGATATGATTTTTTGTTTTTGGCAGCTCTGCTAGTGCAGGTAGTGCTCTATTTTACTAAGATTGAGACAAAGGATGAGGTAAAGGTTATTTTATTGTTCCATATTATTGGTTTAGTTTTGGAAATTTATAAAACGAACCCTGCCATCGGTTCTTGGAGCTATCCAGAATTTGGTTATCTGAAAATTTTTAACGTGCCATTATATAGCGGTTTTATGTATGCCGCGGTAGGTAGCTATATCAGCCAGTCGTGGAAAATCATGCAAATGGAAATTACCGGGTGGAAAAGTTATGTTCCTAGCGTTATTCTTGGCGTGTTGATTTATCTTAATTTTTTTACTAATCACTTCTTACTAGATATCCGCTGGATTTTGTTTGGCCTCGTGGCAATCGTTTTTTCAAAAACCTTAGTACATTTTACGATAACCACCAGACGTTATTACATGCCGGTGATTGTTTCGTTTGTCCTGATTGCGTTTTTCATTTGGATAGCTGAAAATATTTCTACATTTTGGGGTGCCTGGAAATACCCTGATCAAATTGTTACATGGACAAATGTTTCTACACATAAAATTACTTCCTGGTCGCTCTTGGTAATTATTAGTTTTATTATTGTGGCGTACCTGAAGCATTTCAAGAAAACGCATTACGCAGCTGAAAAAGTAATTGAAACTTCTAAATAATACATTATATTTCTATGGAAAATGTTGTTATTAAACACATTGAAGAACTCGGTTACTATACAGGCGAATACGCGATTCCTGGTATTAAATTTCGTTATGCCGCAAAAGAGCTAGGTGTAAGTGCTTGGGGGATGAATGTGCTTGAGATGGAACCGAATTGCACTAAGTATCCGGAACATGACCATGTAGCTGACGGTCAAGAAGAAGTATATGTTGTTTTAAAAGGTAGCGCGATACTTCAGGTAGGTGGGGAGAAGTCTGAACTCGTCGTTGGGATGATGGTTCGTGTTCCTCCGGAGCAAAAACGAGCGTTTATTGCCGGATCTGGGGGTGTTACTTTATTGGCAATCGGCGGTACTCCTGGTAAAGCTTATGATAAAAAGTAGCTATGGATTTTGCTACCGTTCGTAAAATGGTTTTGGATCGTCGGCCGGTCCTTAAACAGATTATTGACCAGCATGGTAGTGGTTCGTTTTTAGCATATGTCAAGAAGCGGGGAGTGTCGACGTCGGCAGTTTCAACTGCTCGGCAGGCTGAATTGCTCACTATCTTTTCTGATGAAGCGACGCGTTTATTTGGTGCGGAGGTGGCTCTACGTGCTACGAAACAATTGACTAGCGATTATTATGTTTCAACTGCTGAGCATCATGCGCCAGTGTGTCATCCTTATGTGGCAAGTGGAACTGTGTTGCAGAGTTTGGTTGCTAATGAGCGTGGTGATGCCGTGGTAATTGTTTTTTCATGTAGTACAATTTCCTTGAATAATTCTAATTTTCCAAGTGGAGTCATGTACCATGATGCATTTTTGGAGGAAAAACGTTTGCGCTTGTTGCCCTGGAAAAGACGCCATCAGTCAGTGTTTGCTGCCGCGTCGTACACCCGTGAAGATTTTGATCGTGTACGTGCAGAACCAGGCTATCCGTCTCTGCTCAATACTATTTATGGTACCGAAGCGGTGCTAGGTGCTACATCATTTTCAGATCAGATTAGTCTCACAAATTATGTTTTTTGGAAAAAGATGCCGACTGGTATTGCGACTGATTTGATTTACATCCCACAAGAAACAATAGTTAATAAGCTTTTGCTCCGCTATCATCTTCAGGAAAAAACTATCATCCATGAATTACTGTTTAACCAAGTTTGGCAGGAATCATTTTTAAAACATTTTGATGGTTTGACTGGTTCATTTTCTCAGTCGCTTCGCAAAGGTTCATTTTTATTTTGGGGTTTGCATGACGGTGTGCGTGTCCAACTTCATTATCGTTCGGGGTGTCTTATCTCTGATGATGGGGCGCTTTCGTATGAATTATCTCCTGAAAGTATTAGATACGCACTTGAACATAATTTACTTATGCCAAGTCTAGCATTATCCTATATTGTTTTAAGTTTTTATTATGGTTTGACGTTGGGTGGTGGAAGTGGGCAGGTTAGCTATCTTTCCGATCTTCGTTTTGCTTATCGGACACTACTTAACACAATGATAGGGGAAGAGGCTGAAAAGTTTCTTGATGGTTTGGAAACAAGTTATCTCTCTTCTGATTTTGCATTTATTTCACTCAGTCTTGGTTCGCGTCAAACGCTGGCAACATCGCTTGATCTGCTGCTCTATGGTTCAGAGGAAGCCGTGGCGCGTATTAGACATGTCGCGGAGACACTCCCTTTATCGAGTGCGCTTGATAACCTCATGCCTGAATTGTACGCTTTTGCTCACGGGGGTAAACAACCAGTTTTAACATCAGAAGGTCCAGAGCCATTGCCTCGAAGTGTTTTGGTTCCGATGTCGTTAGTTCGGCAATAGTCAACCTGTTTTTTATGTTACGTTATCATTTATTTTCTCCGGGCGGTAATCTCACCGCACTAGTCGATGAGCCGGTGTCACCGTTTTTACGTGTCGACACTGCTGCTACCATCATGGCCCACGATCCCACAATTGAGCAGGTTGGTTTTATTGTTCCGCCTGATAACCAAAGCCATGATTTTGTTTTGGAAATGATGGGTGGTGAACTGTGTGTTAATGCAGCCCGTTCCGCTGCTCTTTTTCAAGCGCAGCGTTCTGGAAAAAAAGAAGTTGTTTTTAAGCTTTCTGGCTCATCGGTGTTGGTGAAAGCCATGTTTGTTGATGGTAAGGACAACTTGATACTACCTTCATCGCTTTTAATTGCTATTACGATTATACCTGAAGGTAAGTTGGTTGTTTTACAAGGTATTACTTTTATCATCACAGAAGACTTAAGGGTTTTGGAAGATCCGCGAAAGGTTATTACAAAGTATGATGATGGTTTGGTGCCGGCCATAGGCGTGATACACGTAGAAAAAAGAAGTGAGGATCAGCTTACCATCAAACCTTGGGTTTGGGTTCGTGGAACAGGAACTTTTTTGCCTGAATCAGCTTGTGGTTCTGGTAGTATCGCAGCGTGTTTAGCGCAGCAAAACCATGTATCTACTTTTACTGTTCGACAGCCAAGCGGTAGTGTCTACGAAATTATTTTGGAACAGTGCGCTACAGGACTCGCTTCGATTTCTATAGGTGGCTTAGTTGATTATATTGGAGAAGAAACTTTTCTAAATACGTATAAATCATCAGTGATTTCGGCGATATGTCGTCATTACTTACCAAATTTTATGGCCCCATGTCTTTATTGCGGCAACAATCCAACTTCACACCGTTTAACTTGGTTCAACACGTTTACGGTCGTTCTCATGACCCCGTTTAATCGCTATTTAGCAACATCTCGAATTGGGCAATTTTTTAATTGGCTGACTGAGGTTGCGTTATTTGGCATGCTACATTCGTTTCGGTTGGTCGGTCTCGTAAAATTTTATAATAAAAAAGACGATTGTACTATTGCGCGTGCCCGAGCACTTTGGGATGATGCAGAATTGCGTGGTATCAAAATGGAAGGAGCAACTTTTTTAGGTAAACAAATTGATTTTTATCGCGCGGTTCTTAAGGGTAAGCAACTATATTTTAATGGTCTGCCTCGACCAGAACAATCTGACTCGACGGCGCTTTTGTGGATGGATGACAAAGGAATTCTTAAAGAAAAGTTATTAGCCGCGCAATTACCGGTTGCTGCTGGTGGTAGTTTTTCTGATTACGAAACGTTACTCGCTGTTTTTCAAACGTTACAAAAACCAGTCATTATTAAACCTCGTCTTGGTTCACGTGGGCGACATACGACAACGTGTATTTATACAGAAGCAGAACTTCGCCAAGCATTCGGTGTTGCTAAACAACTCTGTAATTGGGTTGTGATGGAAGAGCATCTTTACGGTGGTGTTTATCGTGGTACAATGATCGGTGGGAAACTTCGTGGCGTACTTGGTGCAAATCCACCGCGCATTATCGGAGATGGTACACACACGATTGCTGATCTGGTAGCTTTGCAAAATGCGTCTAAACCGACCGGTGTTAAGGATATTAAGATTAACCAAGCGACACTCGAATTTTTATTGCGAAACGGTTATGTCCTCGAAACCGTTTTACCGGCTGGTACGGTTATTGATTTAACTGAGAAGGTGGGTGTGAGTTATGGTGGTTCGAGTTTTGAAATAACTTCCGAAGTGCACCCTGATGTTGTCGTTGCTCTTGAAAAAGCGGCCGCGGTTGTCGGTGATGTGCTTCTAGGTTTTGATTTTATCATCCCTGACGTCACCAAATCACCAGCGGAACAGAAGTGGGGGATTATTGAATGCAATGCTGTTCCCTTTATTAACCTTCACCACTACCCACTACTTGGAAAGCCTAACAATGTTGCCAAGTACGTATGGGAGATGGTTGAATAATGGCTTATATTAGCCATAAACACCCGTAAGTGCCTTGACAAAAACCTGTTTTTGTGTTATACTAGGTTTGTGTCGTGCTTGTCGCGGCTTTTATTTTTTGCTAAGGTTAGCCATTTCTTTAGAAAAGCAGTTAATCGGTTGTTATATTAGCCAAAAACTGCTATACTCCCTATATCTATGTTATCTGCACTTTGGTTCACCATTTTCTATCAACCGCTTTTCAATGCGTTGATTTGGATTTACTCGAACATTGCTCACCAAAATATGGGTTGGGCGGTTATTTGGTTGACTGTCTTTTTGCGTATTTTCATGTTACCGCTTACTATCATGGCGGAATACAACAGTGAGCGTAAAGAACGGGCAGCAGAAGAGGCAGCCAAAGCTATTAAAGCGTATAAGAATGATCGTGTTGCGCAGCAGGAAACGGTTCGTAAGATCATGAAGAAATATAAAGTATCCCCATGGGCTAAGGTTGCTTCGATTGGTATCCAATTATTGGTTTTGTTCTTACTCTACCAAGTCTTTATCGGTGGTATCACCGGCGAGAAAATGATCAAGAACTTATACCCATCAGTTGATTTTCCTGGTACTATTAACACAAGTTTTTACGGTTTTGATATTGGCCATGCGAAAGATTGGACCTGGGCTACTATTGCAGCATTGTATTTGTTAGGTGCTACTATTCTTGAAGAGCGCCACAAGAAAGCGTGGGAAAAGTCTGAAATGTATTATTTAATCTTTTTCCCTTTGTTTGTTTTTGTCTTCCTCTGGTACCTTCCGATGGTCAAAGCGCTTTTCGTCTTAACAACAATGGTTTTTTCTGATAGTGTAAGTCTTGTCCGTCATCTCTTCTTTCGTAAGAAAGTCGCCGCTGATGATGGTCATGGTGCCGGTGCGCATCATTAATTCGTAATTTTTTTCTATGGCAGCTGAATCACTAGATAAAATGATGTATTCGTTCGTCGTAGATGACGTGCTCAAAGGCTTGTTCATTTACGTACCACCAGGTTATGTAGCGTGTGTCTACGACCTTGGTCGCGGTGTGCTCAAAAAAGTTTTGACACCTGGTCTACACTTAAAGATTCCATTTTGGCAGAAAGCAAAGCTTTTCAATGTCCAAACTTTGGAATATAGTATCTCTCGCAGTTTTAACGCAGAACACGAACGCTCACTTGGAGATATTCCAATTGCAGCAGTTACCCTCGATGGTAAGCGTGTTGGAGTAGAAGGCACAATGTTGCTCCGCCTCGATATTCACCAGGTACCAAGTATCTGGCAGACTATCGGTGAAGACTTCGTGATCAAAATCGTTCGCCCTGCTATCCGTAGCCGCATTCGCATGGTATTTAGTCACTTTGACTACAATGACATCGTTGGTTCCAAGCGTGACCAGGTTGAAACAGAAATCAAAAATGAACTCGAGCGTATCTTCTATGCTCGTGGTATCTATGTTGAAAACGTTCTTCTTTCAGAAATCCAGCAGATTCACTAGGTGAAAATAAAAAGAGTCCCAATAAGGGCTCTTTTTTGTTAGTGTTTTATTAGGTGAGGAAATGATTTTAATCGTTTTTCCAGGTAATCTTTAGTTACCATGGTATTTTGAATTTCTCGGATGTCGCTTTTTATGGTGCTAATATCGCTTCTGATGTCGCCTACATCATTTTTTAGGTAATGTATTTCACCTTTTAGTTCGGTTCTTAAACCCTTTATTTCATCTTTTAATTCGGTTCTAAGTTCTTGGAATTGTTCCTGAACATTATTCGCGAAGCCGTTGATAGCAAAAAGAATGTCCTGCGTAACAGTTTTTACCATTGTGGCAACATCATTTTTTGTTGCGTAGTCGTTGGATGTATGCTTTTTAAGCATAGAGGTTAAGGTCAAGATTAGTTCTATTGTATGTGGTTGGTTTATTTTCGTCAACCTGCTTATTTAGCTTATATTTTAGTTTTATTTTATGAATTTTTTAAGGAGTAAACCACGAACTACTTTTTGACTTGTGTGTGCGGTAATGGTAGGCTTGTTTTGGCTTGTAGGGGTTCGGCATTCCGTCGGACAAGAGGCGAGCCGCAAAGGGAAGCGTCATGTCGAAACGAAATGGAGATGAAGTGTCCGCGGTTGAGCGGGCTGCGGGCAAGCTGATCAATATCTGTATGGCGGTCATGGTCGCCATTCGCGAGCGTGGTGGTAACGAAGGGGATTTGCTCAAGCTCGATGGCAAGGCGGGTCAGGAAATGGTGGATGAAATCGCCAGCCTGCTCGTGCAGCCTCACTTCAAGCTGACCAAGATGACCTTGTTCTATTACCTGGTCAAGCTCTGCAAGTTCAAGGATGTTGATCCGGCGATCAACGCGGCGCATTTCGGGTACGACTACGGGTCGTTCGATTTGGCGCTCACCAGCGACATCATGTATCTCGGTCCTGACGCGTATTCGTTGCTTCAAGTTGAGAAAATGGTTGATGAGCGTGGTTTTGTCGAAGGTGACGCTCTCGATCTACTGACCTGGTGTATCACGCAACCCGAGATTCGTAAGTCGTCTAGTGCGCATTTGGTTGCGCTCGGTGCGCGCTACCATGACTATGTCTTGGTGGTTGATTTGCTGAGAAATAGATTGTATTTGCGCAAGATCAGCGACGGTTTCGACACGGATGATGAGATTGTCGTCCGACTGAAGCCGAAGGGGTAGTTTTTTGATCCCGCACGGGCTTCTATAGCTGTGCGGGATTATCATTTTTAGCCGCTATAACTGTGCATAAATTAGCACTTGACAGTGGAGAGTGCTAGTTGTATATTATCACTCAGAAGTTTAGAGTGATAATATGCTAGAGGAACGACAACAAAAATTATTACAGCTCGTTATCGAGCAATTTATCGCTACTGCCGAACCGGTCGGGTCGCGTGTTTTAGTTGAAACGGCCGGACTCGATTGGAGTGAGGCTACGGTTCGTAACGAACTCCGCCTTTTAGAAGAACAAGGATATTTAACCCATCCGCACACATCTGCTGGTCGTATCCCAACTATCCAGGGCTACTCATTCTACATCGATCAATTAGAACAGGATGCGTTACGAGTAACCAAAGCAGAAACCGCCGCACTTGAAAAAGCATTGGGTTTGGCAACGGATGATAGGGAGCTGGTGCATAAAAATATTGCTAAGGCGCTTGTTACTTTATCTGATGAAACCGTTATCATGGCTTTCTCCGCGGAGAAAATGTATTACACCGGTCTTTCCAACTTATTTAGCAAACCAGATTTTACGGAAATGAAATTGGTGGCTAATGTTTCCCAGGTCTTTGACCGTTGTGAAGAGTATCTGCCGCGTTTCTATGATCGAGTGCAAAACGATCCACGTTGTTTCTTGGGTAAGGATCACCCCTTTGGTGAGATGCTCTCTTGTGTCGCGACGCGCTTTGGAAGAGATGGCGAGTCGCTCCTAATCCTGCTTGGTCCGCAACGCATGGATTACAAACATAATTGGAGTCTACTTAAAAAAATTCGCGAACTTATATAAACTTTATGTCCGACGAACAACACAATCAAGAAGTACCAAACGAGCAGCCGGTAATTGATCCGGTAGAACAGCTTACCAAAGAACGTGATGATTTTAAAATCAGCTGGCAACGTGCTTTGGCTGATTACCAAAACCTTTTAAAAGAAACTGCGGCCCGACGTTCAGAAATGGCTATGATGAGCGAGCAGCAAATTGTGGAAGAATTTATTCCTGTCTACGATAACTTTAAAAAAGCTTTTGCGATTCCACCGGGTACTGAAGATAATCAGGTGAAGAATTGGGTCATGGGTATTGGGTATATCATGAAGCAATTTGGCGAAGTGCTGAAAGCCCATAACGTCATGGAAATTAAAACAGTTGGTGAAGTCTTTAACCCGATTTTCCACGAAACAGTTGGTGAAGAAGAAAGTGAAAAACCATCTGGTACAGTTCTCAAGGAAGCTGAAGGGGGATACCTCATGGGTAATCGCGTGATCAAACCTGCTAAGGTGGTTGTCGCAAAGTAGTCATCTGTCATTCCCGCGCAGGCGGGAATCCAGTATACCAAACGTCCGTATCCTAGATTCCCGCCTGCGCGGGAATGACAATAGTAAGTCCTAATTATATTTTATATGTCATTAATTCGTTGGAACCCAATGGTCGAACCATTTGGTGAGGACGACATGTTCAGTCGGACACCAAGCGTGATTGGCGGCCAGACCAAGGCTTTCATGCCAGCCATTAACATGTACGAGAATGATAATGATCTCGTCATTGAAACCCCGCTAGCTGGCGTAAAGCCGGAAAATGTCGAGGTCAGTGTCCAAAATGGTGTGCTCACTATCAAGGGTAAAAACCAGAGCGAGCACGTGATCGAAGAAAAAAATTACTATCGCAAAGAAGTCAGAAGCGGTGAGTTTTACCGCGATATCCCACTCCCAACACAAGTTTTGGAAAATAAAGTGTCAGCGGAGTTTGAAGACGGGTTGTTGAAGATTGTTTGTCCAAAGGTAGAGGCGACTGATACGAAAAAGATTAGCGTAAAAGTTATTAATAAGAAAAATAAATAATTTTTAAATACTGTATGTCAAAAGTACTCGGAATCGACTTAGGTACAACGAACTCTTGCATCTCCATCATCGAAGGTGGTCAGCCAAAAGTTCTCGAAAATAAAGAAGGTGCGCGTACCACTCCTTCAGTTGTCGCTATTTCTAAGAGCGGTGAACGTTTAGTTGGTCAGTTGGCAAAGCGCCAAGCGGTGACTAACCCAAAGAATACTATTTATTCCGCGAAACGTTTTGTGGGTCGCAATTTCAGTGACTCAGAAGTTTCCCGCACTAAAGGTTCTCTACCTTACGAAATCGTCGCAGAGGGTGATAGCGTTCGTATTTTAATGAACGGTGAAAAATTTGCCCCAGAACAAATTGGCGCAATGGTTTTGTCCAAATTGAAAGCTGATGCGGAAGAACGTATTGGTGAAAAAATTACTGAAGCGGTTATTACCGTTCCTGCATACTTTAACGATGCGCAACGTTCTGCTACAAAAGTAGCTGGTGAAATCGCTGGTTTGAATGTTCTACGTATTATTAACGAACCAACTGCGGCAGCATTGGCCTACGGTTTTGATAAGAAGAAAGATCAGAAGATTGTTGTGTACGATCTTGGTGGTGGTACGTTCGATGTTTCTGTGCTCGAAGTGACTGCAGATTCAGTGCAAGTACTCGCAACCAACGGTGATACACATCTTGGTGGTGATGACTTTGACCAACGCATCATGCAATGGATTATTGATGAATTCAAGAAATCCGATGGTGTTGATCTTGGTAAAGACATGCTTGCTCTCGGTCGCATTAAAGAAGCTGCTGAAAAAGCTAAGATTGAATTGTCTACCGCGCAAGAATCTCAAATTAATCAGCCATTTATTTCCTCTGATGCGAATGGTCCAAAACACTTGGATTTGAAATTGACTCGCGCGAAGCTTGAAGAATTGGTCCATGACTTTGTTGAAAAGAGTATGGGGCCAGTGAAACTAGCTCTAAAGGACTCGAAGCTCGAAATTGCTAATATTGATGAAATCGTCATGGTAGGTGGTATGACTCGCATGCCATTGGTTTACAGCACTGTTGAAAAATTCTTTGGTAAAAAACCAAACATCAGTGTGAATCCGGATGAAGTCGTTGCTATTGGCGCGGCTGTGCAAGGCGGCGTGTTGAAGGGTGACGTTAAAGACGTTCTCTTGCTCGACGTGACACCATTGTCCCTTGGTATTGAAACTATGGGTCAGGTCTTCACCAAATTGATTGAACGCAATACTACTATCCCAACTTCCAAGAGCCAAGTTTTCTCTACTGCCACTGATAACCAGCCTGCAGTTTCAATACGCGTAGCACAAGGTGAGCGCCCAATGTTTGCGGATAACAAGATCCTTGGTCAATTCGAACTTGCCGGTCTTCCACCAGCACCACGCGGTGTTCCGCAGATCGAAGTTAGTTTTGATATCGACGCTAACGGTATTTTGCATGTGAAGGCAAAGGATAAAGCGACTAACAAAGAGCAGTCTATTAAAATTGAATCATCTTCCGGTCTTTCTAAAGAAGAAATCGAAAAGATGCGTAAGGATGCTGAATTGCATGCTGCTGATGATAAGAAAAAACAAGAACTTATCGAAGCTCGTAATCTTGCAGACACAATGGTTTACACCACTGAAAAGATGATGAAAGACGTAGAAGAGAAAAAGATTGCTGCGGTTACAGAAGATGAAAAGAAAGCAGTTACAGAAGCACTCGCTAAGGTAAAAGAAGTGAAAGATAAAGATGACGTCGAAGCAATCAAAAAAGCTGGTGACGAATTGTCTAAAGTTGCACAGGCGGTTGGTACAAAGATGTACCAGGCTGACCAAGCAAAAGGTGCGGCCGCAGAACCGGGTAAAGAAGAAAAGAAAGATGGTCCTATCGAAGGTGAAGTAGTGGACGATAAGGATAAAAAGGAATAAACTGTAGGCACGCTGTCCCTCATCGCTCGATGGGGGATAGTAGTTTACAAAGTATCTTTTCTCTATGTCAGAATCACGTGAGTCGTCGATCGAATCTCGTTTAGCTAGTTTCCAGGATAAAATTAAATCATTTGTTGAGAAGCGTCGTTTACATGACGGAACTATTGTTCACATTGTTAATGTAAAAGAATTGGGCGTTGAAGAAAAAGAGTTGTGGGATGCGTATGGTCAGCTTTTAAAAGAAGCAACCAAGGAAAATGCAGATTATGTAGTTATTTCGAAAAAAACCCTTGATTTAGGGCATGAATCAGGCGCTCGTCAAATTGATGCTAATAATAAAAATCGAATTAGTGCCAGTTTTTTTTATAACTGGTTAAATAATCGGATTGCGACTCTGTCTATGAATACGCAATATTTAACGGAAAAGCCTAAAGAGATTGGTGAAGTTCTTCCGGAGTTACAAGGTGAATTTGATGAATATTTTGGTTCGTAAGGTATGTCTAAAGATTACTACAAAATTTTAGGAATTGAAAAAGGTGCTTCATCTGACGAGATCAAGAAAGCGTTTAAAAAGCTCGCCATGCAACATCATCCTGACCGACAGGGTGGTGATGAGGCGAAGTTTAAGGAAATTAATGAAGCATATCAGGTTCTCTCCGATGCTGATAAGCGCCAGAAATATGATCAGTTCGGTTCAGACTTTGAACAACAAGGTGGTTTTGGCGGTGGCGCCGGCTGGGAAGACTTCATGAAAGCGGCGCGCGGCGGCCAGCAAGGTGGTTTTGAGTTTAATTTCGGCGGCATGGACTTCGGTGATGCCTTTGGTGAAATGTTTGGTTTTGGTGGTGGCCGAGGACGTGCCCGTGAAAATCGCGGTCGTGATATCCAGGTGGATATGGAATTAGATTTTAAAGAAGCCGCTTTTGGTATTGAAAAAGAAGTTTCTCTCCGTAAGCAATCTAGTTGCGATGTCTGTTCTGGTAGTGGCGGTGAACCAGGCAGTAAAATTGATACATGTGATATGTGTAAGGGTAGTGGCCAGGTTATGCAAAATCAACGTACTTTCCTCGGTATGATGCAAACCATGGCTCAATGTCCTACTTGTCATGGTCGTGGTAAATTTCCAAGTCAGAAATGTAAACATTGCGGCGGTGACGGTGTGCTCATGAAACAAACAGCAGCAAACGTTAAAATTCCTGCCGGTATTGATGAAGGTCAATCCATTAGAATCACTGGTTACGGCGAAGCAGCGCCTCACGGCGGTACATCAGGCGATCTCTACGTTCAGGTGCATATTAAGCCTTCTAAAGTGTTCCACCGTGATGCTTTTGATGTTTATACTGAAAATGATATTAGTTTTCCTCAAGCGGTGCTTGGTGATACGCTCGAAGTGGAGACTATCGATGGTCCGCTAAAAATTGCTGTTCCAGAAGGAACTGAATCAGGACAACTTATCCGTCTAAAAGGTAAGGGTATCCAGCATATCAATAGTAAATCTCGCGGCGATCATTATGTAAAAGTAAAAATTCGTGTGCCGCGCAAGGTAAATAAGCAAACAAAGAAAGCCTTGGAAGATTTGAAAAATGATCTCTAAAATTGGATGACAATTAAAAAAGACCCGCTAGTCGGGTCTTTTTATTTACGCGAGAATTAGTTGTCGTTGGTCAGCTACTTCTGCTTCGAATTCAACCTCTTCTGGGGTAACTTCTTCAATAGTTAGAGATTGTATAATGGTGAAATACCGTACAGGTTTTAACGCTTTTTTTGCTTGGATGATTTCGGCCAACACGCCATTACTTATTGCTCCAAAGATCCAGAGTTCGTCTGCTCGTTTTACCAAAGTATTGTTAGCTGTCCTGACTAAATCACGTTCAACCGTATCTGCTAAAAAATATTCAAAACTCATGAATGGGTTCACAGGTACCTTTTTTTGTTCGATTACAAATTTACAAATTTGCATGCGGAAATAAAAGAGGTGCTTTGATAATGCTGTAAAGACAAGCGGCCATTCTTCTTTAAGATCAAGTGCTTGGTGGGAAAACGTCATAAGGCAGTTTGGTTATCTAAAATTTTATTTACCTCTGCATCAGCTTCTTTATTAAATGCGCGAAGGACATGGCGGTAGGTAACTTTTCGGAAGGCTCGTGAAGCATTATGCGCCTGAATGCATAATTTTTGTAAAGTTACCTCTTTTACTTTCCACATACCCTTCATTTGGTTGCATACTAACAAACTATCCATCACGCATTCCACTTCCGTCCCACCTAGTTCTTTAGCTTTTTTAAGCGCTTCAATTAGCGCCATATATTCCGCGTAGTTATTCGTTTGCGTCCCCAAATACACACCAAAAGCGTTTATGGTCTTACCCGTCTCATCTTTAATAACAATCCCGGAAGCCGCCGGCCCCGGATTACTACGAGACCCTCCGTCAGTAAAAGTAGTTAATTTCATATATCAATTATATAGTTATGGGGTTCGGGGGAAAGTAATGTTTGAGCCCGCAGGCGAGTTTTACTTTCCCCTGAAACTTTCTTTCTTGCCTGCCGGCAGGCAGGGGTTACCTTCCTTTAGTTATAAAGAAAGTAACACTAGGAAAATAGAATTAAAGAAAAATGATTGAACGATAGTGAAGTAAAATTTAATATCCTAATGAAAACAGTCCCTTATCAGTACTATAGAATAATGTTCGCTTAACAGTGTCTGCTACCATATTTTGAATATCTTCATTTAGTATCTTTTCCTCAACATACTCATAAGGAAACAGCACATGCACCGAACGATTATAGTGTAGCCCGAGCGTATTAAAATTATCAAGTGGCACTACATCTTTTACCAGCTCCCCAGAGCGAAGAAGAATTGAGGGGCCTTCGTCACCATCTTCGATGTATGACCATATTTCTGAGTCGTTGTGCATCAACCACCAGTTGTTATAGGGTGAGATAAGGAAATTGTGTGTATTAAGATTGTATTGTTTATTCTTTTCTACAATTAACATGCGTGGATTCGTAGTATGCTGAAGTAAAACGTGCCCATTACTAATAGTTGCTATTTTCCAAGCGGAAGGATCAAATTGTTCAGATGCAATCCCGCTTGTAGTGGTGTTGATAGCGGCAAACTGTTCGTTAAAGCCAAGTGTGTCACGTGTTATGACAGCTGTGTTGGTCGTATTGTTTAATGTCCAAAGAGTATTGTCAGTTATATACCAATCTTGAAAAGTATTAATAGCGATAGTTTGTTTTTGGTGCAGTAATGGCGAAAAAGAAAAAAGAGTTGAAGATGTTCCAAGATAGAGGAGTGCATCATTACTGTTTTTCCAAATGTATTTAGTAATCGGTTCTGCGCTAATGGCTGCTACATCAGTTAGCGTACTAGGGTTAGTCGCTTTACCAACTATAAAAGAGTTATAAGGAGGTTTTGCATCTGCTATAGCAAATGTATCGCTTTGGTTCCATGTGGCTTCAAGTGTGCTGGTGGTAGCTAGTCCTGCAATGATGTTAGTTTGGTTTGTTTTTTGATCGTAAATAAAAAAAGTTTGTAATTTATTTTCTGGTTTACTGAAAATAACGTATCGTCCGTCTTTTGATACGGATAAGGTGTTGGTGATGTCAGAAGTAATAGTTTTTGGTTCGCTTTTTTTAAGGAGTGTTATGTCTTTGAGATAAGTGGTCTGACGCGGGTATACAGTTACATCTTTTTCCCAGCTGTGGTATCCGATGGCGTGCAATTCGATATGGTAATTTTTTGGTGTAATATTTTTAAGACGAATTGGCAGTGTTTCATTCAAAGGGAGTCCATCAACAAAGACCGTTGTTTTAGTTGGTAAGACATCAATGCTTAAACCACCTGTTTCACGCAAAAAACCGTTTTGCCAGTCATAGTGGAATCCGGCAGCATATAAAACGACAATTGGTGAGATAATAAAAAACGCCGCAATAAACGTGATAAGCAGCGTGAGACGTACGGGTCTGGTGAACCTTGCACCGGGGTATTCCATATGAGGGGTTTGGTTGCCAAAGTAGGGGCTATAGAGTATACTTATTTCTATCACAAAATAGTCTCTAAGTCAAAGAAATTTTGGCCAAATTATGTCATATATTGTCGTTAATGGTGGTAAAAAACTAAGCGGTACAATCAGTACTCAATCATCTAAAAATGCCGCGGTCGCACTTCTTGCGGCAGCAGTGTTAGTTAAGGGTAAGGTCCGTTTTACCGATGTCCCTAAAATTGAGGAAACCGAACGTATTATTGAGCTTTTGCAAAGTATCGGTGTAGTCGTTTCGTATGACCACAGCGGTGGTCTTGTTATCGATGCCTCAAATGATTTAACATTAGAAACGATTGATAAACATGCCTGCGAAGTAACACGCGCATCATTGCTGTTTTTAGGCTCGCTCGCTGCGCGCGAAAAGAAATATAAATTATACCGTTCAGGTGGTTGTAAACTCGGTAACCGAACTGTTCGTCCGCATTTGTTAGCACTTTCAAAATTGGGAATGGAAATAAAAACACATCCGGGTTATTACGAAGTTGTGAATCCATCTCGTCTTAAAGGAGCGGATATTGTCATGTACGAGTCTGGTGACACAGCAACGGTAAATGCAATCATGGGTGCTGTTTTATCTGAGGGAACTACAACTATTGCAATGGCTTCTGCCAATTACATGGTACAGGATCTTTGTTTCTTTTTACAAAAGGCTGGCGCAAATATTAAAGGTGTTGGTACAACTACGCTGATCATTGAAGGTGTGAAAGCGTTGAAGCCGGTTAAGGAATATTCAATCATGCCAGATCCGATTGTTGCCATGACTTTTGTCTCAGCTGCAATTGTTACTAATTCGAATTTAGTTGTGGAGAATTGTCCGTATGATTTTCTTGCGCTGGAACTTTTGAAATTAGAGGTGATGGGACAACGTTATACATTATTAAATGAGCGTAAATCACGTAATGGCAAATTCAAGATTGTTGACATAGAAATTATACCGAGTAAACTAAAATCATTACCCGATAAATTAGAGTGTCGTCCATATCCGGGCCTTAACATTGATAATTTACCTCTATTTATTCCGATTTTGGCCAAAGCAGATGGTAGAACGTTGGTGCATGACTGGGTCTACGAAGACCGTGTCATGTATAGTCTTGAGTTAAAGAAGCTTGGAGCCAATGTTACTTTAATTGATACGCACCGTGTTTGGGTGGAAGGTCCAACCGATTTTAAAGCAGCTGAACTCATCTCTCCGCCAGCACTTCGTCCGGCTGTTAACGTGCTTATTTGTATGTTAGCTGCAAAAGGCCGTTCCATTTTACGTAATACATATGTCATCGACCGTGGCTACCAGAATTTGTACGAAACTTTACGTCAGGCTGGTGCTGATATCACTGTTGTTAACGAATAATTAAAACTTTATTTATGGAGAATACTTCCCCGACACGGCAACGTGCCGGAAAATATATTGGCACCTATTTAAGCATTATTTTTGTTATTGCTAGTTTTGGTGCGGGCATTTTGGTTGGCCAAGGTTTGTATGCTCGTCGTCATGTGCTTGGCCCAGATGGTCAGGTAGATGTTGCCAAAGTCATTGAATTTAATCGTTCTACCAACCATTCTAGTAGCGTTGAGTTTAATCAATTCTGGGAGGTTTGGGATAAGGTGAAACAAAGTTATGTAAAACAGCCGGTAAAAGACAGTGATTTGTTTTACGGAGCAATTCAGGGAATGGTGTACGGTCTCAATGATCCTTACTCAGTTTATTTCCCTCCAAAGGCGGCTAATGAATTCTCAAAAAGTTTGTCAGGTGAATTTAGTGGTATTGGTGCCGAAATTGGTATTAAGAATGGTCAGCTAATGATCATTGCTCCACTACCTGAAACACCAGCTGCGAAAGCCGGTTTACGTCCTGGTGACAAAATCTTAGCTATTGATAAGAAGCCGTCCGCAGGGATGGACGTTGAAACAGCTGTGGAAAATATTCGTGGCACTGCTACTAGTAGCGTAGTTCTTACCATTTCAAGAGTGGGTATGGATAAACCGACTGATTTTACAATTCGTCGTGCAAAAATTAATATTCCAGCGGTAACGTATGAAATCAAACCGGGAAATATTGCTTATTTGCGAATTATGCAATTCAATGACCGAACTGTACCGGAGCTTAGTAAATATATTGATCGTCTCAAAGCTGACAAGGCAAACGGAGTGATCGTTGATTTACGAAATAATCCTGGTGGCTATTTGGATTCCGCCGTTTCTATGGCGAGTGAATGGGTTTCAAGTGGTGTGATTGTAAGTGAAAAGTTTAGTGCGGGTAATGAGAATGTTCATCAGTCAGTAGGTGAGCATCGCTTAGTTAATATGAAGACGATTGTGCTGGTTAATGGCGGATCAGCTTCTGCTTCTGAAATTGTCGCAGGTGCTTTACAAGACCATAAGGCTGCAACTATTGTTGGCGAAAAGACATATGGTAAAGGTTCTGTGCAAGAATTTGAAACATTGCCAGATGGTTCCGCTCTTAAGCTAACAGTGGCTGAATGGCATACACCTAATGGTAACAATATTAATAATACCGGTGTTACTCCAGACGTGTTGGTAAAAGAAGATTTTGAAAAGCAAAAGATCGGCGAAGATATAATGATAGAAAAGGCTTTGGAACTTCTTAAGAAATAAAAACATTGTGAAAAACCTCCCGCTGCAATGGGAGGTTTTTTATTTCTAGTTTTACTATTGAAAAGAAACGGTAATTCATCCGTTACATACTCTGAATTAACTTTTTCTTTGTCTTATGTCAAAAATATTTCTTTTTTCCGTAGCCGTATCTCTTAGTTGTTTTTTTATTGGTGGCAGTGGCGCACGCGCTCTCACGCCAAATCCGGATGCGCCGGTGGCTCCTCATGTACCATTTCCTATGCCAAGACCAGTGACCCCGTTGCCTCTCCCGCCTCAGCCAATGCCCTTTGAAAAACCGCCTATTGCTGTGAAACCGATTTTACCATTACCAAACAACTGGCCTTATTTTCAAATTGTTTCTACGACTGTACAAGGAACGATTCAGTCAGTATCAACCAGTTTTATGTTTGTCGTTCAACCATCGGTCCCTCAAGACGATATTGGGACAATGGAACAGCCTGTAGACAAGCTAATTAAACTGCCGCTTTCAGAAATTGTCAGTTCAACACCAGGTGTGATTACGTTGTATATGCCTGCGGTAAATACTACAACTAAAGTTATAGTCAGTGCCGGTACCATTATCCGCAATGCTATACGACAGCAAATCGATACTATTAATCTCAACCCAGGTAACAACGTGACTGTTTCCGGTTTACGATTTAGAGGCGGGGAAGGACTCATTTTTGCCGATTTGATCCAAGATAATAGTTATCTACCGTTTATAAGATTTGATAGATAAACAAAAAACCCTCCGAGCGGAGGGTTTTTACTTGAGGATTATTGACCAACTCTGTCCATCCAATGTTTGTCGGTTTCGACATTCAGATCGAGGAAAACTTTTTTATTGGTTGCTTGTTCAAGTTCTTTACGAGCGGCAATACCAACTTCTTTAATAGCACGTCCACCTGCGCCAATTAACATTTCTTTATAGCGACGGTCGTAGGTGAAGATGGTAGCTTTGATAACAGTGATATCCTTTTTTTCTTCCAATGATTCAAGCTCTACGTGTACAGTGTAAGGAACTTCTTTGCGCATTGCGAGGAAAATCTTTTCGCGGATAATTTCAGCAATCCAGAAATCTTTATCGACGTTAGTCAATTGGTTATCTGGGTAAAGAGGTTCGCCTTCAGGGAGAAGTTCGAAAACTTTATCTATTAATGGCTGAATGTGGCGGTTGCGGAGAGCAGACAATTCAAAGGTCGCGGCAAATTCTTCGCTCAATGCTTTATAGTCATCAAGATATTCTTTTTCTTTTTCATCGATATCACTTTTATTGATAACCAAAATTTTTGGCATTTGGAGCTGACGGACAGTTGCGAGGATGGAACGTTCTTCCGGACCAAGTGTTTTAGTTGGGTCAACAACATAAAGAGCCACGTCAATTTCGCGAAGGGCTTCGTGAGCGCTTTCGTTCAATTGGCTGGTTAAATGGTTGTGGTGATCCTTAAAAATACCTGGGGTATCCACTAAAACGGCTTGTCCGTTGTGACGGTTAATAACGCCATGGATAACATTGCGAGTAGTCTGTGGTTTGTCGGTAACAGCGGAAATCTTCGTTCCAACCATAGTATTCATCAAGGTAGATTTACCTACATTGGAGCGTCCAACGAGGGTAACGATACCCGATTTCTTCACTACTGGAGCGACTTCTGGGGTTTCTTCGACAGCTTTAATTGTTGCTTTTTTTGGCATAATGTATATTTTTTCAAACCTTTGCTTCCAAGCGTCAAGTATAGTATACTAGTTTTTGATATAAGTAAAGCCTATGAAGGTCATTCTTTTGCAGTCAGTTAAAGGGGTAGGAAAGATAGATGATATTAAAGAGGTGTCCGAAGGGTATGCCCGGAATTTTTTATTTCCGAATCATTTAGCTATTCCCGCTAGTCAAAAGGCAATTACGAAAGTTACTAATAAGCATAGTAAGGCTGATAAAGAAGTGGCCGATGAATTGAATGCTGAACAAAAAGTGGCAGCGCGCCTGGATGGCTACGAGTTAGAACTAAGTGAAAAAGCCAGTCCGCAAGGAAAATTATATGCCGCTATCACTGCGCAGCACATCGTAGCTCGTCTCACTAAGGCAGGATTTAAAGTTAGAAAAGAGCAGGTGAGCATGAAATCAATTAAAGACCCAGGAACTTTTCCGGTTACAATTATTTTTAAACATGGCATTGAAGCCACTATTACTGTCATTGTTAGTGTTGTATGAAGACCAAGTACATTTTCGTCGTTGGTGGGGTGATGAGTGGAGTGGGTAAGGGTGTAACGACTGCGTCTATCGGTCGTATCCTCAAAAATCGTGGTATGGAGGTATCGGCAATTAAAATTGATCCCTATATCAATATTGATGCCGGCACGATGAATCCGATAGAGCACGGCGAAGTATTTGTGACAGATGATGGTGATGAGACAGATCAGGATATTGGTAATTACGAACGTTTCTTAGATACAGACATTAATTCGGTTAACTACATGACTACTGGTCGCGTCTATCAAAGCGTGATCGAAAAAGAGCGTAGTATGTATTACAAAGGTAAGTGCGTGGAAGTAGTTCCGCACATTCCAATGGAAGTGGTCAGTCGAATTGAAACCGCCGCCAAGCACTCCAAGGCGGATGTTATGATTATTGAAGTTGGTGGTACGGTTGGTGAATACCAGAATGTGCTCTTTTTGGAAGCGGCTCGCATGATGAAATTGACCAAGCCAAATGATGTCGCGTTTGTTTTAGTGAGCTACATGCCGATTCCAGGTCATCTTGGTGAAATGAAGACTAAGCCAACCCAGTTTGCTTCTCGTACACTCAACGCAAGTGGTATTCAAGCAGACTTTATCGTCGCGCGTGGTCGCGAAGGCTTAGACAAGCCTCGTAGTGAGAAATTAGCCCTCTTGTGTGGTCTTCGCCATGAGGAAGAAATCATTTCTGCCCCAGATGTCCCAAGTATTTATGAAATCCCAGCCTTATTTGAAACACAGCGTTTTAGCAACCTTTTAGCAAAACGTTTAAAGCTTCGTTTGAAAGATAAACCAAGTCCGGCGTGGAGTACATTTGTTAAAAACATGCAGACAGCTGTGAAGCCAGTTCGTATTGCGGTAGTTGGCAAATATTTTGGTACGGGCAATTATACGCTTTCCGATTCATATCTTTCCGTTATTGAAGCAATCAAGCATGCTGCCTGGTCAAATCACGCAAAAGCGGAATTAACCTGGGTGGATTCTGAAACATATGAAAAAGATCCAGCTGCGTTAAAGAAGTTGGTTGGTTTTGATGGTATCATTGTTCCCGGTGGTTTTGGTACACGCGGTATTGAAGGTATTATTTCCGTAATTCGCTTTGCTCGTGAACATAACATTCCATACCTAGGTTTGTGTTACGGTATGCAGCTCGCAACAATTGAATTTGCGCGTAACGTTCTTGGGTTGAAAGATGCTCACACTGTTGAAGTAAATCCAAAAACAAAAAACCAGGTTATCCATGTTAACCCTCGTCAGGCCAAGAATATCAAAGAAGGTAAATACGGTGGCACAATGCGCCTTGGCGCGTATGACTGCGAACTCCGCAAGGGGAGTAAGGTACACAAACTATACGGTACCCAAGTAGTCAGCGAACGCCATCGCCATCGTTATGAATTCAATAACGAATATCGTGACGCAATGGAAAAAGCCGGTTTGCAATTCGTAGGTCTTAACCCAGGATCTGATTTAGCAGAAATTATTGAACTCAAAGATCATCCCTATTTTGTAGGTAGTCAATTCCATCCTGAATTCAAATCTCGTCCTCTACACCCGCATCCTTTATTCGTGGGACTTGTAAAAGCCGCTCTACAGAAAGCGGCAAAGCAGCCTGTGCCAATGAAACTAAAAGTTTCAGTATAAGGTTCATCCACAAAACAATAAACGACCTTTCAAAGGTCGTTTATTGCTATATTGGGGTTCGGGGGTAAGCAATTGTTTGAGCCCCGAAGGGCGAGTTTTGCGTCCCCCGAAACTTTCTTTGGTTACTTTCCTTTCGTTAGAAAGAAAGTGACA